>CAUQDZ010000007.1:0-45553 GCA_963517005.1 uncultured bacterium
TAAGTTCAAAGCTTATCTTGAACTGGATTATTTATAACAATATTTGTGGTAATATTTCCATCTTGCTTGTCCTCTGCAGTTGCTCCAGCATCGGTATATGGAGTTCCAAGCTCTTGAGTAACGGTTGGTGATCCAATGAGAGTAATTTTTGGAAAATCTGCTGGAATAAGATTGATCGTTCTTGTTCTCTGACTTTTGTTTCCTGCTTTATCAGTTGCAGTAAAGACTTCTGTAAACGTTACTGAATCCTTAATTGCCTGTCCTTTGAGTTTTTCAATCTCTGCTGGTACATCAGTTCAAGACTTAGTTACCGTACAAGAGGTATCGATATCTTTACAAGAAGCATTTGCTGGTTTATAAGCATCAACATTGTGAATCAAAGTCAAATCTCAGTTTTCGAGTGTGATAACAGGAGCAGTATGATCTGATACAACACTTACTTCCTTTTCATTAGATTCATTCCCTGCATTATCAATAGCTTTCACTTTGATAGTATTAGTTCATTCGGTGAGATTTGTAACCGTAAATGGAGCTGTACAATCAGTCCAGTTCCCATTATTGAGTTGGCACTGATATTTTTTGATTCCTGCGTTGTCTTTTCCAGCAAAGTTGATTTCTACCTCAGTTTTCTTAATCAAAGTGGCACTATCCTTAGTATTAAGTGATTCCATTGTAGGGTTTTCTTTATCGATATTCTCTACAACTGGAGATCTACAAATAGTAGTATGCCCTGCATTATCTTCGATAGTAATACTACAAGTTCCTCCATTATGTTCTACAGTACAAGTATTGTTTGTAAGTGGTTTGAGACCTGAAGTGGCATCTGAAGATCCGTTTAAAGTAAAGATAACATTCTGATTAGTCAGAGTTTCTGTACTTTTTGTCCAGGTTCAGCAAACAGGAGGGAGAGTATCTACAGTAACACTTTGATCTTTAGGATCAGATTCATTTCCTGCATTATCGATAGCAATAATTCTAAGTGTATTATTTCCCTGTTGAAGATTTGTGAAGGTATAAGGTAGAGTACAAGATACAGCAGTATTTCCATTGAGACTACACTTGTAACTAGAAATTCCACTTGAGGCATTTGAAGCATCAGCTGGAGCATCGTTTGCTGTGATTGTATTTACTGTAAGTGAAGTCACGAGCTTTGGATCTCCTGAGAGATCAAATGAAGTCACTACTGGTTTGAGTTTGTCGATCTTAGAAACTGAATAGTTGATCGTTGTAGAAGTATTACCTGCTAAGTCGGTTACTGTAAAGTTTCCGGCTTCATTAGCTCAAAATGTCTTTGTGTACCTTAAGTTATTTTGTGGATCTTTTGTCCATCAATTACCTGGATTCTGGATAGGCTTGTTTACATTTAAGATCAAGGTAATTGATCCATTAGTATAGTTTGTAGGTTCTGTGTCTACAGATCCAGTTGGTGGTGTATGGTCAATATTCGTTACCTCATAAGATGCAGTTCCTGTTTTTGATCCGTTTACAAGATTTGCAGTATAGGTAGTATTTGTATTAACTGTCTTAGTGTAGGTATTGGCTGTGGTTTTTGTCCATCATTGTACCTCAGGTAGATCGATATTAGTAGTCAGAGTCAAGACTACATTATTTGTAGTTGGTGTTGTTATATCCGCTGAGATGGTACCTATTGGTGTAATATCGTAATCATATACACACATTCTGGCAGGAAAATCAATTTTAAACTTGTTTCTCATCTCAGCAGGTAGGATTCCGCTTGGATCAATAATGTTTTCTGTCTTACAAGTTGCTATACTAGCTTTGTTTGTTGAGATATCATAACGATTTGGAAGTTGCTTAGCTTGATATTCTGCTGTAGTGAGTGCATTGATAGCAGTTGCAATCTCATCTGCTGTTTTGAGAGAATTACCGTTATAGAAAGTCCCCTGATCATAAGGTCAAGAGATATCTGTAAATACTACATTACTTGTACCATTAAATGTTCAACCATTTGCCACATTTGTCTGCCTAAATGTAATAGTATGATTTCCAGTATCTAATTTCACAGGGATAAGATATTGATTATTCCAGCCTCCTCAATCATTCCAATCAAACTTTGTGATATCGTTTCCATCGATAAAAAGCTGTAATAGGTCATCTCCACGGAAATTGAATAAATACTCTTTAGGTCAGTTTTCAACTATTATGTTTCTTGTATATTCTACATAACCATGACAAGATGCTCTATCGGAATTGGTAGCCGCACAATCAGGAATAACTTCTTCCTTGAATATTACCCGGTTTGGTCTTTGTTCAATTGGAATTTTATAATCACTAAAAAGGAAAGATAGGTTAGGAGAGTTTGTATCTGTATTAAATTTACTACGTATATCTTCCTGATTTTTAGTTTCAGGAGTACGAAGCAAGAGATTGCTGATATTATAAGTAGTAATATTACTAGCTCAGATTCATTCGTAATTTCTTTGAAATCTACACTTTAGGACTCCATTCTCAGTTACTGGAGAACCTCAATAAGAGCAGGTGCTTTCTGGATCTTGAGGAGTCTGTGCAAAAACAGAGTTTAAGAGGGATAAAGGAAAAGTATTTGCTAGCAAAACGAGTATTGCCCCTAGAGCTAACGGCTTTTTGATCATGATGTTTTTTTTAGATAAAATAAAAAAATCAAAAGAATTCTATTAATTAGGAATATTAAATCAAGAGTATTTCCTCTTGACTTTTTAGTGATTTTTGGTACTGTAAGCTCGTAAATAAATATTTGTCTAACAAAAGGCCTATCGTATCCAATGCCTATCCATTAGTGGATCTTATGGGATACTCTTACCTATGAGTAGAAAAAAGAAAAAAAAGCCTCAGTCAAACTCTGAGCTCCTCCAGTACTATTTGTATCAAGGAGCAGAAATCCTCGAACCTCGCTATCTCAAGCGATGGCAACAGATCGTTGAAACTCGGCTAAATGATTTGTTCTTTGGTAAAGAGCTGGATGATGCTCTCGAGCTCGCCCAGATTCTCAATCAACCTGACCAAAATTCCTATACCAAGCTTTATGCTGCGGTACAAAAAGTACATCAGCAGGAGCATAATGAATTTAGTGCAAGATTGACACTTACAATCCTTGAGAGGATTTGCACACTTGGACGTGATTTAGAGTCTCAGTTTTATCCTCCTTACTAGCTTGTTTTCAATCAAAAGAGCTCTACTGTCTCTCAGTGGGGCTTTTTTTGTTGAGAGATTTTCTCCTTACTCTGATTTGAAACTTAAATGAGATGATTATTAGTTTTTCCTTTTTACAAGTTAGATTTTTTGGATATAATACTTCTGACTTAAATTAACATTTCCGATATTAACAAAATCTAAAGTCTGATTTTTTTTGTTTATTTTTCCTTGACAATATAGTATAAAACGATATAGTATCCTTTTGGTAATAATAACCATTTAATATAAATATTTATGAGTAGAAAACAACTCGAGCTTATTGAGGACTTCCTCAATGGCAACCTCAGCAAGACCAAGCTCTTCGCTGATCTCACTATCGTTTGTCAAGAAAGTATCGAGAACGGTGAACAAGCTATGCTAGCTGCACTAGACAAGATAGATCAAGCTATCAAGAGTAGAGGAGATGACTGCGGTACTTTTGATCTCAAAAATGAGATCGTTGCACATTACCAAATAACGAAATCTTCTCTTGAGAATGAACTGATTCGCACCAAACAGCTTTATAGCAAAGCTGCGAGCATCACCTTGGAGAATGGGCTACTTAGCTGTTTCTTCACACAACGCAAGTCAGATGATTTCAGTTCACAGGCTGAATCTGAGTCTATCGATATTGCTGGTAATAGGCTCTATCTCCGCAAGGTTATGATCAGACTACCTGATCGTTTCTTGGAGAGTGATCCTCGAGAGGATTTGCTCTTTGCAGTATGGATCTTGAAGATCCTCCGTCAAAATAATTACCTGATTTCAGGTATTATCTCTGAGGAGATTGCTATTGAGCCTCTAGAGGTTCATTACCTCTAACGACAAAATGACCACTGTAGGTATTCCTATGGTGGTCTTTTTTTATAATGTATCGTCCTTTTTGTTTAAAAAAACACTCCAAAGTCTGACTTCAGAGTGTGTTTATCTTAGTTTTTGATTACATCTTGGTATGGAAGGTTCTCTCAATTACTTCAAGCTGATGAGCTTTTGAGAGTCTTACAAAGTTTACTGCATATCCAGATACTCTAATAGTGAGCTGTGGATATTCTTCTGGGTGTTCGTAGGCATCCATAAGAGTTTCTCTTGTAAGTACGTTTACATTGAGGTGATGAGCTCCTTTTCCAAAGTATCCATCCATTACTGATACAAGGTTTTCGATTTGTTCATCTCTTACCTGTCCTAGTGAAGTTGGAATCATAGAGAAGGTATTTGAGATACCATCTTGAGAGTAGTGGTAGTCAAGCTTTGCAACTGAGTTGAGTGAAGCAATCGCTCCTGAATGATCTCTACCGTGCATTGGGTTTGCTCCTGGCGCATAAGGTTCTCCAGCTTTTCTTCCATCTGGGGTAGCTCCTGTATTTCTACCGTACATTACATTTGAGGTGATAGTAAGGAGAGAGAGGGTAGGAGTAGCATCTTTATAAGCCTTATACTTTCTAAGCTCTTCCATAAAGAACTTTTGTACTTCTACAGCCATAGTATCTACTCTATCATCATCATTTCCATACATTGGGAATTCTCCCTCAGTCTCAAATGATTTAGCAACTCCATTTTCATCTCTGATTGCTTTAGTTTTTGCAAATCTGATAGCAGAAAGAGAATCAGCTACAATTGACAAACCTGCAATACCATAGGCAATATCTACTCCATAATTTGAGTCGATAAATGCCATTTGTGCTTTTTCATAGTAGTATTTGTCGTGCATGTAGTGGATGATGTACATGGTTTTTGCATATACTCTTGCTACATTTTCCATAGCCTTTTTGAAGTTAGCCCAAACCTTGTCATAATTCAGACTTCCATCTTCATTATCTACAGATTCAAAAAGTGTAGGATCCATTACTTGTACTCCTTCATCTTCCTCTTTACCTCCATTGATAGCAAGGAGAAGGGTTTTCCCGAGGTTACATCTTGCACCAAAGTGCTGGATTCTTTTTCCGATCTCTTGATATGATACACAACATGCGATACCATAGTCATCACCTCCTCTAATAGGTCTCATGATATCATCGTTTTCGTATTGAACAGATGAAGTATCGATAGAAACCTGAGCACAGAACTTCTTGAATCCTTCTGGCAAAGCATTTGACCAAAGTACAGTTAGATTTGGTTCTGGAGAAGGGCCAAGGTTGTACAAAGTTTGAAGAAATCTGAATGAAGTCTTGGTTACCTTTGTTTTTCCATCGTGGAACATTCCTCCAATAGATTCAGTTACCCAAGTAGGATCTCCACCAAAAATTTCATCGTAAGCTCCTGGTCTGAGATGTCTTACGAGTCTGAGTTTCATCACAAAGTGATCGATAAATTCTTGAGCTTCAGCTTCTGTAATTTTTCCTGATTGAAGGTCTCTTTCAATATAGATATCTAGGAATGAAGATACATTTCCAAGAGACATCGCAGCTCCATCTTGTTCTTTAATACCTGCAAGGTAAGCAAAGTAAGTCCATTGGATAGCTTCTTGAGCAGTTTCTGCTGGTCTAGAAACATCAAATCCATGATCAGCTGCCATCTTTACAATATCCTTGAGAGCAGAGATTTGTAGTGAAATTTCTTCTCTGAGTCTTACTTTTGCATCGGTCATATCACCACCAATAGCCTCAAAGTCAGCTTTTTTTGCTGCTATGAGTGCATCAGCTCCGTAAAGTGCAAGTCTTCTGTAGTCTCCGATGATTCTACCTCTAGCATAATTGTCTGGGAGTCCAGTTACGATATGCTTTGATCTGTAGAGTCTAGATTCAGCATCATATGCTGAGAATACTGCATCGTTGTGATTTTTTGCATAATGGAAGATATCTTTTACTCTAGGAGCAAGTTCAATTCCTCTTTCCTTGAGAGCATTTTCTACTACTCTCACTCATCCAAATGGTTTGATACTTCTTCTCAATGGAGCATCAGTTTGGAGCCCTACGATAGTTTCAAGTTCCTTTTTGATGTATCCAGGTTTGTGTGAAGTGATCGTTGAAATCGTTTCAGGATCAGCAGATCTAAGCCCATTTCCGTCTCTTTCTTCTTTGAGACATTTTTTTACTTCTTCCCAAAGTTCCTTAGTTCTTTCGGTAGGACCTGAGAGAAAAGATGCATCTCCTGTATAAGGAGTAATGTTTTCATAGACAAATTTTCTTACATCGATCGTTGTCATAAGTATCACATATGATAAAAAATAAAAGAAGTCTGATGGTGTCCAAGGCATTCGTCTAAGGTGGACGATACTTTTTAGTTGGATCAGATATTTTACACCGGAAACTAGTATAAGAATCTTTTTGAGATTTGCAAATTAAATATGAGATTTTTTTGAAAATTAGGGGGAGGAGAGATTTTCTTGACATGTTTGGGAAAAATCATAGACTGGAAAAGATCTATATACTTTATACTAAGAGAATACAATATGCTTACTATCAATGAAAACCTTGTCATTTCCTGAGAGCGTGTCCTCATCTTGGGAAACTGGAGCTACAAAAATATGGGAGATGAGCTGATCTTACTCGGAACCATTCGTCTTTTGCAAAAACAAAAGAAAAAAATTCTGATTTCAGCCTATGATCCTCAGCGATTGAAGGAGTTTTTTGATCAATTTCCAGATATGGAGGATATCACTTATCTTCACGAGTTTCCCAAGGGGATAAGATCAGGTTTAGACTATTTTTTGACTGCTTGTGTGAGAGAAATGGTAACCTATAGACAGGTGGATGCAGTGATTATTTGAGGTGGGGAAATATTGACTGAGGAAAGTAAAAATGCTTATCGATACTGGAATCTTGCACTTACTCCTTTGATCGATAAACTCAGAAAAATCCCTGTTTATCTCATGTGAGGGATACAAGTTCCTCAAAAAGTCCTTAATATCAAGCTTTTTGAGCGACTTTTGAAGCAGAGTAGTGCAATTTACGCACGTGATGAGGAATCGGTGGCAGCTTTGCACAAATTTGGCTATCAGAATGCTGAGTTTTTTATGGATACGAGTCGATTTGCACAAGATCGAAAAACCGTCAAAAAGTCATATTCTCGTCAATGAAAAACCGCTCTCATCAATCTCAATAAAAATGGATCAAAATTTTATCCAGATCTCCTCTCTGAATGTAAAGGTATGTTATCCAAAGGGTATCAGTTGCTGTATGTCCCTGTTAGTAAGGGTGATTCTCCAGTGTATAATGATTTACAATATCATAGGCGTTTAGAAGAAGATCTTGGGATAAAAATAGAAATACTCGACTGGGAGTCAGATTTTTGAAGCTTTTTACAAAGGATAAAATCTGCAGATGTTGTGATTACGAGTAGATTGCATCTCTTTTTGATCGCATCATATTTGTGAGTAGAGACAAAAGTGTTCCCTTATCAAAAGAAAATTTTGAAAATGACAAAAATTTTGCAAAAATTGGGAATTATGAACTAAGAGAGGATAAAAATAATTTTAATAATAGAAAAAATGGCCGATAAAGACCATTTTTTCATTAAGCTGATATTATTTGATGCGAAGATCGGTGATCTTTTGCTGATAGCCGAGAGTTGAGAGTTGAGTATTGATATGCTCCAAAAGCTTTGTTTTTTGCTTGAAGATTTGAATTTTGAGAGATTGATCTGAGGTTTTGAGAAAGAGGGTTGAGAATTTAACATATCAGGTCAAAATCTGATTTTCTTCGAGGATATCATCAGGTTTTTCAGCTATTTTTAGGTAGGATTTTGTAGCATTGAGTGCAAGTGTTCCTATCATACGAAATCCTTGAAATTTTTGAGCAAGATTTTTGCGAGCGATTTGTGAAAATCAGAGCATAAGCGAATTATGGGGAGATAAAGTTTGAGAGTGGGGCAAAGTCTGAGAAGTTATAGTGACTGTTGGTTGGTAAGTCTCGGAGTTTTGCTCTAACTTTGTCGTTTTGGTGCAAAGTATTGCTAAAGTCTGCATATTCACACGGACATTTATTGCAGTTAGGTAGCACGAGAGCACAATTTTCTCCTTGGCATTGGATTGGAGGAGTTGGACAACCTCCATTGTTTATCGGTCCTGGGATATTTGGACATTCATCGATAGGATCCGGGACTTTATCTCCGTCGATATCACAGGTTTTTACATCTTGAGGACAAGAGATACAGGTTTCCCCTGAGTCTATTTTACCATTTCCACAGAGATTAGCAAGGGTACAGGTTTTTGAACATTTTCCCTGGCCATTTTGTGAACCTTCATCGCACTCTTCTCCTAGATGAGTTTCTAATATTCCATTTCCACAGAGCGAGAAACATCTTTGTACATCTTGAGGACAGGTTTTGCAAGTTTCTCCTTGATCGATTTTTCCATTTCCACAGAGATTTTGATTTGCAGGAGTGATACAGATGTCTTTGAGATCTGCTTGACAGGTGAGACAGGTTTCTCAGAGATCGATTTTCCCATTTCAGCAGAGAGGAGAAGGAGAATTGGTCAAGGTACAAGCTAGGGAACATTTTTTGTTTTTCCCATTTTGTTTGCCATCATCACAGGCTTCTCCTGGATCAATTTTCCCATTTCCACACGAAGAGGAACAAATAGGTACATCAGTAGGACAATTAGTACAGTTTTCAGCAGATTCTCTTTTCCCATTTCCACAGAAAGCAGAACATTCACCGACATCTTGAGGACAGGTTTTACAAGTTTCTCACGGTTCAATTTTTCCATTTCCACAGAAAGCAGAACATTCACCGACATCTTGAGGACAGTTTTTACAAGTTTCTCCTGGATCAATTTTCCCATTTCCACAAATTGAGGTGCATTCTCAGACATCTTGAGGACAAGAAAGGCAGGATTCTCCCTCATCAATTTTACCATCTCAACATTTAGGGGCAAGATCTTCGCAGGCATCTCAGATTCCGTTATTATTGAGATCTGCTTGGTCTTTATTGTAGACAAAAGGACAGTTATCAAGTGAACAGACTCCAAAATGCTGTTGATAAAGATTTTGATTGACATTTTCACCTGGAATGAGGCTACAGTCAGATTTTTCATATTTTATTAGGCCAAGGAGATTTGGAATGCCATCGCCGTCAATATCGATATCATATTTATCAGGGACTCCTTGCTTGTCCATATCGCATTTGAGCCCTGAATACATTGTCTTTTCGTCGAGGGTGATATTATTGAGACTAGAGCGAGAGGTACTGACTACACTTTCAGATTTGAGTATGGTATTTCCTAGTTGGTAGCTGGATTTGATATTGAGGGAACCCTCTTGTCCGATTTGATAAAAAATCGTTTCTCCTATAGAGACATTTTCTTTGCTGATGTTTTCTAGAGGTGAAAACTGTAGATTTGTCTTTGTGATCTGAGGGGTAGGAAAAAGTGGTTGAAGTCTGAGTTTGAGATTTTTTTCATTTAATGAAAGAAAGTAGAGATTTACCGCTTGAGGCATAGTCTTTTTGCTATCTGCAAGGGCGAGGCTTGCAGTCGAAATGAGGAATTTCCCATTGTTGAGCTTAGTTTTTTGGACGAGAGAATATCCACCAGCGATAGTATAACGATGAGATGGTGTCAGACTTTTTTCGTTTTCTATCGTTTGATCTCAGAAATCTCGCTCAGTTGTTGCGATATTACTTAGGGAAAGTGAAGAAAGTCTCAGTATTGGTGAGAGAGTTTGATTGAGGGTATAGGTTTGAGGTTGAATCTGGAGGAGTGCGTTTGCAAATTTTCCATTAAGTTCTCTGATGTCAGTTGAGGCAAAAGCGAGAAGTTTTCCTGCTTGGTATGCTTTGAGTGTGATATTGTTTCTGACTCAGGTAAGGAGTGAAGGAGAAAAAGCTGAAAGCTGACTGCTCGTTTGTTTCTGTTTCGTTGCTGAGTTTGTCCATTCATAGCGGTCAAACGGTCAGATGGCATCCGCAGTGATTGTTGCTTTGTTTCCATTGATGAGAACTTGATTTAGAGAGAGGAAATGGCTTTGTTCAGTCTCTGGAATCTGGATCTGAGTGCTGATCAAACGACTCATTCAGTTTTTTTCTGTTATTTTTGCTCTGATGGTAAAAATGCCTCATTGCTCATAAATATGTGATGCTCTGAGTCCTTGGCTATGGCTTCCATCGTCAAAATCCCATTCAATTTTACTAGGTTGAGACTTACTTTGGATATGTGCTTTGACGGTGTAGGGAGGAGTTTGCGAGATGCTATCGATAATAAGAAAATGATATTGATCCTGTTGCTCAGGTCAAAGTGGAGTTTTGTCCTGGAGTTTTTTGCCATAGAGTAGTGCAAAATTGATGTTTCAAGTATCATCTACAAATCCTATAGGGTTTGATTCTCCATCTCCATCTATGTCAGGATCACAAACATCACCTATAGCATCGTTGTCCAGGTCAGCTTGTGAGGGATTGTAACTGTAAGGGCAGTTATCTTGTGAGTTTTTGATGCCATCACAGTCGTAGTCTGCGTTGAAATCACACTGTGTGTGGAGGTGATAGACTTGATAAAGCATCTGCAAGGCTTGCTCTGGACTAATAGGAGAAGAAATCTGATCGGTATCGTCTTTGGTAATAATTCCTTCTTTGATCAAAAGATTCATCTGAGCTATAGGCCAGATTCCACTCTTGATCTTATTAAAATTTCTAAAGCCACATTCAGCAGTATTGAACATACAGTATTTGAGGTAGAGATTGAGTTCTTGTGAAGATCTTGCTGGAGTTGAAGTAGCAGTAGAGGAGTTGATAAGTTTGATTTCTTCACTATCAAAAGTTCTAAATTCGTATTTAGAGGCATCCATCTTTTGAAGCCAGTTTTTTATTTCTTTTCGTGGAATGGTATATCTTGGAGCAACTCTTGTCCCGATGAGGTTTACGAGAGTTTGATAAAATTCCCCTTTGCTTACGCTTCTTTGTCCACAAAAATTACCACTACAAAAAGGAGAAGTTTGAAGAGGATATCCCCTCATATAGTTTTGCTCTCCAGCATAGGCAACACAGTAATAATAATTAGTGGAATTATGCTTTGCATTGCCAAAGGGGATATCGCGAAAATCTTTTCCGGGAAGTGTTGTGAAATTTTGCCAAAAAGGCTGATTGAAGTGATTGATCGTTTCCTGAGTTGGTAAAATACAGTCGTGACATTCAACAGCATTGAGGAGACGAGTGAGCTGATAACGAGAAAGTTTGTCTTGTATACGAAGACTTGCAATATTGATGCCAAGAGCATCAAGCTTGAGCGTAAAATCTTCAAAATTTGCTCAGCTGGAATCAGCAGAACTTATACTAATCACTGAAAAAATGAGAAATAAGATCAGAAATCAGATTTTTTTCATCGTTTTTGGTTTAGATAAAGGGATTAACTATTGAGTTTTGAGTCAAAAAAGGTTTTTCGCTCTTCTCGAGGGGATTTTTTTGGATCTGGAGTATGTGAACCAGTTAGTTCTAGAGCGGGTGTCTCAATATGAAAAGTGATCAATGCTTCTCCATCAGAAAGAATATTGTTTTCATGAGCAATAAATTTTTGAGCATAATCAGCATTGAGAAATTTGAGCTGAAAATGATTGAAATATGAGATCTCATCGAGAACTTTTTGAGCTTGATCTTGGACGAGTGCAGTATTAACAAGGATGTTTTGATAGTTGATGTAGGTCTGAATTGCAATAAGCATAAAAAATCCACTTGATCCAACGAGTCATCGCTTGATTCGAAATCCCTTTTGTTTAATGAGGTTTTGGAGATATTGCTTCATAAAAATAGAAAATAGCTTGATAAAAAACTTCAAGTTGTTATAAGAAACTATATTGCTTTTTTGCAGAGAAAAAACAAGAGAAAAAGTCAGAATTTTGTTTTTGTTTTAGCCCTTGCGAGAATTTCGTTTAATTGGGCTTTGGTGATTATAAGGGAAGTAAGATTTTTTTTCTTTGTTGAAATTTATTTTTTTTGAAAAAGGAAGGAATGGCGATTCATAAGTTGCCTGATTATGTGATCAATAGACTTAAGGCTGGGGAAGTGGTACAAAGGCCAGCAAATATGCTTAAGGAATTAGTTGAAAATTCACTTGATGCTTGAGCAACTGCAATCAAAATTACTATCAATGATGGAGGAAAATCATTTTTGTCCGTGGAGGATAATGGAAACGGAATCGAGCTTTCGGATATGGATTTGTTGCTAGAAAGATATGCAACAAGTAAGATCTCTTCTGAAAAGGATTTGATGAGTCTGGAGAGTTATGGGTTTAGAGGTGAGGCCTTGGCTTCGATTGCAGAAGTGAGCAAGATTACAATCTTGACTAAGACAGCTTATGCTGAGATCGGGACTAAACTTCAGAGAAGAGGGCAAGAAGCGATCATGAGGCATTTGCCAGTGCCGTTTGAGCATGGGACAGTGGTAAGCGTAGAAGATCTTTTTTATAATGTACCAGCGAGACTCAAATTTCTCAAATCAGCACAGACAGAATTCTACTATTGTTATGCGTATTTTTTGGATGTGGCGATCGTGCATTTTGACAAGGCTTTTACTCTGATCAAGAATAATAATATCGTTTTTGATCTCAAAGCAAGCGAGAGTGTGGAAGTCAGAATTTTAGAACTTTTTAGAAAAGATTGGAGAGAAAAGCTTTTAAGTCTAAATTTTGAGCAGGAGCATATCAAGATTAGTGGGGTAGTTTCTGATGCTTCACTTCGTTTTGGGTCAGCTGAAAATATCAAAATTTATGTAAATAGTCGTCCTGTTGAAGATAAAATTATCAAAAAAGCAATTATGGATAGCTATTCTAGACAGATTACTCCGGGAGAGTATCCGATGGTAGTGTTGTTTGTACAGGTTCCAGCTGATGAAGTAGATGTAAATGTTCATCCAAGCAAGCTCCAAGTCAAGTTTATGGATTCTCAATATGTGTTCAAATCTGTGGTGGCTGCTATAGGGCAGGTTCTAGGGCAAAATAAGATTGCGAGTGTGGGAAGTGAGTTTTTTGCATCGCAGATGAAGCATACAGAGCAGGGAAATAGTGTTCAATGATGAAGTGGAGAAAAACAAGATCAAAATCCTGATTTTTCATCTTTTTTGAATGGAGGATTTGGTGGTGGAAGGTCCATTCTTTCGATTCCTAGAAACCAAATGAGTGGTGAAATCAAGGATTTTGCAAATATTGTTGATGATCTTGGTGCAAATCTAGAAAGTATTGATCCTCAAGGTGCTAGGTCTGAAGCTCTTTTTTCTCCTAAATGGTGAGGAGAGATTGTACAGAGATGAAGCCTAGATCAAGATATGCAGGGAGAGTGTTATTTCCATGAAGATATTTGAGAGTATCAGATCCTAGGTCAGATGCGAAATATGTATATTGCATTGATAGCAGATGGTGCCTTGTATTTGATTGATCAGCATGCCTTGGCGGAGAGAATCGCTTTTGAAAAAATGAAACTGAATCAGGATATTACTCCTGAGGTGCTTTTACAGCCACTCAAGTTTACAATTACGAGAATTCCAAACTTAGAAGAAAAATTGGAACAGTTTTGAAGTCTGGGGTTTGATATTGGTCAGATTAGTGAATCATCAATTGTGGTATATGCGATGCCGAGAGTTTTTGTACAATATCCTGTTGAATTGGCAAAATTACTCAATTATGTATGGTATTTGGAGGAGGTGAGTTTTGATCATATTATGGAGGGGGTCTTTGCTACCAAAGCTTGTAAAACTTCAATCAAAGCCGGACATAAACTTTCCTATTTACAAATGAAGCAATTGATGGAAGACGGGTTTAAGCATATTCCGGGGATGTTTGTTTGTCAGCATGGAAGATCGTTTTTTGTCAAGATGGATAAAAAGCATATTGATGGACTTTTTGATAGATAATCTGGAGACTAAAAACTAAAAAAAAGAAAGAAGTCAGATTTTTGACTTCTTTTTTATTATTATTTGAAGAGTTTTGATGGGAAGTACATATCAATAAGTCCAAATGACTTGTCTACGAGAAAGTTTCTGTTTGGATCTTGTCCTTCTGCTAGCTGTCCACAAGAGTTTCCATCAATGTCAGTTCCTTCTTTAAGTTTACATTTCCAAGTGAAAATTTCAGAGAGTCCGATTTTTTTGTTTGGATCAATTCCGATATTTCCTATATTTTCTTTTACTTCTTTTGTTGGAGTATTTAGGGTATTGAAAGAAGCAATTTTTCCGTGAACGATAAGTTTTCTTTGAATTTCATTGTTTGAATTACTATCTCCTTGAATAAGTCCATTAATGATGAAATTTCCCTTGAGGAAGTTTGCCTTAATAATACCATTTTTATTTGGATATCCATTTCCTAGAAATGTTTGGTTTGCCTTTGTATTTGTATTTGGTAGGTTTATATCTCATGTCATCAGTAAGATAGTGATAGGTTGGTTAGTTGTTTCCATATAGTTTTTTAGTGTGAGATCTCCTTGTTGGATTATGATAGTTTTCCCTGCATAGGTTGTGGGATCAATTGACCCACCATTTTTTGCACAGATTACGTCTCCATTTGGAGCCAGATTTCCCCATCTATTTCTACAAAGAGACTCAGCTCTCTTATTAGCGAGGTTTATGATATTTGCAATGTTTTCAGTAGTAGAGACGAGAAGGGATGTTTTCCTAGTATTGTTTTCTATTTTGTTTTGATCTTTGGTTTGTACTTGTGATGAGAGTCCTACGATACCTCTGATACCAAGGTTCATCATTGTTTCCAAAGCACTTCCATTACCGAAGATGAGATCATTATCCAAAGGCCCAAGAGTTCAATCATCTGTAACTGGCTTAGTTCCAGGATTATTGGGATCTTCAGATTCTTTCATAAAGTAAAAGTTATTTATACAGTTGTCTTCAGTTATTTTTTTTGTAAATTCTTCGTGAAATTTTTTGACACTGTCCAGTTTATCAGATTTTACATAAGCGCCGACCATTGCGATCCCTCCTGCCTTATCGTAGATATATCCAAATGGATACTGGTTATCGATTCTTTGGAGATTACATCTTAATGCTGCTTGTGGAAGTTCGTTGTTTGTTGTATTATTTAGGAGTCCGGCATAGAGAGAATATTGTTTTCCTTTATACTCATGAGTAATTCTTCCATAGATTGCAGTGTGTGGGTTAGTTTTCTTGTCTGTTTCCTTAGGGATAAATTCGTTTTTTTCATTTATTGAGCCTTTTTGACAGTTGGTATAGAAGCCTCCTACTACTTCTAGATTGCTATAATCTCATTTTACTGAGCTTAGATCTCCTTTTGATTCTTCATCCAATGGCCAGAGTCTCTCTCCTCTTTGAGAATTGTAGTAAAATCCTCTGACTTGATCGGTACAAGAGAGTGATTCTCACTTTGCTGTTATGATTTGTGGAGTAGAAAGGACTTTTGTGTCTGTCCAGAAAAACCCACCTCAAAAATCATTCCCTCCTACATTGAAATGTACAGTAGAAAATCTATTTGCGAGTGCTTGATTTTTGATACCGTTGATAGTGATAGTATTTTGTACTTCTTGATTGGCACTGACACCAAGGAGAAAAGAACCACTCAATAAAAGCATACCACTGAGTCCAGCCAGAATTTTTGTCTTTTTTCAAAAGTTTTGTTTGCACATACTTATTCTACTAAGATGTAAAAGTTATCCTGATTATACTTGATTTTTTTTATTTTGCAAAAAAAAGAAAAGAAAAAGAAAGAAATCTGATTTTGATTTTGTTTAAAGGGTTTTTTATGGTGTTTTACTTGTATTTGAGAGGAGATTCTGTAAAGTTGTAGACGTTTATGAGTTAAAATATTTATTATGCAAGTGGAAAATCAACCAATATTAAAGGTATTTCTCGTGGATTTGGTAGACAAGCAAACTAATAGAGAAATTCTTGAAGATAGAATGAGAGAACTGGAAAATCTGGTAAATACCTATGGTGGAGTAGTTGTTTTGCAAAAATATCAAAAAAAAGATCATCCAGATCTCAGGACTTATGTAGGAAAAGGAAAACTTGAGGAAATTATAGCAGATATGTTGAGGCTTGAAGCTAATTTGCTTGTGATCGGAAATGCCCTCAAGCCGGCTCAAATTTATGCAATCAATGAGAAACTCCGTGAGGTCAGTGAAGAATATAATCTCAAAGATAAAATGGTTGCTTGGGATAGAATTGATCTGATTTTGAAAATTTTTGAAAAACACGCGGAGAGTGGAGAGGCGAGATTACAAATTGAGCTTGCTGCGATCAAGCATATGGGGCCTAGAATCTATGGAATGGGAATGGAGCTAAGTAGGCAGTGAGGATCATCTGGAAGTGGAGGTGGTGCAACGAGAGGAATCGGAGAAACTAATACTGAAAGAATGAAAAGACATCTCAAGGAAAAGGTTTTGAAAATCGAGAAAAAACTCGTTGAATATCAGCAGATGAGAAAGCTTCATCGTGATTCTCGTAAGAAAAAGGGAATGCCTACTATCTGAATCGTTGGATATACCAATGCAGGAAAATCATCGCTACTCAATGCACTTACTAACAAGGGGGTTTTGGCGGAGAATAAGCTTTTTGCGACATTGGGAACGAATGTGGGAAAATGTTATCTCATAACCAATCCAGAAACTTGACTCGGTAAGGAGGTTTTACTTAATGATACGATCGGATTTATCCGTGATCTACCTCCAAAACTGATCAAATCATTTTCTTCGACACTAGAAGATAGTATTGAATCGGATCTTTTATTGCACGTTATTGATGCGAGTGATATTTTTGTCCAGGAGAGGATCGAAGTAGTACATCAGGTTTTGTCTGATATTGGTGCACATCAGCCAAAGATTCTTGTCTTTAATAAGCTTGATCAGGCAAGTGATGAGCAAATTGCTATGCTTAAGGAAAAATATGCTGATTATGAATGTGTTTTCATCTCTGTTAAGGAAAAGATGTGATTTGAAGAACTCAGGGATAAGTTGATTGAAAAAATGAAATAATCTCGGAAAGAAAACAAAAATCTGACTTTAGAGGATGAATGACCTCATGAGTTAGATTTTTTTCCAAAATTTGGTATTTTTCTTTTGATTTTTCCCAGTTCTTGATAAAAAACTTGATGAAAATTGAAAAAAACTTCATTTTCTCTTGAAAATTGAATCAAAAGTAGTATACATACGGCTGTACCTAGTACATCTTTACATTTTATGTTGTTATTGCAATGACAAAAACAGCTCTTATCGCTAGCTTGGCTGAAGAACTTGGAGTTTCTAAGAAATTGGCAGCTGAACTTGTAAATTCTTTCATCGAAACTGTTATCGATGGTGTTAAAAAAGAAGGTGAAGTTAGAATCCAAGGTTTTGGAACTTTCAAGGCTTCAAAGAGAAAGGCTAGAGAAGGTGTTAATCCTCAGGATCCTTCAAAGAAGATCAAGATCCCTGCAATGAAAGTTGTTACTTTCAAGGCTGGTTCTGAATTCAAGGCTGCTGTGAAGTAATTTCTCTTTCTGCAGAAACAAAAGGAGAACTCTGATTTCGGTCAGGGTTTTTTCTTTTTTTAAAAAGAAATTTTCTCTCTATTGATAAAATAGTAGCTTTTTGATTTTTTGTTCTTGTTTTTGTGTAATTAGAAAGCGTACTTTATGTCTCTATATAAGTGGAGAAAAAAGATAGATACCTTAGTTTTTTTGCTGTTGAAATAATTTAAATACTAAAATGTCAAGAAGAAAATTGAAGAATTAAGTCAGATTTTTTACTTTTTTATTGGTTTTGGATATACTTGAGTTAAGTTTTTAGTTGATAACTATTGATATGAAACTATTTAGAACAGGTCTGATCTACGGTCTGATGCTGACTTTCTTGCTGCAGGGTGGAGTAAATGCTACCGGTGCAATAGCAACTAATATTTGAGAAGTTAAGCTTTCTGATGGTATGAATCAAGATGGAGCCTTTAAGTGAGCAATTGATAATTTGACTGATTTGAGGACGAGTTTGGATGATTTTAGGACTCAGTTAGCCGAAATGGATACTGCAGAAAAGTCCAAAAACAAGGGGAAACTCGATGAAAACTATAAGCAAGCTAGAGTTGAAATTGTCAAGATTATCCAAAATATTGATGATTCTTCGATGAGAATTGGAAGGTTACTTAAAAAATTGTATGATTATAAGGTACAATTGCAAAGTTCGATTTCTGAACTCGGAGAGACTAGAAAAAATTTGGAGTTAGGAAAACAATATCTGAGTCAGCTTTTGCTTGTTACTTACAAGATGCAAAGAGAAATATATAATGAAAGTGGAACTCAGATTGATGATCTGAAGGTTTTTATGAAATCGGCTGATATTTCTCAGGTTTTGGTAGGAAATGATATGCTCAATTCACTTTTGGTGCAGATCAATGATCTGATGAAAGTGGCAACGGTTCAGGAAAAAGAAAAAACAGCATTGATTGAAAAATTGACAATGCTCAAAAATACTTCACAAAAGCTTTTGACTCAATATCAGGAGGAGATTGAGACTTTGAAGCAAAAGAAGGCATATTTGATTACATTTATGGATCTTTATCATAAAAAAAAGCTTCAAGATATTTCTCAAAAAACAATTTCAACAGAATTAAAGCAGACTCAGGATGCAGTTTCATCTTTGGTCAAGGATATTGTGTCAAAAAACTATCGCACGGAAAATAATATCCCAGAGCAAATTGCTCAACTCAATAAGCAAAAAGATAGCTCAGATAAAGAAACTTCTCAAGCTGCATGGCCAGCTTATCCTGTAAGTCAGATTTCAACTATTTTTAAGGATGCTGATTTTGAAAAAGAAAATGGTTTCAAAAATCTAAGTGTAGAAATGAGTGTAGATCAGGGTACTCCTGTATATGCGATGAGAGATGGAGTGGTGTATAGTGTTCATCAGGGGACTGATCAGGTTGCTTGGGTGTTGATTGTGCATACGGATGGATATGTATCTGCTTATTCATATTTGAGTTCAATCGCAGTAGAGCCAGGAGAGCTAGTTAAAAGAGGACAATTTATTGGAAGAAGTGGTGGAGAGCCTGGAACTGCTGGGGCTGGATTTAGATCCGAAGGTGCAAATCTGACTTTTTATCTTTTTAAGGATGGAACAGCAATAGATCCGCTTACTGTATTAGATCTTAGTGTTGTGATGGATAAAGATAAGGTCTTGCCTGAGGAATATAAACTCAAGTATTTTAATGATCAATATGAGAGGCCAATTGATATCACCAAGGTTTCTGTTCTCAAGGGAGGAACAGCAGAGGAGAGAACTCAGAGGTTTCTTAATTCGTATGCAGTAGGTACTTATAGAAATGTGGATTTTTGGGATCAGGTGGTAGCAGGAACTAATATCGATAGAGATATGGTGATTTGTATTGGTTTTGCTGAGTCGTCACTTGGAAAATTCCTTTCAACTAATAATAATATTGGAAATGTGGGAAATAATGATAGAGGAGATCGTATTGCTTACAATAATCCGTTTAATGGTGCAAGATTGATCGCATTGACATTAAATAATCAATATTTGGGAAATTATCATACTATTAAGCAACTTTCCAGATATGGAAATGAAGATGGAAAAATCTATGCATCTAGTCCGATCAATTGGCAATCAAATGTACAAAAGTGCCTCTCAAAGATTAAGGGGTTTTATGTTCCTGAGGATTATCCGTTTAGAACTGGGGTAAATCCAAATAGAAAATCTGATCCAGAGGCTCGCTCCCAAGCAAATGAAGTGATCAAGATGCAGGATGAGAAGTCAAAAATTATGGAAAATTCAAAACAAACTAAAATTGGAGGAGTAAAAGTAGAATAAAATCAGATTTTTTAGTTTGTTTTTGTAAAAGATGATGGAGAGAGAAAAGTTGCATGAGGACTTAGAAACCTCAGAAGAGGTGAGAGAGATGCTTGATGAAAAAGAAAAGGTACGTCAAAAGTGAATTATCCAGCAGCAAAAGGAAAATTTGACAGCGATTGATGCTTTTCAGGCAGCATTGGATGTGGTCGGATTGGAACCAACACGATGATCAATTGCAGACTGAACAAATGCGCTGATTTATCTTTTTAGGTCAGCAAAGGCAAAGTATCAAGGAAATGGGGAAAAATCAAAAGCTCATTTGATGGATGCTTGAATTTCTGCGGTTTCGTTGATTCCGTTTGCTGATGTGATCAAGCTTTTAAGGCTTCGTAAGTATCCAAAACTGGCTAAAATTGCTATCAAAGGTGCCCGTTTGGGAAAAAATGTAGCCAAAGAACAAAAGATAAAAAGGTCTAAAAATCTGACTTTATAGTTAGTTTTATTACAACGTCTCGGAGTGAAGTGCTCTGGGATTTTTTTGAATTACAAGAAATTTTAGCAACAAATATTTTGAAATTTTGCTATGTCAAATCTACTTCAAATCTACATCAATTAAAGTTTAATTTTAAAGCAAAATGGGGGTAGTTTTCTCTTGAGTTTTTTTTAATTTGATATATAGGCTATTATATAAAATATATATAGAGTGTATGGACGGATGATGAACTTTTAGTATTTGATTATGATATGAGTGTTGATTAATGGAATATATTAGGTTTTAGTTTTCAATTTAGATTTTGATTGCTATCTATTAGATACTAAAAAACTTTCTAGAATTTTCTAGAGAGTTTTTTTGTAAGTTGCTAGGATTTTGTTTGCGTGTGAAAATAATAAAAGTATAAATTTTTCAAAAAATCTTGCACTTACAAGTCAAATCCGTACTCTAAAAATAAAATAGACTTAAAAGTCAGATTTTTTTCTTTATTTTGTAGTTGTATACCGATGAAATATCATCTTCAATTGCTCAAAAAATATCTCTATGTACAAGCAAGTCCAGAGGATATTGCTCAAAATTTAATTCTCAAAACTTGTGAAATTGAAGAAATTATCACTAGAGACCTCAAAGAGAGTATTGTAATTGGGCAAATTACGAGTTTGATGAGACATCCTAATGCGGATAAGCTTAATGTTTGTCAAGTAGATTGTGGTGATAAAGGTGCTTATCAAATCGTTTGTGGTGGTGAAAATGTGGCTGAGGGGATTTTTGTACCTGTAGCTTTGCCGGGGACTTTTTTTGAGGCAAGTGGGATTACCATCGCAAAAAGAGCAATGAGAGGTGTGGATTCTGAATGAATGATCTGCTCAAAATGAGAATTGGGTATTAATGAAGATGAAGAATATCATTGGATTTGGAATCTAGGAACAGATCTTGATGTTAGCAGTGATGATCTTGGAGTCCCAATGAAAGCGAAGTTTCCATGGCTTGAAAGTACAGTTTTGGAAGTAGATAATAAAAGTTTGACTAATAGACCGGATCTTACCTGACATTTTGGTGCCGCAGTAGAACTTAATGCGATCTATCCCGACAGTCAAAAGAAATACAATAAAATCCCTGAATATCTCCAGCATTTTGATACAACTCCGATTTTGGAGGTGCTTGAGCATACTGAACAGAAACTTGAAAGAGCTATCAAAGTAAGCTCTGAAGCGGTAAATACTTATATTGCTCTAGAAATAAAGAATATCGAAGTAAAAAAATCAGATTTCTTTTCTCGTTTACAACTGAAGGACATCGGTGGAAAGTCAGTTAATAACTGGGTAGATTTTGCAAATTTATTTATGAATATTTCTAGTCAGCCGATTCATCTTTTTGATGCTGATAAGGTAAAAGGTGATATTCAAGTAAGAAATGCTAGAGAATGAGAACATTTTGTAGATCTTTTTGAGGTAGAGCATAGTTTGCAGACTTCAGATCTTGTAATTGCAGATAATGAGAAGGTTTTGGCGTTGGCAGGTGTAATTGGGGGATTGGAGTCAGCAGTTTCTGATACAACTAAAAATATTTTGGTAGAAATTGCAAATTATGATCCTGTGATTGTGAGAAAAACCGGAACAAGACTTGGTTTGAGGACTGATGCAGAACTTAGATTTGAAAAAAATATCAATCCTGAATGGAGTTTGTATTCACTTCTTTTGTTTCTCGATGAATTGAAATATTATGCAAAGACACTTGGGAACTATGAAATTGGAGGAGTTGGATATTTTATTAAATCAGATCTAAAAATCTGAACTATGAAGTTTGTTCCTGCTCCAAAAGATTATATTCAAAAGCTTGTTTTCTGAGTACAGATGCCTGATTTTGATCAAAAAATGGATCAGATTTTGACTGATTTGTGATTTAAGGTTAAAGGAGATGAGGTAGTAGCTCCGATTTGGAGAGGTCCAGATGATTTGAATATCAAGGAGGATATTGCTGAGGAAGTTGCCAGAATTTGGGGATATGATCAGATTCAGGAGCAACCTTTGCTTGCTCAGCTCAAAAATCAGCCTATGAGTGATGAAGTAAATATTTTGAGAGCAGTGGAGGAATTTATGGTTGAGGAGATGAGATTTGATCAGGTGGAGACGTATCCTTGGGCAATGGAGTCTGTGATGAAGCAGTTTGGAACTGATGTTCAGAATTTGTATGCTTTACAAAATCCACTTAATCCAGAACAGCCGTATTTGAGAGATAAGATGCTTTATAATTTCCTTGGAATTGCACAAAAAAATAGTAAATTCTTTGATGGATTTAAGTTTTTTGACATCGGGAAGGTGTGGAATAGGAACAATCCATTAAAGTCACATCATTTGGATTCTAGGTATGCTGAGGATTATTTGAGTGAAGATATGATGCTTGGTGCTTGTATTTATAAAAAGAATCTTGCCAATTGGCATGAAGATTTGATCTTAGAGATGAAAGGTATTTTGTCAAGTCTTATCAATCATCTTGGAGTTAGGGGTAAAATTTTGCTTGAGAAATTAGATTTTACAACTTTTCATCCTAAAAAACAAGCAAAAATTCTTTTTAGAAAAGGAGCAGAAGTAGTTGAAATCTGATATTTGGCAAGTGTTCATCCTTTGGTGCTCAAGAACAATAAAATGCCAGAAACAAGTCAGCTTTGTTTTATGGAGGTGAACCTTGATGTCTTGAAAGATTTGATGGGAACCGTGAATAACGAAAAGGAGTATGAGAGTTTACAGGATCAGATTTTGCGAAGAGATTTGTCTTTGGTCGTAAGTAAGGAGGAAACCTTTGAAAAAGTGATCACAGCGGTGGAAAAGGTATACGGTGTTTCAGAAGTCAGAGTTTTTGATCTTTATCAAGGAGATAATTTGGGGGCAGATAAAAAGTCAATTTCCCTCCAAATCAAAATCAAAGGTGATTGAGCTATGACTACTGATCAAATCAATACTATTCTTAAAAAAGCAGTTGAAGCCTGAGAAAAAGCTGGTGCTGTTTTGAGAGCATAGTTTTTATCTTTTGAATTTAAGGAAATGAAAAATATTTTGCGAAAAGTGATGTTAGTACCTGTGGTTTTTGCGATTTGAGGGTCTTTATATTTCTCAAATTTTTGAGATCCTATGGTTTGACTTTTTGCTTGACATTGATTTGATCCATGCCATTTGTGTTGGCGAGGAAGAATTTTGATGTATCCACTTTTGCCAGTAGTGATCTATGCTTTGTGCACTAAAGATGATCGTTTGAGTTTTTTGACTGCTTTTTCAAGTTTTTGTGGGATGTTTTTGGCGGGATATCATTATTTGATTCAGCAAAAGACTTTACAAAATATGTTTGCTTGTGCACCAGGAAATGATTGTAGTGTAGTAGATTGGCATATCGGATTTGTGACTATTCCGTTTTTGGAGTTTGTGGCATTTGTGATGATTTTTGTATTGAGTATTACGATTTTGATCCAACTCAAAAGAAGAAAATAAGTCTCTAAAAAAACTGAAATCTGACTATAAAGTCAGGTTTTTATTCTGTTTTGAGCTCTTTTAGTTAGAAATAAAAAGATGGAAATAAAATATTTGATTTTTGATCTGGATGGGACTCTGATCCGTTCACAAGGAAGAGTGAGTAGCTTGGTAGCAAAATTTTTTGAAGAAAGGTTTTGACTAGATGCAGAGGCTACGAGATATTATTTTCATTCTACCAGAGGTAAAGCTTTGATCTCGCAAATCCGTGAATATTTACAAGTGGGAGAAGAGGAAGCAAGAAAATTGTCAGAGGAGATTTATCACTTAATATTGCAGACTAAGAAAGGTGAATTTTTCCCTGGAGTAGTAGAGAAAATCAAGGAATTGAGTCAGAATTTTGTTCTTTTTCTCTCGACTGGAAATAGTACGGCTTTTGCTAGGGAAAATTTGCAAGAATGAGGTATCCTAGATTGTTTTGAAGTAATCATTGGGAGCGATATCCTTATTAAAGGAATTGAGCATTTGCAAGTTTTTTCAGAAAAGGTTTGAGATCCTGCATTTTTGCAAAAGGCAGTTTTTGTCTGAGATGGTGAAAATGATCGTGATATTGCTCAGCAAGCTGGAATTCCGTTTATTCATATTGAGGAGGAAAAGTGTAGTTTTGGAATGAGATATTGTATTTCAACGGTTGCAGAGATATCAGAGGTGTTGTCTGAAATTATGAATGTAAAAGAAAAATCAGTCTTGTAATCTTTTTTGATATTTATTTGTTAGTTTGAGGAGACAATGAGTGGCTTAGCGATAGCGGCAGTTGTGATGATAGTCTTGGTAGTTGCGTTTGGATTTGTACAAATAGAAAATTTGATAAAGCTGACTTTTGGGACTTGGGTCTTACTGGGATGGAGTTTATCTATTGGAACTAGTATTTGAGAATTTATAAAATTTTTGAGTATCAATCCAGAGTCAGCGATTCTGGGGATTAAGCAGGGGAATTTGGCAGAGTTTTTTGTTAATGCTCAACCTATGATAATGCTTATTTCAAGTGGACTTTTGCTATGGTTTTTTCTTAGATATGGGCAACTAAAACTCTCTAGTTCAGAGCATTTGCTTCATAAAATTTTATGGCCGATTCTCAGTATGGGAAGTTTGGTTTCTTTTGTGTGGCTTTCACTTTTTAGTATTGGAGGAGGGCTTTATGATCGACTTTTTGGACAGGGAGATTTGTTGAGGTATCATGTTTGGTTTCCTGTTTTTGTGATGATAATGGCTTTGTTTACTTTATTAGTTTCAAGTAAAGTGAATATCAAATTGAGTTTGAGTTCAAATCCTGTGGAATAGTCAGATTTTTGGAGCTTTTTTATTTGTTATGAACGTATGGGACGAGTAGATTGGATTTTTCCAAAGGAATGTTTGAAGTGTGGAAAGTGGTGAGATTATCTGTGTTTTGAGTGTAAAAAAACACTCAATCCTCATCCAGAGCTTTGTCCGAGCTGTCATCGTCCTTCTCAGTGATTTGCTGTGTGTAGAGTATGCAGAAGTGAAGGTAAGATGGAGTTAGAAGGTTTGATAGTTGGATTTGCGTATGAAAAACGAATTAAAAAACTAATTTTGAAGTTAAAGTTTTATCATCAGCATAGTGTCGGAGCATTTTTGGGGCAAAGAGCTGAACTATTGGTCTTGACACATGAAAAGTTGGCTGAGGCGATTCAAGATTGAAATCTGTTTATTTCCCGAGTACCTTCGCACTGGTGGAGGCGTTATTTTGAAAAGGGGTATAATCAATCAGAGCTTTTGGCTCAAGAATTGGCAAAAAGGATCAAACTTCCACTTTTTTCTTGTGCTAAAAAATGTAAGGCTACCACTTCACAATTGAGTTTGAAGAGGTCAGCAAGGCTCGAGAATTTGAAAGGTGCGTTTGTCGTTCAAAATTTAGAAAAAATAAAAGAATGAAGTCTGATTTTACTTGTTGATGATGTGACGACGACAGGAGCGACACTTAATCAACTTGCAAAGACTATTAAGGCTTCAAGACCTGATTTAAAAGTTTGGGGATTGGTTTTGGCGAGAAATATGGGGTAGGTTATTTTTGTAGATAAAAATGAAAACAAAAAATGTCGATTTTTGGCTTAAAATAGCCTCAAAAGGTTCGAAAAATAAAAAAAGGTTATTTTTCTCTTGATTATGCTGAGCTTTTCAGTATAAAGGGGGAAGTCAAGTTTTATATTATTTGAGTAGAAATGGCACACAAAAAAGCCGCTGGTTCGGTTAAAAATCTAAAAGACTCTCAACCAAAATATCGTGGAGTCAAGGTCTTTGGAGGACAACCTGTTTTGGCAGGAAATATCATCATTAGACAAAAAGGTTCTAAATATGAATGTGGAAAAAATACTTATGAATCTGCTGATTTTTCAGTACATGCTGCGGTAGATGGAGTAGTAGCTTTCAGAAAAAAGAACTTCAAAAAATTTAATGGAAGAACTTACCTCAAAACTGTGGTTGATGTTTTGCCAGTAAATGAGCTCGTTAACTAAAAGAGGATTTTTTTAGTGAATATTTTAGATTAGTAATTTTGTTTATCAAATGACAATCGGTCCAAAGAAAAAGGTGAGTAAGGTACAGACCCGTAAAAGACACTCAACTTGGAAATCTCTTAATCTCAAGAGACTTGAAAATACTTATCAAACAGCTAAATGTCCAAACTGTGGAGCAAATAGACTCAATCATAGAGTTTGCCCATCTTGTGGATATTACAATGGAAAACAAGTAGTGACTGTAAAATCAGCTTCAAAGGAAACCGTAGTTGATGCATAGTGAATGAGGGAGTAGCGTTTGAGTCTACTCTCTTTGTTTTTTGTAGAGGGTATTTTTAGTTTGTGGCGTAGAGGTTGATGAATATTAAGCATAGAATCAATGCGAGAAAAATAGCACTTTCTTATTTCTATCAGAATTGCTTTTTTAACTATATGCAAAAAAGTTTAGAAAAATCTGATTCCTCTGATCGTGAAGATTTGAATCTTGGTGTACAGAATCAGGAGTCTTCAGGTTTTTTTGATAAAGAATTCCTTGAGCAATTGGCAAAAACTAAGCAAGCTCAGGAGAATGTTGATGATTATGTGAAAGCAAAAATCTCAGAATATGCAGGAGATCAGGATATTGAGTCAGACTTTGAGTATTTTTTGAGTAATTTTTTTGATCAATGGAGCTCAGAAGATGTAGAGGTAGATTATGTTCTCAAGGTAGGGGTGGGGCTTTCTCGTTATAGAGCAGAACTTATCCAAAAGGTAGATCAGTATACGCAGAGTTTCAAGTATGAGCAGATGGATGTGCTAGATCAAGCATGTTTGCTTTTGGGATATGTAGAGTATAAAGTATTGCAAACGCCAAAAGAGCTTGTGATCAATGAAATGGTAGAATTGTGTAATAGATATTCAGATGCTGGATCTCCAAAACTCATCAATGGACTTTTGCATAAAATTTTTCTTGCAGAAGAATCTAAATAATCAAGAAAACACCTGTGGAAATAAGCTCAGGTGTTTTTTCTCTTGTTTTTTGTTATGGAATCCGTAGTCTTAAGGATATTTACTATCAAAAATCAGCTTTTTATTTGTTTTTTGATGATGAAGAATTTTCGTTTGTTGAGAGTGTTGTGTCATTTTTTGTTGGTAAATGGGATTTTCTTTTTGACTTATAAATTGCGTTTGTTGACGGGAATTTTGCCTGATATGCTGACTCCGATTCCTTTGATTAATGGAGATGAGCTCAGATTTTTCGCCTTTTTTTCAAGTGTTTTATTTGTGGTGATTGGCGTGGTAAAGGAGTTTTATCCGCTTAATACTAGAGTTATCAATCATTACCAAAAATTAGGAAAAACTTGGTTGTATCGGTTTGTAGGAATTGCTTTTTTGTCTTACTTTGGTCAGGGTTCTGTTTTTGTCTTTGGACTTTCGAGATTTATTATTTTGATCGGAGGGTTTTTTGTTTTATTTTCGGTGCTTTTTTTTGATCAGATTTGGAGAGCTTTTGAGTATAGGTTACAACAAAAATTAGGGAAGAAAATTCTGATTATTTCTGCTGATGATCTGCAAGATGAAGAAGCTTTACAAACGATTAGAGATAATTTTTCACTTCCTACTGATTATATCGGAATAGGAGAGGTTGATACTATTGATTTTAAGAGTTATGAAATGTGTGTCGTGGTTGGAAGATTTGAGAAACAACTTTTGCAGCAGATCTTTGAACAGACAAGAATGAATGAAACGAGATTTTTTCATATTAGTGAGGGGTTCTTCCTTGAAGATATTGTTTACACTCCTGAACTTATTCAAAATATCATAGCATTAGAATATAAACATTCAAAATTAGATGGACGATCTCTCATTCTTAAGAGAATTTTTGATGTTGTTGGAGCAAGTTTGGCATTGATTCTATTGGCGCCTGTTTTGCTATTAATTGCTATAGCGATTAAAATCGAGAGTCAAGGTCCTATTATTTATAAGAGTAAGAGGGTTGGAATAGGAGGTAAGCTTTTCACCTTTTTGAAGTTCCGCTCTATGTATACTCATTTGTGTGTTGGATATGGGGGATCTGATGCTGAAAAACTTTATCAAGATCTGATAAACTCTAGTTCAAATACGAGAAAATGAGTTTTGCCAAAGATTAACAATGATCCTAGAGTAACTAAAGTCTGAAGATTTTTACGTAAGACTTCTTTGGATGAATTACCTCAATTGATCTGTGTATTATTGGGAACGATGTCTCTTGTTGGGCCAAGGCCACATTTGGAAAATGAAGTATCAAAGTATGAATCTCGAGAAAAAAGGCTTTTGTCAATCAAACCAGGAATTACGGGGTATGCACAAGTATTTGGAAGAGATAATTTAACGTTTGATCAGGAAGCAAAGTTAGATCTGTATTATATTCAGAACTGGAGTTTGGGGATGGATATGTATGTGATTTTTGGTACATTGGGTGTGATTTTTAAAGGACGTTAAAATAGGGTATATTTTTGAAAAATACTTTGTGGATATTTTATCAGAGAAGAATGAAGAATGAAGAAATTGTCAGTTTTTTGTCTTTTATTTTGTTTGTTTCTTATTTGACAGAGTTTTGCTGGAAATGTAGTGCAAAATTCAGTGGATCAGCAGGGGTCTTGACAAAATAGAGTTATGCATTGGGATCTTTACCGTCAGGCGAGAGAGTGGTTGACAACTCCTGTTGCTAAGTGAGATATTAAAGTTCAGCTTGAACAAATTAGAGATTTTTCTCATAATCAATTGAAAAGCGGG
This sequence comes from uncultured bacterium, assembly GCA_963517005.1. Lineage (GTDB taxonomy): Bacteria > Patescibacteriota > Gracilibacteria > Absconditabacterales > Absconditicoccaceae > HOT-345. The sequence goes on from CAUQDZ010000007.1 coordinate 29,069, forward strand.
GCAGAATATGCAAAAACTTTATCAAAAGAAAATAAAAAAAAGTTGCTTTCTCAGTGGGAAAAGAGTTTTGTAAATCTAGATACTTTAGATCCAAACTGTCTAGGGCGATATTATACGATGGATTTGCTCAGTTATGCTTATGATTTTCCAACTGCTTTAACTATAGCTGTATGGCGAAAAGAGAGTAGTTGTGGATACTATCTTCCAAAAAATGGTGATGGTCCCTTTCAAATTGTTAGTAAGGATTATAGTAAGGTGAAGCTTAGTCCAGAGAGTTTTGAAGATATGATTAAGGATTTTCTAGTTTTTAGTAAACATAAAATTAATTGGTACAATTCAAGGAATTCAAAGACTCCGATAAAACTTACTTATGATCAAGTGAATTATGAAGATTTGCTTAAGTTTTCCGCACTGTATAATGGATTGAGTTGAGGAATGGTGTATGGAGATATTTTACCAGCTGCTCCAAGGTATTTTTGGGAAAAGATTCCTTGAGAGTTTGAGATTGCAAAAAGAAATGGCTTATTTGGTCAAGTGTTAAAAGTTTTGGAGCGAGAACTGTGACAATAATTACAGATTTCAATATCTTGTGGTTGAAAATACAGATAGGAACCTTGATAAAATTTTGAGGTTCTTTTTTTGATAATCAAATTTTTGACTTGCATTTTGAGGCGAGAATTGTACTCTTAAAGTCAGAATTTTATCTTATTTCTGTAAAAAATGATCAAGAGAGCTTTGCAATGGATTCGAAATAAAAAACGATGGGCACTTGGAGTTTTGGTTGTTGTAATTGGTATTGGATATGGTGTATGGACAAAACGATTTAAGCAGGAAGAAAATACTGACTTCCTAAGTACGGATTATGAAGTAATGACCGGGGATATTTCAAAAACTTTATCTTTGGCAGGAACTACAAAATTTGCTAATGCTCAGAAGCTAACTTTTGTTCAGCAGGGGAAGGTAACGAGCGTAAAAGTGAAAGTAGGAGATCAAGTAAAGAAAGGGCAGGTTTTAGCATCTATTAGTACGGATAAGTTAGATACTACTTTGGAAAAAAATAAAAGAGATCTTAAAACTGCTAAGAGGGCATATGAAAAGAAGCTCAAAGATACCGATTCAGGATTAAATTTGCTTAAAGCTCAATCTGAATATGATGAAAAGCTTTTGGAGCAAACCATGTTGCCTAAGACGCAGATGTCTGAAACGGAGACTGTACAAATCTCTGTAGAAAATGCTAAGCAGTCAGTAAAAGATCAGGAAAAAACTTTAAAAGATCTTCAAGAGGATTATTCTATTACGTATGGAAGCGGAAAAGGTACTCAGAATTCAGATTTGGGGCTTTCAAAAGCAGCAATTGAGAGAAATCAGAAATTTGAAGGTTATGTGAGAGAATTTAAAACACAAGCTTTGGCTTTGCAGTCTACTTTGGATAGTTATGATAAAGTAATGCAGGAGACTAATAAGTTTCTCAATCCTGAAGATTATACTCATGTTTATATTGGAGCTGATAATCAGATGCTTCGTGCAAAGTCTTTAAATCAGTTTCATGAGTTGGAGAGTCAGGTAAAAAAACTAGAAGATCTTTATGCACAATATAGTAAAATATCAGTATCAAATCTTACTGAAGATAAAATCCTTGATGGATATCAGATTTTTAAGACTCTTTGAGATCAAATTCGTCAGTGGGGAATTTTGAACTATGATATGGTAATGCAAAGTATTCCATCAGGAAAAGTTGATAAAACTGCGATTGCTGGGTATGCTAAGACTTTAGGAACTGATATAGAAAATGAGTGATATACTTTGAGAAATAAGTATATGACTATTGTTGCAAAGCTTAAAGAAGATATGAATTCTGATTCAGGATCTGATCAGGAATCAATGAAGAGTAAAATTAATAAGGCGAAAATTGCACTTCAAGATGCACAATTGAAATTGCAGGAAGCGGAAAATAAACTTACAACACTCAAAACGAGTCAACAAGTTAAAAAAATAGAGGTTGATTTGGCTGTAAAAAAGGCAAAAAATACGGTAGATGATTTGATGGATAATGTTACACTTTCTGACGAATTGCAAACAGCTAAAGATGCATTAGAATCTGCTCAGGAAGCTCTTAAAAATACTCTTAAAGATTATGAAGGTTATCAAATTGTATCAAATTTTGATGGAGTGGTAACTAAAGTGGAAATGCAAGTTTGAGACTCTATTTCTTCTAGTAATGGTTCTTCTAGTACAGAAAAGTATATTTATGTAGAAACTCCTAATTTGCTCCAAGTAACTCTTGATGTAGATCAGATTGATATTGTGAAAGTTGCAGTAGGTATGCCTGTACAAGTAACTCTTGATGCATTGAGTGATCAGTTATTTACAGGAGTAATTTCTGAAATAGATACTATGTCAGAATCTAGTTCATATAAGGCAAAAGTAGTTTTTCAGAAAACTAGTGATGATCAAAAGATTTTTGGAGGAATGAGTGCTAGTGTGAAGGTAACTTTGGAAGAAGTACATGATGCCATCGTTGTTCCATCTCCAGCAATTGCAGATAATGAAAATGGAGAAAAGATTGTTAAACTAAAGAGAGGAGATAAATGGGTAGATCAAGTTGTTGAAGTTGGAATTTCAGATGATGCAAATACTCAAATCCTTTCTGGAATTAAAGTTTGAGATGTGATAAAAGGATTATACATTAATGATATTTCTATGCAGAATGCAGGAATAGGGGCGTCTTCAGATTGAAGTGCAGCAGTACCTGCAGCAGGAGGACCTGGAGGACCTGTAATCCAAAGAGATTAAAAGAAATAAGGAAATACTCTATATTAATTTAGGGTATTTCTTTATAACTAGGAATAAATCAGATTTTTTATTTTTTTCATTTAATGTTAATGCAAGAAATTTCAAATTTTATTTCTCTCAGGGGAGTTAAGAAAATTTATGGTGGAAATGGGGTAGAGCCTGTATACGCATTGAGAGGTGTAGATTTGGATATTGAGAATTGAGATTTTACAGCGATTATGGGAGCCTCTGGTGGTGGTAAGTCAACTCTTATGAATATAGTAGGTCTTCTTGATGTTCCGAGTGAAGGGAAGTATTTTCTTAGAGGGAAAGAAGTAAAAAATCTCACTGATGATCAGCAGGCTATGATCCGTAGAAATACGATTGGTTTTATTTTTCAGGGGTATAACCTTCTAAAAAGGCTTTCGGCACGAGAACAAGTTGCACTTCCTCTTTCATATATGGGAATATCAGGACAAGAAGCTAAGGAAAAATCCTATCATGCTTTAAAACTTGTGGGATTAGAAGGAAGAGAGCACGCATTACCAAATCAACTTTCGGGAGGACAACAGCAAAGAGTTTGTATAGCGAGAGCTTTGGTTGCTGATGCAGGTCTTTTGCTCGCAGATGAGCCAACAGGAGCATTAGATTCCAAGACTGGTATTGAAGTGATGGAGCTTTTCAAACAGCTTAATAAAGAACAAAAGAAAACGATCTTATTGATTACTCATGATGCTAATGTTGCGAGTTATGCGGATAAAGTTTATAGGATCAAGGATGGAGCTTTTGTAAGTTAGTTAAGAATTGTAATTCAATTCAATAAATCTGAACTTTTTTTGAAATCAGAATTATTCTTTATTTTTATACTATGCGGAGATGAGATTTTTTTCGTATATAAGTGATGCACGAAAAACAATTACTTCAAATAAAATGAGATCTGGGTTAAGTACTTTGGGGATTGTTATTGGTATGTCAGCAGTAATTGTAATGATGGCAATCGGTCAAGGGATGGATAACGTTATTGCTCAGAATATGGGTGATATGGCACAAAATAAGCTTTCAGTTGCAAGTAACTGATGATATCAGGCTGATAATAAGCAAGGAGGGACGACTTATGTTAAGAAAGTTACTTTTGATACTTCTATTATTGATTATATAGTAAGATATTTCCCGGATCTTACCTGAAAGGTCACCTATCAGATTGAATGAGGAGCAGATGAAATAAAAATTAAAAATAAATCTGACTATGTTTCTTTGTTTGGAGTTCCTCAAAATTGGTTTACGCTTAATGAGAAGCAAGTGGTAGAGTGAACGTTATTTACTGAACAGCAGTATAAGGATATGTCTTTTGTTGCAGTAGTAAATTACGCATTTAAGGAGAAATTTTTCCCTAATACTTCTCCAATTGGTAAAAAATTTACACTAGGGAAGAAGGAATATATGATTGTAGGACTCCTTAAAAAAGGACAATATGAATTTTGAAGTCAGGCTTTTGCTCCTGATACCACTATTGCTCAAAGGATTAAACATAGTAATGAATTATCTACTTTTGATATTTATTTAGAGAAGCAGGCAGATAATGATCTCTGGAACAAGAGATTTACTTATATGTTAATGAAAAAATTTAATATGTCTAATGCTGCGACTGCTGGGTTTGAAATTTCTTCTTTTGCAGAATTTGTGAAACAGATAGAACAAACAACAAGTATGATGAAGGCATTTTTGCTTTTTATTTGAGGATTATCCTTGTTGATTTGAGGAATCTGAGTAATGAATATTATGATTGTGTCTGTTACAGAGAGAACTAGGGAAATCGGAATTAGAAAAGCAATTTGAGCCTTGACCAGAGATATTATTTTACAATTTTTGGTTGAATCTGTCGTGATAACTTTGATTTGAGGAATTATCGCACTTGTTCTTAGCTTTTTGGTGGTTCAATTGATAAATAGTGGGCCATCATTTATAAATGCAGGTGAAGGAAAATTTACTGCTATAATTAACGGAACTGTTGTGCTACTTTCATTTGGATTAACGGCATTGACAGGAATTATTTTTGGAATACTTCCTGCGAGAAAGGCTGCAAAACTTAAACCTATTGATGCATTGAGATTTGAGTAGTTACAAGAAAGTGATCTGATAAAAAGGTCACTTTTTTGATATTTTTTCAGATTTCCTTGATTTTCTCTGATAAAATCATAATCTTATCAGTGATTTTAATTTCTTATATGCATAAGAGATGGCGATTTTATTTCAAGTTTTAAGAGGTGGATTCTACTTCTTGACTTTGATTATGTGAGTATTTCTGCTCAGATGAGAAGTGATTTTTGGAGATAATGTAGCGAAAATGTTGATGATGTTTTTGATGCCAGGATATTTGCTTTTGTGTGGAGTAATGATTTGATACTTGATTTCATTGATTTGGGCTGGAAAAGATACGGAAGATACAGCAGCTAGTATAAAAGAACAGATTCTGAAAACTTCCTTTATTATTGGAATTGTGGTTGGAATCCTCTTGGCTCTTGGTTATATTATTTTGTAATAAAGCACGATGAGAAAAATTGTTATTCTAGTGCTGGTCTTGACTTTGGCGGCATGCTCGAGTAGACAAGAACTTCGTTTGACGGATACTAATTTGAGTGGAAGTTTGAGTCTTATACCCAAAATGCAACTTAAAGCTTCTCAAGAACAAACTATTTATCAAGAGATAAACGAAGGAACTGGTCAGATTTTAGATTCTTTGATTATTCAAAAAGAGCATTTGGATTTACCTTTGGTTGCGTATGTACAGCAGAGTTTTAATCAATTAAGATTGGCTGGATATCAGATATCTGAGGAATTAACACAGAAAAAAAGTCTAAAATCCTGACTTAATTCGGAGAGATTTCCTGCGATTCTCAAGACTTATCGTATCGTCAATATGCTTGGTGTAAAGCTGTATGCTGCACAGTATTATGTAGATTTTGTAGATAGGGTGTTGATTATCTCGTATACGAGTGATAAATCACCTAATATCAAGGCCTTTATCCAGAGCGTTGATCAGCTTTCTTTTACTCCTTAATTCTTCTTTATTATTCATGAATGAAATCGGACAAACTCCAGCTTTCCATACTTCTTTGCCAACTCTAGATGGGAAGAATGGAATCTCGGCACAGATGATTACACAAGAACAGAGAGCAAAGTTGGATAAAATCATCAATGCTCCTAGTAGTATTTCAGGACGAAGCTTAATTGGGAAAGTGATCTTGGGACTTGTGATTTGAGCGATTATGAGTGTGGTATTGTTTTTTGTTATGTCACTGTTTGGATTGACTTTGCAGGGGAGTGCAGGTGCTACTAGTGGTGTTGGGATCACAAGTTCAGTGCATCCTTTAGCTTGGCTTATTTTGTTGTTTTTGGGGCTTTTGATAACTGTTGCTGGAAATCAGCTTTTGCTTTTTGTGTTTGGTGCTTTGTATTCTGAGAAATATCGTCAGAAAGCTAAAACAAGTGGACTTTTGCTTTTGTCAAATACGATCTTGTTTGCAATGATGATTGGACTTTTTGTGATTTTTCAAGATATGTCAGGAGCTCCTGCTTTGCTGTTTGCTTTTTATGTGTGTTTCGCATTATTTCTCTCGTTCGCTCAGATGGAATTTGTGGTAAATCCTAACTATTCTGCTTCATCTCTTGCTGGATGTACGATTGGATTTATGATTTCTCTGATAGTGCTTGGTGCAATGTGGAAGGCAAGTCATAACGATGTAGAAACCTCATCACAATATATGGTAGTTTTGGTAGCATGTTTGGTGAGTTTTCCGTTGATGATTTTTGGTCAAGGACTATGGGAGATTGTTTATGCGAAAGTTTATGAAACAGGTGCGAATCCCTTTTATCTCCCTTCTCAAGCGGAATTGGATACTCAGACGATCATTGAAAACCAGCAAAAAGAAGCAGCATCTGAACGTGTGAATGTTGATTTCTAGGTTTAGAATGTTTATCGAGCAAAAGAATATAAAAAAAGATAAAAAGTCAGACTTCGAATTTTTTTACAACTTTCTTTTGAAATTTATATCCTAGACTAAATCAGGGATATCTTTAACCTTATATTTCCTCCAATGCAACAACGAATTGAAAAAATTAGAGCTTATGGGGTTTTTACGATTGCTTCTTTGATTAAGGTGATTTTAGGCTTGGGAATTATGGTTTTGACGCTAACACAGCTCAATGTCAGAGAAGATCCTGAAATAGCTATTACGATGCTTCTGATTGCAACGGCAGTATTATCTTGGGGAGTAGCATATTTTGTATTTTGGGGGGGGCAAGAGCTTTTTCTCATTGATGCAAATAAAGAAGAAGTGCAGAAGCTTTCTTATAAATGTTCTTTACTTTTTGGCATTTATTCGCTGATTAACGTGATTTTGTTGGTCTTTTGATGGCGAAATACACGATGGGGACTGTTTTTCCTTCTTGTTTTTATAACTACGCAAATTGTAATTTTTAATCCATGATTAGTAAGGTGAAATGACAGATAAAACTTTAACAGAGCAGATTACGACGGCATTGCAGACGGTATATGATCCTGATTTTCCATTGGTAGATATTTATACGCTTGGATTGATTTATGAAGTTCATCTCGATGAGGAGAAAGAGCAGGTAAGGGTTGTAATGTCATTTACGACGCCAGCATGTCCGATGGCAGATTATTTGATTGAAAGTGTAAAAAATGCGACACTTTTGGTTGTCCCAGACTGGGAAGTTTTTGTTGAGGTAACTTTTGATCCGATGCGATGACCTTCGATGATTAGAGATGAGGATTTACAGAGAATGTTTGAATAATGCTTTATTTTTGACCAAAGGCAGATGAAAAGTGTAATCAATATTTCGACAGATCAAATTGCAATATGGCATGTAGGAAAGATGACTAAGCTTGAGAGAAACGGAGTTGATAGGGAGATCGGAAAGGTACTGGTCGAACTTGATCGTGAGGCGAGTTTTGATCAGTGTTTGGTGATCAATGGTCCAGGAGGATTTACTAATTTGAGGGTAGGATCTTTGGCACTCAATTTGCTCAAAACTCTTAAAGGAGATCAGATTTCTTTTTTTTCTCTGTCTAAGCCAGAACTCTATAAAATGGCATATGATACTGGATTGTTGCCTCGTTGGATACTGATGTATATTGGACAAAAGACTAATGTACGATTGCGAGATTTGCAGGAGCAGAAGCTGGAAAAAATGGTAAAAAAGACTGAAAAGTTTGATTTAGAGCAGGATTTTGGTGAGATCGCAGTGGATATGGTCTATGATGAGCAATATTTTTCTGATGTTGAAGGTAAAAATGAGGTTAAAAGTCAGATTTCTTATTTTTTTGATGATGAGGAGTTTGTATTGGAATATAAAGGACAAAAAATGAGCTTATCTTATGATGAATTGATGAAAAATGAGGTAGAAAAACTTGAAGCAAATTATATGATAGAGCCTAATGTTGGCTAATTTTATCTTGAAAAAATGAGAATATTATGAAAATGAATCATGCACTCGGTATTGATCGAGGAACAAAATATATTGGATTGGCGTATACTCCAATTGGAGATTCACAAATTGTGTATCCCATTGGTTATGTGATGAATGATGCAATGACGTATTATTATATCGCAGATCTGATCCAGAGGTATCATATCAGAAAAATCGTACTTGGTTGGCCAAGTAAACAAAAAGATATTCAGGAATATATCACAAAATTTATGACTTCTCTTAATTATATTATCGAAAATCAGAGAATTGAGATTGAAACGGTTGATGAGGATTTTACGAGTGTGCAATCAGGTGAGATTGTTTCTGATTTTAAAAAAAATGCAACGACAGATACTATCAGTGCGATGCTCATTTTGGAAAGATGGAAACAGCAAAAAAAATCTGACTAAGACAAAAGGGTGAACGACATTTCTGGATTATACTTCAGAAGTGTTTTTTTAACAGGAAAAAAAGCTTAGCCCGGAAAACCGAACTAAGCTTAACTTAACTTGTTTTAGTTAAGCATGGAGTGGGTTAGTCGAAACCATAACCACTCAAGGAAGGAAGCCATTTTTTTAGAATGGGAGAGCGAACAGGAAAGTCTATTCCCTTATCATCAAGTCTCATTTCTGTACGAATAGAGGCAAGGAAATCTTTGAGCTTTTGTTTAAAAGCTAAGAAGTCTTTAGAGTGACAGACCAGGTCAAATACTTCTCCAGGAGCAAGGGAGATTCGATTGCTGTGATAGAGATCACAGATCTTCTCTCGTAGCTCTTCGAGTCCATCCTTGGAGAGTGTAAGAGGTTCTGGATTGAAGCTCTTATACTCAAGATTATGTTTAGCAAGGATAGGCTTGATGGCTTCCTTGTTGATGCGAGAGATCATTTGAGAAAGGATCTTTGCATCGGTGTAGGTTAAACTCAGATGACGAGTATAACGAACATTGATTTTGGGACTGTTCATAGGCGTTGTAATTTTTTGCCGTTAATATGAGGAGAGTATTAGAGATAGATTCCATCTCGACATTTGTAGGTAAAGGCAGTCCCGCCTTTTCTCCGTGAACCTAATATTCAAATGCTAATTTTTATTATAGATATTATTTTTTTAAAGTCAAGTAAAAGTTGATTTTTTAGGTGCTAGAGTCTTTTGAAGGATGATTAAGATTATAGGATTTCACTAGATAAAATCAGCTTTTTTGTTTTTCTTCCTTTTTTTGAAATTTTGTCAAAAAATGTCTATTTCTCTCTTGCATTTTTGCTGCGAAAAGATAAGATGAAGTCTGACTTTATCCCTCATTTATCTCAAGATGATGAATCTTACGAAGCTCTTTGGAAGTAAGACGAGAGCTGATATTATCAAGTATCTGATTTTTAGGAGGCAGGGAGTATCGATGAGAACTCTGGAAGCGGAGATTTGATGGACGTTCCCTGTGATAAAAAAACAGATCGAAAGTTTGGAAGATGCTGGTATCTTGCAAGTGAAAAAGGGAAAGGAAGGTTCTGCTTGGGCAATTTTTTTGGAGGAAGAGGAGTTTTGATCAGCACTCAAGGAAGTGTTTTATATTGGACTCAAGAGTGAACTCAAGGCTGTTTTTGCTAAGCGAGAGGGAAAAATTATTACTTGGTATTGGGGAGAGCTCTTTGGAAAGGCAATTGGAACCGATATTGTGATGCTTTATGAGCATTTAGACCAAAAGGAACTAGAACAGGTTAAAGATGAGCTGAACTGGATTTTCGCAGGATATTGGATAGAGAATGTGTCGGTAGTGTTTATGAGTAAGCATGAGTGGGATAGTAGACATAGGCTCGCAGATAAATTTGTTTTGAGGGTATTGACGCAGTATAAGTAATTTTATTTTGAGAACAAAAGTAAATAAAAAATGAATTATGAACTACTTTTAGATGAGATTATGGTAAATAGTGTAGGTGCAAAGGAGGTAATTTGAGCTCCTGGAAAAGAAATTCATTATGGGGTTTGTCCTTTGCAGTTGGAATATCATACGAGTATTTTCTTGGCAGGAGCTTTGCTCTCTTTTGGTCAGAATAGACCGATGCTCTTTTTGATACAGGTAGAGGAATTGACAGAAGATGTGATGATTTTTGAAGGAGAGATAGGACCACATTTTTGAAAGAGATATCAGCTTTGATCTTATGGAAATTCATTTCCTAGTACTAGTGAAAAAGTTTATCATTATCTCGATAAGCTCTTTGCTTATACTGCTGTTTTGAACTCAAGAGTTGATCATCAAGTGATCTTTGTTAAAAAGGGAGTAAAAGTCTGAAGTTTGAGTGCTTTCCTCAAAGAGCAGATTAGTAAAGGATACGGTTTACTTGTACTTAGTAATGCTTATCAGAATATTCCAAGTTGAGAAGCTAAAGAGCTTTCTGCTGAACTTATTGCTCAGTGTAAGGCTGAGATTATGGATGAGGATTTGCAAGAGCAGTTTCCGGCATTTGCGTGTTTACATCGTTTGTGTCAAGGATATGAGGGGGAAGTGATGACCGAGCATCTCATCAATACTGCAGATATGGGATTAGATGCTGAAAAGTCTACTTCTCTGTGGTGTATGCTTAGATAATATTATCTCAGAATATAGGAGAACACAGAAGAAAAACAGTTTTAATTTATTTTTTCAAGCAAAAAATGGCAAATATAACACTTTCAGAAAGAGAGGTGAGAATACAAAAGGTGGAAAAAATGAAAAAAATGGGGATTCATCCGTTTGCTCAATCATTCCAAAAGAAAAATATGATTAAAGATATTATTACAACTTATGAAAATAAGGATCTTCGTGATAGTGAAATTCTTGTTACTGATGCTCAAATTCAAGTTGCGACTGCAGGAAGAGTGATGCTTCATCGTAGCCATGGAAAACTTGCATTTGCAAAAATTTTGGATAGTACTGGACAGATTCAGTTGATGTTCCACCGTGATAACTGTAAGATTATCAAGGTAGAAAAGAATCAAGACTGAATGATGACTGAGGTCGCAGTTCAGACTTTGCCTTTTGATGAAAGTGAGAGTGGGGAAATGACTGCGTATAAGTTTTTTGAAAAGATGATTGATATGGGAGATTTTATCGGTGTGAGAGGTGAAGTATTCAAAACCCATAAAGGAGAATTGACGATTTTTGTAAAGGAATTTAAGTTTTTGTCAAAGGCTATTAGACCTTTGCCAGAGAAGTTCCATGGACTTAGTGATCAAGAGGATTTGTATAGAAAAAGATATTTGGATATGACCATGAATCCTGAAACTTATGCGAGATTTTTGTTTAAGTCAAGATTTTATGAGGTATTGAGAGATTTTTACAGAAGTGAGGGATTTACTGAGATTCAAACTCCGATCTTGGATAATGCAGCATCGGGAGCTGCAGCGAGGCCTTTTGTAACTCATCATAATGATTTTGATACTGATGTGTATTTGAGAATTGCCTTTGAAACTTCACTCAAAAAGGCGACAGTTGGAAGATTTGAAAAAGTTTTTGAAATTGGACAAGATTTTAGAAATGAGGGAAGTGATCCTTCTCATGTACAGGAGTTTACACAAGTGGAGCATTATGCAGTATATCGAAATTATGAAGATAATATGAGATTTACTGAGAAAATGTTTGATTATCTTTTTGAGAAATTGGGGATAGAGAAACAGCTCAAAGTCAAAGATAAAGATGGTGTGGAAAAAATAGTTGATTTTACTACGCCTTGGGAGAGGATTGATTATACTCAAGGAGTGAATCAGGCTTCAGGACTTGATATTTCTCAATATGGAATTGATGATGCTGATAGACTTAGAGCAGATATCCAAGCAAAAGGAATTACTTTTGAGGGAATGGATAAGATGGGTACGACTACATTGATTGATTATCTCTACAAAAAGGTTTTGAGACCTAAGATTACAGGTCCGGCATTCATCTATAATTATCCAGTGATTATGCAGCCTTTGGCGAGAATCTCTGATGGTGATGAAAATATTGTTGAGCAATTCCAGCTCTTGGTTAATGGTTGGGAGATTTGTAAAGCATATTCAGAATTGGTAGATCCTATGCTACAGCAAGCAAACTTCGACAAGCAAGCAGAAGCCGCTGCAAAGGGAGATGATGAAGCTACTAGTGGAGATGAAGCTTTTGTCGAAGCTATGGAATATGGAATGCCTCCTCAGTCTGGATTTGGAATGGGGATTGAGAGAATCTTGGCGATCTTGACTGAACAAGACAATTTGAGAGATGTGATTATGTTCCCTTTGATGAAAGCTAAAACTCAATCAAGTGATGATGTCAAAGAGGAAGAATAAAAAAAAGAAAGAAGTCAGACTTTTGAACTTGTTTTGACTTCTTTTTTTATTTGGAGAATATTTGTTGAAAAAGGAAAAGACAGAGATCACTCTGCCTCAGATTATTATTTATGAAAAATTAGTTTTGTGCCAGATTTTTGAGAAATTCTTGGTCAGATCGAGGTCTTTTTCCAAAGTTGGTAAGTTGGACTTTTTCGTGTCCTTTCCCAGCGATGAGAATAATATCTCCAGAAGAGGAGAGTTCGAGTGCAAGCTGGATAGCGTAGGCTCTCTCTGGGATGATAAAGAGTTCCTTCCCTTGTTTGTAAAAGGCTTCTTGAAGTGGAGCAGTAAGCTGATTTAAGATGGCAAGACGATTTTCAGTGGATGGATCATCATCAGTTGCTATGAGGATGTCAGAGTATTTCCCTGCGATTTCTCACATAATTGGTCTTTTTTCTTTGTCTCTATTTCAAGGGGCACCAAAGACGGTAATCAGTTTTCAGTTTTCTTTTTGTCCTTGAAGATAGGAAAGGGTTTTTTCAAGTCCATCAGGAGTATGTGCAAAGTCAACGAAGACTTTTTTGCCATTGATAGTAAATTCTTCTAGTCTTCCTTCTACTCCTGGGAAGGCTTCTACAGAAGCAAGGATCTTTTCGATCTCAATACCAATCTCGATGGCAACGGACATCGCTGCTAGGATATTGCTGATATTGTAGGATCAGAGTAGATGTGTCTTGGAACGGTAGAGCTTTCCAAGGTAAGAAAAGGTAAATTCCGTGTGATCAATATGTTCAATAATTTGTGTTGCTTTGAGGATAGAAGAGGATTGAAGTGAGAAATTGATCTTTTTGTCAAAAGGCATTTCTTCAAACCACTTGCGCCCATAGGCATCATCCGCTGGGAAAATTCAGAATTTTGTTTGTTTTTTATTGTTGAGGACATTTTGGAAGAGGAGCTTTTTTGATGCAGCATAGTTTTCCATAGTGCCGTGATAATCGAGGTGATCGTGTGTGATATTGATAAGAACAGCAGCATCAAATTCTATTCCTTCAAAGCGGTGCTGATCGAGTCCTTGAGAACTGGCTTCGAGAATTGCTACTTTGCATCCGTTTTGCTGAGCAGTGGAGAGGAGTTCTTGAAGATCAGAAGCATCAAGAGATGTCATCTTTTTGAGATTGGCAAATTTCTGATTGCCGATTCGAAGACATGCGGTACTAACAGCAACGGTAGGAGCGAGATTGTCATTGAGAATTTTATGCAAGAGATTTACAGTTGTGGTTTTTCCATTGGTTCCTGTAATTCCGATGATAAAAAAGTTTTTGGCTGGATTTCCATGGAGATATGCAGCAAAATTTGCTTGTGCTTTTTTGAAAATATGATAAAATGCGGAAGACTGAATCGCAGGATAGAGCTTGTCATAAGCGATAAGTTTTTTGATCAAGGCTTTCATAACTGAGAAAAGGAATGATAAATATCGCTCGAGAGTATAGGGAATTTAGGAGGATTTACAAGGTAAAAATCAGATTTTTTTGATTTTTGATAACTTATATTATTTCTTTGAAAAAAGCTCCTCGTTTCACAACGAAGAGCTTCATAGCAAAGATCTATTCCTCGTTTCTCAACAAAGGAAAGAAAGAATTGGGTTTTATGAGTAGTTTAATCTAAAGAAACACTTTAGACATCTTTATCTATATTTATTTTCTATCAAAAGTCAAGACAAAATGAAAAATCAGACTTTTTTTGACTTTTTTTATTTTGTGAGTATACTTAGAGTAAGTTTTTATTTCAATGTAGGTGAGGGATGACTAAAAAAGAATTTATGTTACAGGTGATTGCGTTTTTGCCTGATTGGAAGATGGGGCGAGGGCTTAAGCCTTTGATTGAAAATGATCAGCTTTCACCTGATACTTTTGAAAAATTGTATCAGATTTTTAGAGAAAATATCCAACACACATATACAGAAATTCAAAAATTTCAATTTAAGGAAAGGCTTGAGAGGATTGAGGAAATGAGGCAAGCGGATGAAAAGGCTCGCCAAGAGGAATTGGTCGATCTAGAAGCTGTATTTGATGATTTGTAATTTTTATTTCCTAATACCAAGTAGAATATGACAACTGAAGTTTTGGGGAATAAAAACCCTATAAGTACTTTGGATCAGAGTATTTTGAATCTGATTCAGGATGGAGGAGCAGGGACTGGGCTTGAAGGTTTGATCAATTTTGAATCAAAACTTACAAAAGAAGAAAAAAAGCTGACTCCTTCTGAGATCATCTTGATCCTAAAAAAAATGACGAATGATATCCAAAATCCAGATTTTCTTTCTTTTGAATCTGGAAAAAGAGGAGGAATGGACTTTGGTTTTGAAGGAATAGGGGTAGATGTGATTCCAACGGTAACTCCAAATGGAGACTGTATTGTTCCGGTAAATTTTTGGCGAGATTCGCAGAGGAGGACAATTTTGCTGGTGCTAGAGGTGAGCTTTGATGGGGAAAATAATCACTATCAACTTCCTGCAGGGGATAATCATTATTTGCTTCATATTGGGCATGAGGACTTTGCCTATCAGTTGATTGATGAAGAAGGAACTTTTAAGATGGTGATTCAAGATTAAAATATTTTATTTTCTTATGCTAGGAAAATGATGTGAATGTCAGTAGATGTGTTGTATAATTACGAATCAAATGATGTACAAGAGGTATCAAAAGTTGGAACAGAAGAAGAGAGGAGGATTGCGGATGTTGCAAAGCAGCCTGTTGATAAAGATACACGTGAGAGGATAGACAGTATGAGAGAATTTTTTAAAAATAATAAAGAAGTTGCAGATAAGTTTAATCAGTATAGAAAGAAGTTATTTACTTCAGAATATTCTACCAATGATGCAGATTTGAGATTTGCAGAGCGTGTATCTCGTTTAGAACAAGTGGTTGGCGATCTACAGGAAAAACTTCAAAGGGGGCTTGAGTCAGGTATTGGGAGGCAATTGGGGGATTATAGAGATTGGACCCCAATATTCCCTCATGAGACAATTTTTAAACCAGATATCAAAAGATAGAAAAATCTGATCTTGCTTTATGATCACTTTTTGATAAGATAAAAATGATGATGAATGTCAGACTTTTTATCTTTTTTTGATTATGGTTATGAGAGATGTAATTTTTGCGGGAATTCAATGATGTGGAAAGGGAACACAAGCACAGAAGCTTTTGAAAAAGTATGGAGATAAAATGCAGTATTTTGAGACTGGAAATATTTTGAGAGCATTGATGAGTAATGATAATGCTATTGGGGCTTATCTCAAGGATATTGTAAACAGTGGGAAGCTCGTGAAAGATGAGATCATTATTGGACTTTTCAAGGTTTTTTTGGAGACACTTGAAGATAAGGTGCTTTTGGGAGATGGAAACTTAAGAAGAATGGGACAAACTAAGGGAATTTTGGAAGCTTTGCTCGAAAAGGGAAGAAAACCTTTGGTAATTCAGCTTGAAATCCCAGAAGATGAGGTAAAAAGAAGGCTCTCTACTCGTAAAATGTGCAAGGGATGTGGAGAAATTCACAATATTGCTCTGGATGGAGATGTGGAGAAGTGTAAAGAATGTGGAGGTGAGCTTTTTGTTCGTAAAGATGATGCAGATCCTGCAGCAGTTGAGATGAGAATCGCTGAATACAAAAAGGAGACCATCCCAGCTCTTGAATATGTAGATTCTCTCTGACTTTTGGTTAAGATTGATGGCATGCAGAGTATTGATGAAATTTTTGCTCAGATCGAGTCTTTGATGAATCAAGAATAATTAAATTATAATAAAAGAAAAAATCTGATTTCTGATAGTGTTTGCTCAAAGAAGTCAGATTTTTTACGAAGTAAACAACGCGAAGCGATATTTTTACGAAGTAAACAACGTGAAGCGATATTTTTACGAAGTAAACAACGTGAAGCGATATTTTTACGAAGTAAAC
>CAUQDZ010000008.1:0-34675 GCA_963517005.1 uncultured bacterium
ATTTGAGTAGATGGAATACAGAAAGTGCAACAACAATGAATAGTATGTTTCAAGGAACAAGGGAGTTGACCAAACCTGTAAATTTTGAGAATGTAAGTAAGGTAACGGATATGGGACTCATGTTTCATGCATCAGGAGTACCAAGTGTAAATTTGAAGAAAACAGGGAAAGTACAACAGATGCATAATATGTTTAATGATTCAAAAGTTGAGACAGTAACATTGGATGATACGAGTAGTGTAGAAAATATGGATTCAATGTTTGAAAGTGCATTAAATTTCAATGGATGAAATATTTCAGATTGGGATGTAAGTAAAGTAAAGAATTTTTATGAAACATTTCGTTGGGCTTGAAAATTCAATCAAGATTTGAGTAGATGGAATACAGAAAGTGCAACAACAATGAATAGTATGTTTCAAGGGGCATCGAATTTTAATGCAGATATTAGTAATTGGAATATAGGTTCTTTAAAAGATGCTAATGGGCTAATTTGGAATACAAACTCTTTTTCTCAAGACAACTATGAGAGTTTTCTTCAAACTTTGGCAAAGAGTAATATCTCTCCTGAAGTGATGGGAAAAGTAATCCATGTGTCTGCTACGTATTGTGCACAGGCAAGTTTGAGAAATAAACTTATTGCTAGAGGATTTGATCTGAAGGATAATGGACTTGATTGTCAAATAAAATTTGACTATACGAGACCTACATTATATTCATCTGGAGATATTAAAGATACTACTATTAAAGTTAGTGCAAAGTTGCCTCTAGATCCTCAAAAAATTACTATTGATTGAGCAGCTACGACTATCCTTTATAAAGATTTTAATTGTAAAAAAGGAGATACAGAACATCAAGTGCTTTGTAGTATTATTTTTACAGGTACTAATAAAGGGAATAAATTATCATTAAAAGCAAGTATGAATGTTCCAATTAGTAATTGGAAACGAACCCCATGAGCAACAGATCAAGATCCTGGTACTTATACAGAAACCACTACAACTCAACTTGTAGAAAAAACTGATTCGATAAATGGATATATTATAGATCGTATTGCACCGGACAAGGCACAATTTACTATTGATACCAAAAAGGGTATTCATAACCCTGTTATTAGGTTGGCTAACTTGCCAAATGATGCAGGGATTGGGCTTGATTATTGTGTTATGAAAACAGATGATGATACTGATTATGGAACAGAGAAGTTAAAAGCTAATACAGACTATTCATTAACTTTAAAAACTCAAGAAACACATAGTATTTGGGTAAAATGTTATGATAAAGTAGGAAATCACTCTGAGAATGAAGTCAGATTTCCCCCTATTGTTACTTTTTCTGGGGAGAATCGTGTCTTGATAAAGGATGGGAACATTACTGGAGAGGTGGAGATTTATGCACCACTTAATCAGGATGGATCAGAAAATCTTATTGATCGTGTTTGGGTAGAGAATTCTAATGGATCAAATGTAAATATTGTATCTTGTCGTGATTATAACGGTAAGACTACTATGCAAGGAAAAGCGAATTTTAATAACACTCCTGATAAACCGTTAACATGTCGTTTTGAATGAAAATTCCCAGAGGGAAAAGATAGTCACGATGTACAGGTTAAGGCTCAGGCAGCAAATGGGGCTATATGATGGAATACTCAAACTTTTACTAGAGATGAGCAGGGACCAGAAATTATTATCACTCCTCAAAGTGCCTTTACAGGAAAAAACTTTACCTTTGAAGTTAGAGTTTTTGATGCAATAGGAATCGTTGCGGATGGGGTGACGTTAGATACTGATAATTCTCTTGAGGTTAAAGATGGAAAGCTAAGTTGTAAGCCACTCTCTGAGGGAAATCAAAATACAATAATTTGTACATGAACTACAAATATTGAAGAAGGAAAATCAATAGAGAATTGAAAATTATCGATTCTGGCTCGTGACAAGGCAGGAAATGAAACTAAGCTTGCTTATACTAACTATACTATTGATAGACAAAAACCTAGTATTTCTGCTTTAACTTTTGTCTACAAAGAGGGGACACATCAACAGACCTATAGATGAAGTGTTAAGCTTCAAGATCAATGACCTGCTGGATTGTGGAAAAAATCTCAGAGTTATGATCCTAGTGCACTCTCTTATGGAGTAGGAGATGATGAAAAATGTACAAACTATAGATCAATTTCTGCTCTTAATCCAGGGGAAACTGAGCTTTATACTTTATGATTTGATTTTTCTGATCAAAATTCTAATGGTAAATATTTGTGTATTAAAGCTGAGGATAAAGTAAGAAATGTTGCATTTTTGGCTCATAATGATCCAGTTAAAGTTAATTTACCACCGATGATTGCTGATGGGCAGAAATTTACTCTTCCAGAACATCATCATGATAGAGAAAAAAATGTAAAAGAGATAGGAGAGATTCACGCCAGTGATCCAAATAATGATGATTTGACTTATGAAATTGTGGGAGAGGATATGAATAAGCTCTTTGAATTTAAGGGGAATCGTTTGCAAACAAAACCTGGAGTTGAACTTGATTTTGAAAAGACTCCAAATTATCTTGTTAAGGTTAGAGTCGTAGATAAGCCAGGATTAGCTTCGAAAGAGGGAGAAATTCAGATTTCTTTGACTGATATAGATGAGATTCTTCCTACCGTTGATCCTATTTTAGATCAGCGTATCAAAAAGAATAGAGAAGTAAGTATTCCAGTTAATGCAACAGATGCTTGAGGTATTAGGAATATTCAGGTTTCAGGTTTGCCTAAAGGTCTCTTTTATAATTCAAAAACAAAAAAGATAGAGGGAAGTACTGAAGAGCGTGTTAGAGGTCAAGAAGTTATTGTCACTGTAACGGATAAAGAAGGTAACACTATTTCTCAGAAATTTAAACTTACGGTTGCTTGATCACAGAGGGATGATAATCCGACAACTTGACCGCAATGTTTCGGTGATTGTTCTGTTAACGATCATTCTAAAACTCAAGAAAAGCCTTCTCAGTCTTTATGAGACTCAGAAATAAACAAAAAACAACAACTAGAAGAGAAAAAAGTAGAAAAATCAGAAGAAAAACTCGTTCATCATACAGAGGCCGATATTTTCAACCTTACGATATCTGATGGTCAATGTTATACGAGAAGGCCTCTTCATCCGATTATTGATTCAGATTCTATTATTACTTCTGAGGAATTTAAAAAGGCACAGAGTTTCTTGCGAAGTTATGAGATGACAATGTTTGATAGTGTAGATAAGTATGCACCAACGAGAAATCTTTCTAGGCAAGAAGCTGCTAAGATGTTTTCAAACTTTGCTATCAATGTACTTTGTAGAAAACCTGATCTCAATTTGAAGGTGAATTACTCAGATGTAAAAAATACTGATCCTACGCTCAAACCATATATTACTCTTGCATATCAGCTTGGAGTGATGAAAGGAAGTGGAATGGGAGATGGAAAATTTAGGCCATTTGATCAGATTAGTAAAGCTGAAGTAAATGCAGTACTGATCAGAATGATCCTCAAATCCTATCTTGATGAAAGCAAATCTGAAAATAAAACTTGGTATAGCGAATATAATAAAGTAGCTACTGAACTCGGAATTATCCATCGCGGTGCTTGAGTAGAAAAAATCTCAAGAAATAATACTGCTTTAATGCTCTTTAGGGCTTACAAACAGCAAGTATTTGAATGGAAAAATATTGATTATTTTTCATATGTACTACAATCAAGGGACTTATTTGTGAAATAGTCATTTGATATCTTAAATATAAACTCTAAGATTGCTCTTTTTTATGGAGAGGTCTTGGAGTTTTATTTATAAATAAAAAGTCTTGACATTTTGTATAAAGTTAGTATATTGTTTTTCGCAAACAAAAAATATCAAATATTTTTTTCAGTTCATTTGTATGATTACTATTGTAGTTGTTTTGTTATTGACTTTGTTTTGTATGCTTGCTACTTTAGTATTGTATGATTGAATTATCCTAGCTGGGTTTTCTCAGCTAGGTTTTTTTGGTATAAAAGCTTTGACAAGAAAGGAGAAAAAAGTATAAATCTGACTGTTTATTTACAAAAGATAGTATGAGATCAGATTTTTTTTCTTTTGTTGTCGCATTTGTATCTGGATGATGTCTTGTAGGACTTTTTTTAACCCTCTATTTTTGGCAAAAAATTGCAAAACAGAGAAAGCAGGCTGTTAAACAATCTAGAAGTGTGATTTTGGGAGAAGTGAGTGAGAAAATGTTGCCTATTTTTCCTGATTTTCCTTATCAGAGTAAAGATTTGGTATTTGTTGGGAAGGGGATTGATTATGTGGTATTTGATGGACTAGCAGAGGGAATGCTTCGCGATATTATTTTTCTTGAAGTGAAAACTGGAAAGAGCCAACTTAATAAAAATGAAAAAATGATTCAGCACTTCTTATCTACCAAAAAAGTAAGATATGAACTTATCAATGTAAAGTACTAATTTTGCTTAAATATTTGAAATGTAAAGGTTAATCAAGCAAAAAGAGTTTGATTTATTTATCTAAATCAATATAAACATCGTTTGAGAAAATCAGAATTTTAATTCTTTTATACTACAAATGCTTAACTGGATTTTGAACTTTATTTGAGGTGATTATAATCAGAAACAACTTGATAAAATCAAGCCTTTGATTACTGCAATTAGTCATTTTTATGCAGAATTTGATAGCTTGAGTGATGAACAAATTCAGGCAAAAACTGAAGAATTTAGATCAAGGATCCAGAGTGGAGAGACGCTTGACGATCTTTTGCCAGAAGCTTTTGCTGTGGTAAAACAGGCTTGTAAGAGACTTGTAGGGACGACCTGTATTGTAAAGGGACAAGAAGTCGTATGGAATATGATTCCTTATGATGTACAGCTTTTGGGGGGAATTATCCTTCATCAAGGGAAAATTGCAGAGATGAAAACTGGAGAGGGAAAGACGCTTGTTGCAGTAGCTCCAGTATATCTCAATGCGATCTCTGGTAAGTGAGTACATGTAGTAACGGTTAATGATTACCTTGCTTCTCGTGATGCTGAATGGATGGCATATGTTTATCGCCGATTAGGATTGACGGTAGGTTCTGTAGTAAAATCTACTCCTTTGGCTGATAGAAGAAATCAGTATTCAGCTGATATTACTTATGTGGAAAATTCAGAGCTTGGATTTGATTACTTGAGAGACAATTTGGTAAAAACATTAGGAGAAAGAAATCTGACTTGGAGACCGCTCAATTATGCTATTGTGGATGAAATTGATAGTATCTTGATTGATGAGGCAAGAACTCCGCTTATTATTTCTCAGCCAAGAGAAGAACCAACCGAGAAATATACTTTTTACGCACAATTGATTCAGGCTTTGACTCCTTGTTCTAGCAAAAAGAAGGTTTCAAAAGGATTTATTCAAGAGGTGCTCAATGATGAATATGGTGTAGAGCATGAAGAAGATGGTGATTATTACATCGATGAAAAGACCAAGACTGCTCAACTTTCAGGTAAAGGAATAGCAAAGCTTGAGTCTCTCTTGAAGGTAGACAATATCTATAAGGATATGGGATATGGAGAGATTCATCATATTGAAAATGCTCTGAAAGCCAAAGCGGTGTATATTAAAGATAAAGATTATATCATCTCAAATGGGGAAATTTTGATCGTAGATGAACATACTGGAAGAACTATGCCAGGAAGAAGATTTTCAGAAGGACTTCACCAAGCAATTGAAGCAAAAGAAGGAGTACAAATTCAGAGAGAGTCTCAGACTATGGCAACAATTACTTATCAGAATTTCTTTAAGCAATATCAGAAACTTTCTGGTATGACAGGAACAGCATCAACAGAAGGAGAAGAATTTAGTAAGATTTACGAACTCGAAGTAGTTATCGTTCCTACCAATAGAGGAATTCGTAGAGTAGATCTTAATGATAAAGTTTACTTTGATCAAAAGACCAAGTGGAAATTTGTGAAAGACTATATTAAATTTTATCATCAGATGGGACAGCCAATTCTTATTGGAACCGCTGATATTGCTACTTCTGAATATGTTTCTAGACTGCTTGAGAGAGAAGCTATCGTGCACAATGTCTTGAATGCAAAATTTCATGAGCAGGAAGCAAATATCGTTTCTCGTGCTGGTAAATACAAGTCTGTCGTAGTGGCAACCAATATGGCTGGTCGTGGAACAGATATTAAACTCGAAGACGGATTGAACGAAAAAATAGCTCAGAATTATGTTGCTTATATGCTCAAAGTTGCGAAGTCTGGAACAGCATTTATAGGAAAAATTTATTCTGAAGAAGAATATCACTTGATTAAAGAAGCTTTGGAGCATGCATTGGATTTGCAAGGGGAGACGCTTGAAAATGGCATTCAGATCAATGGAGTAAATATTCTTGTCAAATTGAATCCAAAAAGAAAACAAAATACTGATCCTTATGCAAGGATTCTTGTTAGACCTCAGGATTGAGATCAGAAGGATGAAGAAGAAAAAGATCTGTTTTTTGGACTTTTTATCTTGGGAACAGAGAAGCACGAATCTAGAAGAATTGATAATCAGCTTAGAGGTAGAGCTGGGAGACAAGGAGATCCAGGAGTATCTGTGTTCTTTGTGGCTTTGGATGATGGATTGATGAGAAAGATGTGAGGAGAAAAAATCCAATCTCTTGCAGGAATGCTTTTGTCCAGAGCAGATCTAGAAAATCTTGAGCTTACTCAGAGTCAGTTTACTAAATCCATTACTAGATCTCAAAAAGAAATTGAAGGATGGTATTTTGGAATAAGAAAGCACTTGTTTGACTATGATAGTGTAGTAGACAAGCAGAGAAAGAGAGTGTACAAACTCAGAGACGATATTCTTGAGGCTGAAACCAATGAAGAAAAGAGAAAAGCATATGTAGAATCCTTCAAAGATGAATTCCTTACTGAAGCCAAAAATATTGTGATTACCCAGATTAACAATGCGGAGATGACAGGGCAGTCAGTAGCAGATCTTTTGATCGTATTAAATAAAGAGTTTGGTCTCAATATGACTAGAGAAGAATACGAAGAAGTCAAAAATCTGACTCATGAAGAAGTTAAAGCGTTATTGATGGAGAGATTTGATCGCTATTTCACAAAGGTTTTTGAAACTTTGTCAGAAGAGATTTTGTTTGATGTATTCAGAGGAGTACATTTGCACTTTATTGACAAGCTTTGGGTAGATCATATCGATGATATGCAAAATCTTAGAGAAAAGGTAGGACTTATGTCATATGCTCAGCTTGATCCTTTGGTAATGTACAAGAAAGAGTCTTTTGAAAAGTTCCAAGAATTGATGCAAAATATTATTAATTCAACAGCTGGATATTTGATGAGACTTGATTTTGAGGCGATCGCTTGAGAAACTCAGTCTTCAATTGCTTTTTCAGAGACAGATCAAGAAAATGTAATGGAAATCATTGCAGGTGCTGATTTGCCAGAGCAAAAGAGAGTAGTCGAGGATTCTAGGGCTCAGATCTTTGAAGCACAGGATGATGGAGAGTTTGAGATCTTTGAGGTTGACAATACTCCAAAGACTTCTCCAGATGCTAAGGTAAGACCAAATGATGCTTGTCCATGTGGAAGTGGAAAAAAATATAAGAAATGTCATGGTGCAAACTAATCTTTCTTGAGAGAGGGGAGTAATCCTCTCTTTTATTTCAAAAAAATAATAAAATGCGTGGATTGATAACCATTATACTTTGTTCGTCTTTGACTTTCGCAGTTGTTTTCTGAGTAGGATATTTTTTTGATAAACCGGTTGATACTTGATATTTTGTAGCTGCTGTGTTGCTTAGTGTATTGATCACTTATGGATATTGATTTTATCTTTCTCATCCTAAAAGTCGTATTGCAGAACGAATAGAAGAGATCGTGATGTTTATTGTTGGATTTTTGGCGATTGCAGGATTTATAGTGCTTGTTTTCTGGGGGATAGCATTGCTTTTACCTTCATCACTTTCTTTGAGAGGAACACGAGGTGGAATCAGTCTTTTGACTCTTATTATCCTAACGGTTACTTATGCCTGGCGAGCTGCTCATGCAATAGAGGTTAAAAATCTGACTATTCCGATCGATAATCTCCAAACTCTTAGTAAGATGATTTATTTTTCAGATATTCATATTGCCAAAAAATCTGATCTTCCTTTTTTGCAAAAAATTATCACTAAAATCAACAGTATTGAGGCAGATTTTGTAGTGATCAATGGAGATTTTGTCGATGGTAGAGGATTTGATGTGGGGGATTTTGCTCTGCTTGATGAGATCAATAAACCGATTATCTATACGTATGGTAATCATGAAGCTTATGCAGGAAATGAGTATGTGAAATCACTTTTGGAACCAACCAAGATGATAATGCTCTCAGATCAAAAAGTTCAGATTGCAGGATGGGAAATTTTAGGATTGGCAGATATTCATGCTTTTGATAATGTCAAAGGACAGAAGCTCTTGACTGAGAAACTTCGTTCAAATACTCGAAAAACGGATTTGCCTAAAATGCTTGTTTTGCATGAACCTATTGGGCCTCAAGTGGCAGAACAATTTGGTGTAAATTTTCAAGTGGCAGGTCATACGCATAATGGACAGATTTTTCCTTTTACGTTATTGGTCAAGTTTGCTTTTCCGTATATTAAGGGACGGTATCGTTTTACTACCAGTTCGTTATTTGTTAGTTCTGGAGTAGGGACTCGAGGTCCTGACTTTAGACTAGGATCAAGATCAGAGATTTTAGTTTTCGATTTCGTGAGAAAATAGATTTTTGAAGTAAAAAAAGCTGACATTTGAGTCAGTTTTTTCTTTTTTATAATTGTTTTCTTAGCTGATAGTGATGTCATTATTTTCTTGCTTTTCATCCAGTAAGTTATGCACTTTTGCAAGTATTTATTATCAATATGCTTTAGTTTCGTGGAGGTTTTCAAGGAGTTTCCCTGTTGACTCTTATCTGGATAATGCAATATAGTATTTTACAAAGTGATTGCTCTACTTCTCAGTTTTTTTATCATTCATTAATTGTTTAAAGTATTCTTTTGTTGCAGGATCTATACAATAAATATAGCATCATTTCATTCATCTTGACATAAGAACACGATAAATATTTCTTATGTATGAATCATGTCAATCTTTTCATTTTAATGTAGGATCACAGCTCATTTTGATATCAGTTGCTAATTCTCAGAATCTATATTTTAAATCTCATCAAATTATTACTCAAATATAATCAAATTCAAATCATTGAGAAGTATAGATACATCAAACTTGTTTTATCCCTTCTGGTTTATATGCCCACTCATACCATTTAACATATCATTCTGGTGGTCTTGTTATATCCATATGGGTTTCCCAAGGTATTTCAAAATCTCATATTTTCACATCTTTAAATAATTTTCAACTTTCATCTAATTTATTTGACCATGGTCGACAGAATCATGCTGTTAATCTTGCTGTTTTTCACTTTTCATTATTCTTTGTTACAATCTCATTATATAATTCTTTTGGAGAATCAAATACTTTAAAATCAAAGTCTTTTGCAGAAAATGAGGTGGTTATTTTTTGATTGTACAACACTTGTTCTAACCAATCTAAGTAGTTGTCTGATCAATTGCAACGAAATTGAGATCTTAATTCAACTTCTTCAATTTTGCATCAATATTTCTTAGCCGTTTCTTTTATCATATCAGACTTTCATATTTCTTGATATCTAATTGGTTGTCTATCATCAATAAAGAAAACTCAGATTTTTGAAGCTCTGATAAGAGTATCTATTTGAGGTAAGTCTGTTCTTTTTGCTGCTGATGTAAATCTATTATTAGGTGATTTTTCTATTCTATGAGCTTCATCAACTAATAAGACGTCTATTTGATTTTCATTACAATCAGCTGGAATAAAAGCATTTAAATTAGTGAATAATTTTTTAGATCAGCTTCACCTAGGTAATTGATCTAATATTCATGAGAGCAATGACTTAGATTTTGTACTATAGAATACTTTATAATTTGTTTTAGCTAATTCTGCTAACATATTTAAAGCAATGACAGTTTTTCATGTTCATGGTCATCCCTTAACAATAATAACAGATTTTTCTTTGAAATTATTTAACTTTCTAATCTTATCCATAATCATATTCTTTGCTACAATTTGGTCATCAATAAGTGAAAATGCTTTAGTATTTCATTCATGAATCATATTTGCAGCAGAGTCTAATAGCTTTTTAGATGGCTTTATTTCACTTTGCATTACTTTGTTAAAGATGCTTAAACCATCTCCATATTCTAATGCTTTATGTAATTTATCTGCCAATTCTTCTACTTCATTTCATGAATATGTACGGAATTCTTTTTGAAGATTCTCATAGATTTTATCATAAAGTCATTCTCAATCTTTTCTATCATAATTGTAACAATAAGCAACTCAATCCAGATGTAATTCTTCTGTACTAAATACTTCAACAAAACCTACTAAATAATCATGATATCATCTAACTTGCTGAGAAGGGTGACTTACTGTTTTATTTCAATGTCATGTAAATGCTGTTACATTATATTCTTCACTCTCTTCAAAATTTCATTCTGTATCTAATGCTTTAACTCATACATTACTTCGTTGTTTTAATTCAATATGAACAACATTACTTATCCCATTACTTCATTTACCATATATCATACAATCAATTCTTTTTTTACTATATGGTACTGCATATTCAAAGGTAATAAAAACATCGTTAACTTTACTTAAACGCAATAATCAACTTATACTACGAGCGTTATTTTTCCATGAATTAAATTCAGATTCTCATGGATGTAATCATACTTGTTTTGCTTCTTCTAACATTTTAGTAGCTACAATATTATGATCAGCATCATCAAGAAACTGTTCCTGTGTCGCTTGATATATTATACGTTTTATTAGCATTAACCTTTTGATAGAAATTAAAGTTTTGTATATTTATCAGATTTACCTTTAGAGTTTTTAAGTGTATATTTTTCTCCATTTTTTTTTAATTTGTCTAATACTTCTTTCTCAATATCGATTCCACATTCTTCAGCAAATAATACCATAAAATTGAAGATATCAGAAAATTCTTCTCTAACTCTTGTATCTTCTCTTCAAATTTTATAAGATTCTTCCTGAGATTTCCATAAGAATATTTCTTCTAATTCTCCAGCTTCAATAGAAATTGCTATTGCTAAATCTTTAGGATTATGGAACTGTTTCCAGTCTCTTTGGTCTCTGAAATTTAAAATTTCATCTCTAATTTTTTCGTAATTCATAATTAAAATAATAATATTTAAATCATTAATATATAATAACGATTCATATTGTAAAAATTTTTTGATGGAATTAAATAGATAAGATATATTTAGTAGGTATTATTTGTATATCTCAGTTTCTAATTGTTGTTTCTTCGTGAGAATCAAAAAAACTAAATTTTATACTTATATAGTATATCAATATGCATATACTAAGCAAGTAAAAATAGGCAAATCTTGGCTTTTTCCTTTCTTATAATTGATGATGAGGTATATAAGTTATGATCAACTTTAAATTCTTATATCTCTAAAGTTCTAGGTAAAAATCGAAAGGAACAGTTGATGATATTATGAATAAAACATCTTTAATTTCCCTCCATAATAAGAGGGAAATTTCTGATAATCTAGTCTTATGATTTTCTTCTTATTTTTACTTTGCACAATATATCTTGTGCAAAGTAGAGTACTTTTTTTGATTTTAAATAGTAAGAAAAAACTGACGTTAAAATCAGTTTTTTTATGCTTATTATTGGGAAGTGTTTGTTCAAGAAAATGTTTCTTGTGAATCATTATCTCCTGTAGCAGGAGAGGTAAGGAGGTAGGATAGTGCCTGATGGTAGGTGCTTGACATATTAGGAATTTGAGTGAGTCTTTGGTAGATCTCACTTTTCTCGGTTTCTGACTGAGTTTTCTTTTCTACAAGTCTTTGGATTCTTTTGATTTCTGTAGCAAGTCCATTTGGTAGATAGGTTAATTTCTTATTGATTGTCACTTGCTGAAGGTCAAAGAGTTCTAGTACTTTATTGATCTGAAAGTTAGAGGAACGGTATAAATCTCGAAAGCTTTCATAAAATTTATTGTTGCTGAGATTAATAAGTGCTCGATCAAGTTCTCCGATGATTTGATGTTGGAGGCCATTGGTGAGATCAACATTAAAATAGATTGCTCCTACAATTTGTTGCTCTCTTTGGAGAAAATCTTTGAGTTGTAAGATTCGAGTGTCTTTTAGATCAGTTCTAAACTGATAAGTATTCAAGGATCTTTGGTAATCGTATTTTTCAGGATAGTCTACAGCAGTGGTTGCTACTTCATCGATAAAGATCGGTTTTTTAAGTTTTTTTATCCTTGATAAGGTACTTCGTCTTGGATTATTGATGATTTGATCAGGAGTTCCTCGTCGACGGTTACTGTTTCCTTTTCCTCGATTATAAAAAGTTACTCCCATTAAATCTACATATTCATTTCATGGATAATAATCTTCAAAAGATGGACATCAGAGTTTTTGCTTTGATTTTGGATCACATTCAATAAACGTTGCAGTCTGTGCTGGTTTCCCTCATTTTGCAGGGAGGTCTCGAGCATTAACGGACATATCAAAAAGGATATGATTCTTGTCTAATCCTGCTTCTCTTGAGAGATTTCGTACATGAATCCAAGCTTTTTTGAATGTCTCTGGGTTAGAAGATCGAGGGTATCGTCCTCAGTTCATCTCGTGCATTGTTCTAAAGATTACTTTAAGATTGAGATCTTTGATCTGATGGAAAAAAGTTAAGTATTGCAAATCAAAAGCTCCATTTGCAACTTGTTCTGCGGTGTAATTATTAGGAGAAATAGAGATATGATAGATTTTCTCTGTTCAGAGCTTGTTTTTTATCTCTTTCATTCTCTCAGGGACATTGTGTTGTTCTCGAGGATCAAAGATAAAAGAAGTAATCGGAAATGAAACTCAGTATTTTTTTTCTATTTCTACAATATTATCCACGGTATTATCAAATGATTTGAAACCAAGAATGTAGGCATGAGCTGGTAAAATACAGGCTAACAAAAAAAGTATCAAAATCAGAGTTTTTTTGAACATTCTAATCTAGATGGGAAGTTAAATTATCAGATAATATTATATCTGAGAAGGAGAAAAAGTGCAAGTGAAATGAAGATGAATGCCATAATCAAGAGGACAAAACTTTTTGTTTTTTCGCTTTTAACTGAATTTTTGAGCTGTTCAATTCTTTCTTCGAGTTTTTGTTTTTCTAGAAGGGTAGCTTGCTTTTCTCTGTTGTAGTCAGGAAGGGCAATCATCGATTGAATCTTGGTTTCTAACTCCCCTATCCTCTGCTGCAAAACAAAGATGATCTTGTTTTTTTCTTCAATCATTTTGTCTTTTTCCTTGAAAATGAGGAAGAATTTATCGATTTTCTCTTCTATAGCTTGGTCAAGATCAGCTCTTACCGCAACAGGATTTGACGTTATAGGATGAGAGTTTGGAGTTGCTTCATGGATGAGTTCAGAGCTAACCTCAGTATGGAGTTGTGCAAATTCTTCTTTGAGTTCTGCAATTTCATCATTTGCAAGGAGAACTTTGTTTGCAATTTTTTTGTAAGAGAGTTTTCCGCTTTTAACGTATCTATCGATAGTTCTTGTGGAAACTCCTAGTTCAAGTGCAGCTTTTTCTCTGGTGAGATTATAGGTTTTCATCGTAAAATAAAGGTAAAATGAGCTAAAAAATCTGATTTTTAATTTTTTATTTTAATAACTTACTCAAAACAGCATAAGCGATTGTGATCACTACAGAGAGGATGAGGCTTCTGAGATAATCAGATGCTAAAATGATTTGTGCTTGATCTCCATAGTTGGTATTGATAAATCGCTGAAAAAAATAGAGCACACCGACATTAATCATACTCCCGATGATCCCAAACGTGAGATATTTGAGAGGAAATGCTACAAGGTGTAAGAGTTGCTTGAGTATGCAGTTAATAATTCGGAAAAAAACTCCTAAAAGAAGATACGTTTGAAGTTCTGGAAGCCACTGCCCCGCAGTATGAGTTTGGATTTGGATCCCAAAATTGAGAGAGCTGAGTCCTCGGAGAATAAAAGCATTTATCCCAATGGATAGTGCTATTTCTTTGATAAATCTTCGCATAAGTATCGAAAAAGAAGGGTAAAAAGTCTGATTTTAATTGTCGATCAAGTCATCGAAGTCATCTTCTCTGTCTTCTCCTTTATGTTTGTAGATGGCATTTCTTACTGCGAGAAGTGCGATCATTGCTGCTCTTTTTCTCCTAGGAGAGACTTCAAATCCTTTTTGTGCGAAAGTTTCATAGTTTCGTGTTAAAACCTCAGAAATGCTTGTTCAGATCAAGAATTCAGAGAGAAAGCTTGCAGCTGCGAGACTTACGGTACTTGGATTTCCGTCATAGCTATATTCTTTGATTTTGTCACCATCGAATTTGAGATAAATGGTAATATCGTCTCAGCAGATAAAGTTTCCTTCATGTCTAGATACTTCAGCATCTACCATTTCATAGTTACATAAAGGATTTTTGGAATATTCTTTGATGAGAAGTTCCGTCTCTTGCATTAGGTAAAATTTCAGATAATAAAAAGCCTTTCTTAGTCTAAGAAAAGCAGAAAAGATTTCAAGTGATTTTGTCAAAAAAGTGTCTAGTCAAGTCTACAAAGAAGATGTTGGACAAGTTTTTTGATCGTTTGGATAAATGCTGTTGATAATTCAATAAATCCTCTTACTGCGATGATTTCAAACTGTTCGATAGCGTCAATAGCTCCTTGCATAGCAATCATCATTTTGTTTGAGTTTACCTCGAGCAAGATTTCATAGCTGTCTGCATTCTGCTCAAGAATTGTTGCACTAATACCTTCAACAGCGATAGTTTTGCTTATAGGAGTAGTAAGAAGCGGAGACTGCAACATAATACACAGAAAGAGGAAATAAAATATTAGATAAGATGACGATCACTACTTTACGCTTTTACTATCAAAATGCAAGGGAAATATGAGATAATTTTTTGGAAAAAAGTATTGCTTTTTTTGGAAAAAATAGTATAATTTTTTGTATCTATTTTATAGTTTATTATTTAATTATTATAATATGAGTAAAGTTCAGTCTTCTATTGATATTCTAAAAAAACGAGAGGGGAAAATACTAACTCAACAAGAACTTTATGCTTTATTGGAAAATTGAGATGTGGATGAAAATGGAGGAAAAAAATATAAAATAGTTTATTATCTCAAGCTCAGAGGATATTTGATCCCGCTTAAGAGAAATCTTTTTTTTGTCTCTAGTCCTGAGAAAAAACGAACTGAAGATCAGATTTCATCTCTTTTTTATTGGGAAATATTGATCAAAATGGGGAAAGAGCTTTTTGCTAATAAACGATATTTATGAGGGTTAAAAGCTTTGGAAATAAGGTTTTGAGACTGGGATGTTAGGGATGAGGTTTTACTGGTTAATGGTGAGATCCAGGGGGATGAAATTATTATATTTGATAAGATAGCACAATTTAAGACTTATAAAAATAAGGGAAAAAATCTGATTTCTGATTTTGTACAATGTACTGATAAGGTGGAGATTTGATGAAGAAAAATGATACTTGCTAAGCCAGAACTTGCAATACTCGAAATGCTTTATAACTCCTCTACTCTTCTGAGGTCTTATAATGAGGAATTGATCAAAAAATGGATTAAAAAAAATAAAAAGAATTTTGATTTTTGATTGATCGAAAAAGTATTGAAGCTAGGGAAACACAATAGTAGTGTCAATAAATTAATGGATATTGTGATGACTTTTGATCAAGAACTGGCTGAAAAATTGAAAGCATCTATCAAGAGATTTTGATATTTATTGTATTAAAAAAACCGAGGGGATTCTCGGTTTTTTATCTTTTATAAAGTATTTTTAGTACATTCCTCCCATAGCTCACATTCCAGCATCGGCTGAGTGATTATGTCCACAGTTACATTCTGCTTTTGGAGTATCTACGATGACAGTTTCGGTAGTGAGGAACATTGCTGCTGTAGAGACAGCATTTTCAAGTGCTACTCTCAAAACCTTTGCAGGATCAATGATTCCTGCTGCAAAAAGGTCTTTGAATGATCCTTCCTTTGCATCAAAACCAAAGTTGATTTGGTCAGATTCTTTTACTTTTTCTACTACTCGATCACCCTTAAAGCCTGCATTATCAGCAATTTGTTTTACTGGATATTGGATCGCATTTTTGATGATTTCGATAGCAACTTGTTCATCTGGATCTTCAAAGTTTACACTATCAAGTACTTTTGAGAGTTGAAGTAATACACTTCCTCCTCCAGCAACGATTCCTTCTTCGATTGCAGCTCTGGTTGCATTGAGTGCGTCTTCGATTTTGTATTTTTTATTTTTCATTTCCATTTCAGTTGCAGCACCAACCTGGATTACCGCTACGCCACCAACGAGTTTTGCAAGTCTTTCTGCCAACTTTTCTCTATCATAATCAGAAGTAGTATGAGAAAGCTGACCTTTGATTTGATTTGCTCTTGCTTCGATTTCTTCTAGATTTCCTTTTCCTGAAACGATAACAGTATTATCCTTGGTAGAGATTACTTTTTCAGCCTTTCCGAGCATATCGATAGTTGCATCTTCGAGTTTGATACCGAGTTCTTCAGTAATAACTGTTGCTCCAGTGACTACCGCAATATCTCTCAGCATTTCTTTTTTTCTATCTCCAAATCCTGGAGCTTTGATGGTCAAAATATTGAGCATACCTCTGATCTTATTGAGTACGAGAGAGGCAAGTGCTTCTCCATCTACATCTTCTGCGATGATGACAAAGTCTTTTTTCCCAGTTGCAGCGACAGATTCGAGGACTCCAAGCACTTCTTTAATAGAGCTGATTTTTTTGTCAGTAACGAGAATATAAGGTTTTTCTACTACTGCTTCCATTCTTTGAGTATCAGTTACCAGATAAGGACTAGAATATCCTTGATCAAATTGCATTCCTGTTTTGATTTCTTTTGTAAGTCCAATAGATTTTCCCTCTTCTACGGTAATTGTTCCATCCTTGCCGATTTCTTCAAAGACTTCAGAAATCAGATTTCCCACTTCTTCATCTTGAGCAGAAATAGTAGCTACTTGTTTGATTTTTTCTGGGCTATCTACAGGTTGAGCTTTCTGATGAATCTCGTGAGTAAGGATTTCTACTGCTTTGTGGAGTCCTTTTCCGAGAGAGAAAGGATTAACTCCTGATCTTACATATCTGAGTCCTTCTTTTGCCATTGCATGGGCAAGCACTACGGTTGAAGTAGTTCCGTCTCCAGCTTCTTTATTGGTTTTTTCAGCGGCTTCTTTGATCATATTTGCACCGATGTTTTCTGATTTATCTTCAAGTTCGATTTCTTTTGCAACAGTTACTCCATCGTTAGTTACGATAGGTCCTCAGAAGCTTCTTTCGAGAATGACGTTTCTTCCTTTAGGTCCCATGGTTACTTTAACAGCATTTGCAACAGTTTCGATTCCTGAATAGATATTTTTTCTAGCTTCATCGCCAAAATGTAATGTTTTTGCCATAATTTTAGTATAAAAAAGATAAAAATTCTGATTTTTGTATTTTTTTATATTTTAATTTTTGTTTTATTAAATCCTCTTGTATTGTTCTTGAAAAGGGATACGAAAACGTGGTCCATGAATTCAATTTTCTTCGCGAATTCCACAAGTAACTACGAGAGAAACCTTCGCTCCTCTGGGTAGATTTAAGATTTTTTTTATTTTCTTTGAATCGAATCATTCTAATGGACAGGTGTCATAATTTTGCTCCGCCATAGCTAACATAAAAGTTTCAGCAACTAACGCACAACTTTTATGAACGACTGTATTCATATCAGATTCAGAAACCTCACGAACAATTGGCCTAAAAAGTCAGATAATTCAAACAAGGAGTTTTCTTAACATTCCCCAAACTCCTCCAAAACGAGAATACAAAATAGGTATGAGTTTATTGTAATATTCATCTACTTTTTTGATTCTCGAATCTATTTTATGTGTGGGTGCAGTTTGCTTAATATTATCTACATTGTCTTGAAAAACGGCACGAGCTCTTTGATTATAAAGATCTTGACGAGTCACAAAAACGATAATTTCTTGTGCTGTCATCGCAGATCATTGGTTTAAGCATGCTTCTCCAATTTTCGATAACACTTGGGGATTGACGATATGGTAGGCTTCCCAAAGTTGTAAGTTCGAACTGGTTGGAGCAAGCTGAGCAAGTTCAAGGCAGTGTTGAACTTTTTCTGTATCAATACGATTTACTTTGCTATATCTGCGTACTGCACGACGATGATTTAATAGCTTTTCTAGCATGTATTATTTTGAAATATAAAATTTTGTATTAACTATTCATGATATCAGCAAGTTTTTTAAGAGGATCTTCGTTAGATTTTGTAGTTGTAGTATTTGTCGTTTTTGTGCTGTCTTTTCCTCATCTAGTCTGATTTCTGGTATTGTAGAGTAAATTGATTAAATTTGCGAAGGTAATATGGTCGTTTTTTTTGTAGGACAACTCCCCTACGCTCAAACCAAGCTGAGATGCTCTATCAAAATATCCTTGGGCCCAATGTCTTCCTCATTTAATTGATTCGTCTTGAGGTCAGTCGATAACTCTCATTACTAATGCTACTGCTTGTCCATTGGTCAATTTTCGTAAAGGATAGAGTGATCCATTTTCACCATTGAGTAATCCATAAGTACATAGTTTTTGAAGATCGGACTGGTATTCAGTTGCCTTAAAAAGATCTCTGGCATTACAGTTCCTAGATTCGTATTCTTTGAGAGCTACTTTGTCGATGAAGCGAGTAAGAATTGGTGCAAATTGCTCTCTAGTTAGATGTCTATTTCCTTGATCAGTACTGGTAGAATTGAGAATGTTGTGTTGATATGCCCAGTCAAATGCTTGATCTGCAAACACTCAATTTGTCAGCCCAATACTCAAAACTACTGCTCAAAAGATTCGCTTTTTCATTGTTATGGATACAAAAAGTTAAAAATCTGAAATGTGAGGATAGTTATTATCCGAAATCAGTTTCTTTATTTTTTTGAAGTTAGTGAGGTTGCTTTGCCATGATATAAGATTGCTTCATGACTAAGTATTTTGTAGTTTTTCCTTCCTCCTCTACTTCGAGTTCGTCAAGAGCATATTTTCCAAAATATACAATATCTCAAATCGCAACATCAATGGGTGCTCTCGATCCGTTTTCTAAAATTTTTCCTGCACCTACAGCAACGACTTCTCATTTTGAGGGCTTTTCATTGCTTTCTGGGAGGAGAATTCCAGATTTTGTCTGTGTTTCTTGAGTAAGAGGTCTCACAATAATGTGATCTTCCAATGGAATCAGTTTTGTCATTTTTTTATTCTATTTTGAATTAAAAGTGTCACCAAAAAAGATTTGGTGCTATTATTATATTTATGAACAGAAAAAAATCAAGAGAAATATTAGTATTCTTCATCGTCAGATTCAGGATCAATAATTATAGGTTTTTCTCGTTTTAGTGCTTGAATAATATAGCCTATACCAAGGCCTATTATTACCAATCCAAAGAGTGTGATGAGCGTAAGTACCATAGTGAAACTATTGATTCCAATAAAAATGGCACTGAGGATCATTAAAAATCAAAGAGATTGGAGTGTTAAACTATGAGGAAGTCAGGTTACTGCTCTTATTTTTGCTATAGAGAGAATATTGTATCCAATAATTCCTAGAATAATTGCTAACAATAATACCGCAATTGAGAGGATAATATGGACAATTTCTGGGAAAATCAAAAGTATCAAGCTTAAAATCAATTGAGAAAAAGTTATGAAAATGAGATAATATTTAAGCGTATTGTTCTCTTGATGGGAGAGAAAAAAGATTGTGTAGAGTAAACTCATTATACTTTCTAGAGCAAAAAGGATAATAATTGTTTGTAAAATTTTTCATGGAAAAAGGAGCAAACTTCATCAAATAAGAATAAAAAATATTCCTTTGAACGTAAGGTATTTTTTCATTATGAATATGACAAGAATATAAAATACTCCTTTGCTTATATTAGTTTTGAGAAAAGTTGCAAGCGTTTTTTGTTTCCGTTACGAGATTGAAAAAAACGCTAGATTTTCTCTTGTATCTGTGAGGAAAAACAATAGACTGAAATCAGTTTTTTTGTTTTTTTGATATGTTAAAAATATGATTACATTTGAAAAATTGCAGATTTTGCAGAAGTATTATGAATATATTCAGAAAAAAACTTGAATTAAGGAATATTTTTTGGTTGGCGGCGCCGTGAGAGATTTGCTCTTGGGTATTAAAGAGAAGCTTGATGATGTGGATTTGACAATAGCTGGAGAGCCACTAGGACTTTATGAACAGATGGAGAAAGAGGCATTTTCTCATTTTATTACTGAAAAATTTGGGACGATTACTCTTATTCCCAAAGAATGAGTAATGCAAGGCATTAAGTATGAGATCACACCTTTCCGTGAAGAAAGTGGTTACCAAGATATTCGTCATCCTGATGAAATTCATTGGACCAATTCATTACTTTCTGATGCAAAGAGAAGAGATTTTAGGATCAATGCGATGTATTACCGTTTTTTGAATATTAAAAAGCCGAACTATGAAGAGGAAAAAAGTCTAGATTCCTCCGCTTTGCTCAAGGTTTTGGACAAAGAAGGTTTTGTATTTTTGGAGAATAGTGGAGTGTTGATCGTGCAAAAAGCTTCTTTGATCGAGCAATTGTTGGAAAACGGAGTCTTGGATTCAGATTTTTTGTACTATTTATTAGATATTCAGCCATTTGCTTATCAGTATGGGGAAAAAGTTCTAAAAGAAGAAAAAACTGATGGAGATGTTAGGTTGGATCTTCAGATTGTTATTGATCCAGAAAAATGATTGCAATCAATGATCAATAGAAAACTTGAGACTGTTGGAAGTCCAGATGTGAGGTTTCAGGAAGATGCTTTGAGGCTTTTGAGAGGACTAAGATTTGTGAATGTAATCAATGAAAAACTTTTGAAAAAAGGGAAACAAGAACAAAAATTTGATCCTATTGATAAAGTCAGACTTTTTGATTTTGAGACTGAGACTTGGAAATCGATTAAGAGAAATCATGACTTGCTGAAAACGATAGCAAAAGAGAGAATTTATCAAGAACTCGTAAAGTCTTTTAGTGAGGGAAATCCCTTTGGATTGGTGGCTTTGGTGGATGAGGCAGAGATGTTGCCAATTCTCTTTCCAGCTTTGGCGAAGACTAAGGGATATGATCAACCAATTAGGTATCATCCATTTGATATTTATGCACATATTATTCTAACCGTTTGGCATTTACAGCAGATTAATAGCAATTATTTGGTAAGATTTGCGATGCTTTATCATGATGTTGGAAAGGTTGGTCAATATGAGCAATATGGTCTTAATTTGTCTAAGGAAGAAATTAGAAAAATTTTAGCAGGACCTCTTAATCATCGTTTTAGTTCTGCGGAACTTATGAAAGAAGATTTTAGAAATCTTGGATTTTCCAACAAAGAAATCGATGAAATCAAGCGATATATCAATGAACATCACACTCCAGGAGAAATTTTAATGGGAAATGTGCAAAATTGGACAAAAAGATTGAGAAAGCTCCTTTCAGAAGTTGGATATGAAAGATTGCAGAATTTGCTTGATATTAATATTGCTGATAGACTTTGAATGTATAATCCACTTCAAAATAGTTCAGATTTAAGTGATTCTTATTATTTGAAGACTTTGGTTGATGAGATTGAGCAAAATGAAGGGCAATTTAAGAAATCTGATCTTGCGATTACAGGAGCAGATGTGATGGAGCATTTTGATCTTAAGCCTTGAAAGTTGATCGGAGAACTTCTGCAAGTAGGATTTGACTGGGTATTGTGAGATGTAAAAAACAGAAATGTAAAAAAGCAAATCCTAGCAAATATTGCAAATTATCTCAAACAGAAAAAGGAAAGTTAAGATACAGAATGGGAATGATTGAACGAGATCAGAATTCAGATTTTTAATCTTTTTTGAAAAAAATATATGGCGTATGATAGCAAACATACCGAGCTTTTGGAGCCAAAAGATGGTTACAATTTAACAGAAAAGGAATACAAAAAATATTGGCCACATCTGAATAGTTTTTATAGTCTGAATTTTCATAGATTTGTCCCTAGAGAAAGAACAAATTATAGAATTTTGGACTTGGGAGCTGGAGATGGGAGAATGTATCCACAGCTTAAAGTGTTAGATCCAGCAGAATATGTAGCATGTGACTGTGCTGAAAAGCTCTTAGCACAGCATCCTGGAAGAATCAAAAAAGTTGTCTGTGATTTGGAAAAGGATCGACCATTTGAAGATCAGACTTTTGATCTCCTTTCAGCATTCTTTTTGCTTGAACATATTGAGGATTTGGAGCATTTTTTTGCAGAGAGTTATAGAGTTTTGGATGACAATGGTCAGATGTTGATTGGGCATTTTTTACAAAAGAGACTTTTTATGCGAAATGTCCAAGCAAAAAGATTTAAAATTGTACAATATCCTCATGATATTGAGGAAATAGAAAAAGTAGCTCAAGAAGCCTGATTCCATACAGGAATCATGCCACTCTATGATGTATGTAATGCTAAAAATATGACTGGTCATCTCTTGGTGTGTGAAAAGAAAAGTTAATTCTGAAAAGCTCTTGATTAAGGGCTTTTTTGAATATGAAAAAAAGTCAGCTTTTATTCTGACTTTTCTGCAGTATCCGGATGGATATAAAGGAGTTCTTCTCCTTGGAGGTTAATGTCGGTTTTTATATAAATATTTGGGGTGTTGCAGGTTCCTCTTTCAAGTTGCTTTCATTGAGCATTGATTATTTTTGTAATGGTCAAAAGCCCATAAGAAGTAGGAGTTAAATAGTGAAGTTGCATCCCTGTTTCGATTACTTCTTTTGGAGAGATTTTATGGTAGGCTTCACCATCGATTTCTATGCTTTCAGAAAGTACTTGTCCAAAATAGTTTCTCGCAAAGAGAGGTCCAGCACAGGTTTTGGTGATTGAATTATTTCGAGAGAGTGAAGATTTGAGCTCTTCCTCTTGGAGAATATCGTTGTCAGAATTCAGATTTTCTTCTTTTTCTGTATGTTCTAGTGTTGGTTCTTCTCGTGCATGATCGTTATTTTCTCTATCAGGGAATTCCTTGATATTGTGAAAGAGGAATCCGTCTCGGTATTCTCTATGCGGGATGAGATTGACAAGATTTTTGATTTCAGGATCGATAGGTGTTCCATCGATAATTGCATCTCTAACATGCTTGTATGCTTTTACCATCCCTCAGACATAGAATTCGGATTTACTTCTTCATTCAATCTTCATTGCGTCGATGTAAGGCAGGATTTCTTCTAGTCTATCGATTGTGCAAAGGTCTCTAGAAGACATGATGAAATTTGTCCCATCTTCTCCTTGATCAAGTTGGAAGAATTTTCCGGGTCTTCTTTCCTCTTCGAGCCATACTTTGTATTTGAATCTACAAGCATGATTGCATTCTCCTTTATTTCCAGGTCTACCGCCCATATAGTCTCAGAGTAGGCATCTTCCAGAGTAGGTCATACACATAGCTCCTTGAACAAATACTTCAAGCTCCATACCTGGAACTTTCTCTTTGATTTCTTTGATTTCGTCAATGTGAAGTTCACGAGCAAGTACCACTCTTTTTACTCCGATATCATACCAAAACTGTACAGCAGAATAGTTGAGTGTAGTGGTTTGAGTACTGAGATGAAGTGGAGTATCAGGCATATATTTTTTGAGAACATGGAAGGTCCCAGGATCTGAAAAGATGATCGCATCAGCTCCCATTTCAGCCACTTTTTCAACAGTAGCTTCAAAGATCTTGATATCTACATTACGAGGAAAAATATTCATCGTCAAAAATACCTTAGATCCAAGCTTGTGTACTTCATCTACGGTTTTTTTAAGTTTTACAAAGTCGCCGAGTTTGTTGCTTCTCATTCTGAGTGAGGTAAATGGCACTCCCATATATACCTCCTCTGCTCCGTATTTTGCAGCAGTGAGTGCTTTTTGATGAGAACCTCCAGGTGCGACAATGGCAGGTCTATGTGTTTGCATATTATATCAATAAGGTTAAATTACGGAATCTAAGTGTATTTTTTTGCTTAAGAAAAACAAGATAAAAAGTCTGAATTTTGAAGATATTCAATGTTTTGATTCAGTTTTTTTACTCTTGTTCCTCAAATTGTTTGTATTAAGTATTATTGAGATGTTAGAATGATAATTTTTCTTGCTACTTTATGTTGGTCTCTTTTATAGAGTTCATCGATGCTCGAAAAGCGGAATCCTGCTTGATAGGCTGTTTCCATAACAGCTTGCTCGATAAAGTTTTCGTATCAGAGGTAGATTGGAATAGTAAATACCATGTTTGGAAGTTCAGAAAAAGCTTTTCCCATTTGCTCAATTCGTTGAACGTAGACATTTTTTACTCGTCTTTGATATTCTTTGATCTGATCAGGTGTGGTCGAGAGCTTGATTACTGGTCAAAGTCGTCCTTCGGTCACAATGAGTGGAGTTTTGCCATTAAAAAGATCAGGATTATCAAAAGGCTTTGTCGCATCGTGTAAAAAGAGATCAAAAGTCAGATTTTTATTCTGGTTCTCTTTTCTAGATAATCGCCATTTTTGATTTTGCTCAGCAAAAGAAAGTTTTAAATCAGAACCTATAAAATCTAATCCAGCATCATTTGCGAGAAACCCGGTTGTTCCAGATCAAACGAATGGATCGTAAATAAGTGGACTGCTCTGTTTTGGATTTTGTGTACGAGCGATATTGAGCATAGTATGCGTGAGTTTTGCGGGCATCATTCCCATTTGCATACTACGAGCAGGCTTTTCAAAATCAGCAACTTCGTAAAGTTGGATGTTTTGATAGCCGAGTACAAGCCCTCGTTGATGAGTAATTCTGATGAGTTCGATACCTTTTTGTTTGATTTCTTTGTCCGTGTGAAGTAGGTCGGTTTGCTTAAATCTTTTGAGTTTATATTGTTTTTTTAGGTTGATACCTTGATTTTTGTCAGCTACTCAGAGAATTCTTTTGTCAGAGTAAGAAGAAAAAACCTGATCTAAGTCAGTATTTACTATTTTTCATCGTTTGATGATTCCAGCAAGTTGACTGAGTTTATTTTCATCTGCTGAGTCAAAAAGTACGATTTTCTGATTTTGAGCGGAGTGGAGATTGGAAGCTTGTGCAAATTCGAGTTCCTTGAGACTGAGTTCGCGGTTTTTCCCAAGAATAGCAAAATACATAGTTATAGATCAAGTAATAAATACCTTCTCAGTATAAGGAAACACTGAGCGTTTGCAATCAGATTTTTCAAAATTAATTATAAGAAAAAGGACAAGGCAAGCCTTATCCCTATCCCTATCCCTATCCTATTGTATAGCTACATTATACATTTGCAAGTTGAATATCTGCTTTGACTTTTTCGATCTGATGAATAAGTGCTGTGATAGCCTCAATATCGCCACTATTTTTAAGCTTTGCGAGTTTAAGCTCAAGAAGATATTGGTTATTGCGGAGTTCAGTGATTTTTTTGAGAGGTGAAGTCGTTAATGTTGAGACTGTGATGTTGATTACTCCCTGACTGATGAGAGCAATTCCTTTTGAAATGCTGATATTATGAAATTCTCCTTTTTCAT
The DNA here is from genome assembly GCA_963517005.1 of uncultured bacterium. GTDB lineage: Bacteria > Patescibacteriota > Gracilibacteria > Absconditabacterales > Absconditicoccaceae > HOT-345. The sequence continues at coordinate 25,745 of CAUQDZ010000008.1, forward strand.
CTTTAAAAGAAACAATCCCCGGAATAAGTTTGATCACACTTGGAGTTGCTGTCTGAACCAAGGTATGAAGGCCTTGCTCAGTCGGAAGTCAGATTTCTTTTATTTCTCATTCATAAGCGGTAATATTTTGTGTAGTTGCGATTTTGAGCTTCATTGTTTTGAAAATACTGCTAAACAGTTTAAGTATAAGAATAAAAGAGAAAAGAAGCAAGAAATCTGACTTTTTTCTCTTTTTATCCTCTTGACATTGTTGTTATATGTGGTATTATTGCATTTTTCTTCTGAGGAATGCAGGAGTTTCAAGGTCTTCTACTTCAGGTGTAGGATCAGCCTGAGTAGTAGCTTGACTTTGTGCTTCAGTTCTTACAGATCTTGTAAGAAAGTTTTCAGATGTTCTAGTTGGTTGATCAGTTCTTTTTCCGAGGAAATCTCTTTGAACTGTCTTGATTACAGGTTCTTTGCTCTGCTCTTCAAATCCAGTTGCTATAATAGTTACCTTTACTTCGTCTTCAAAAGAATTATCCAAACTCATTCCCCAAATCATGTTTACATCATCGTCAAGAATTTCTCTTACTACTTCTGCAGCATCACTTACTTCCATAGGAGTAAGATCTTCACCTCCAGAGATTGCAAAGATTACATTCTTTGCTCCATCAAGATTAGTTTCCAAAAGTGGATTAGAAATAGCTTGTCTGGCAGCATCTACTGCTCTCTTTTCTCCAACTCCATATCCAATACCGAGCAAAGCATTTCCTGAGTCCTTCATCACAGTTTGGATATCGGCAAAGTCGATATTGATGTCTCCTGGCTTGGTGATAAGATCTGTGATTCCTTGTACTCCAAGATAGAGAATCTTGTCAATCATCAAGAATGCTTGTTTGAATGTAGTTTTTTTGTCGATAGAGAGATAGATCTTATCATTTGGAATAACGATCAAAGTATCAACAACTTCTTTCATCTTTTTGAGTCCTTCTTCAGCATTGTCTGCTCTCTTTTTTCCTTCAAAAGAAAATGGTTTTGTTACGATTCCGATTGTGAGAATTCCCATAGATTTTGCGAGATTTGCTACAACTGGTGCAGCACCAGTTCCGGTTCCACCTCCCATACCAGCAGTTACAAATACCATATTAGCATCTTGCAAAACAGATTTGATATTCATTTCATCTTCTTCTGCAGCTTTTCTTCAGATTTCTGGATTAGCTCCAGCACCGAGTCCTTTTGAAACATTGAGTCCAATATTGATTGTTTTTTGAGCCTTGCTCTGACCAAGATCTTGAGTATCAGTATTTACGGCCACAAATTCAACTTCTTTACTCATTCCTTCATCGATCATTCTATTGATCGCTTTATTTCCACATCCCCCTACTCCAAAAACTTTAATTTTAGCACCAGGGATAAAATCTGGGATCATTTCAGTAGTAATCATTTTTTGTCAAATATACAAATTAAAATGTACTCTTCCAAACGAAGAAAAATATCAGTTTTTTGATCTTTATTTAAGTAAGTGATTTGAAGAAATCTGCAATCTTTCCAAGGAATTTTCCTGGTTTAAAACTCATCTTTCTTGAATCAATATCCATGTATTTATTTGATCGATAATAAGCTGCTAACAAATTGATAAATTGAATATTATTCCCTAATGTTCCAATATTCATAGTGATATCTTTTGCATAGGAAGCAGAAAGTCTAAAGAGTACTTTCGCAAGAATATCAAGATTATTCATTTTACTTCCTCATCCTACAAGAAGGATTCCTCCAGGTAGTCTACCATCTTTGTCAATTTTCTTAAGTCTAGTAATGATTTTATTAAAGATCTCTTCATATCTAGCATTGATGATATCTGAAAGGAATGCTAAGTCCATCTCAGTATTTGCGTTGAAATCTTCTGTGATGATAGCTGTTCAGAGTGTTCTTTTGATCTCTTCTGCATCTCTGATATCTACTTGCATTCAGATAGAAATATCTTTGGTTACATCTTCTCATCCAAGAGGAATTGTATCATAAGCAACCACATAACCTTCTTCATAAACCACATAACTTGTTTGATTTTTACCAATATCAATGAGTAAAGTTCCGAGATCTTTGTGATCATAATCAATACATATTTCTGGAGTTGCTAGAATGTTTGGAATAATATCTACGATGTTGAGTCCTACTTTGTCAAAAGCATCGATAAGTCCTGCGTGAAAGTTTTTTGGTATCAGAAAGACATCTGCTACTAGTTCGAGTTTTTTACACTTAAGACCTACAGGATCTTTTTCTCTTTTTTCTTCATCAATGACTCGGCAGACAGGAACAATTTTAAGTGTTTCGTAGTTGTCTTTTCCTGAGATATCACCAATGATTCTTGAAAGATGATCTGCATCATCTTCGGTAACTTCTTCTTGAAGGATTCTTTTTGATTCGTAGATCCTGCTTACGATCATCTCTGGATGAGAGAGAGAAATGACTACATTTTCTATAAAATCTCCTCCGAGTTTTTTGCTAAAATTTTCTACGATTTTATTGATTGTGGTTGTAAATCTTTCAGCATCAAGAATTTTTCCTTTTTTAAGTCCAAGTGAGGCTTCTTCTTGTTGGGCAAGGATTACATCTTTACCGTTATCATTTTGGAATACAACAGCTTTGATACTATTGTTCCCTATGTCAAATACTGCTTTTATCTCGTTCATTACTGAGAAGCTAGAATATAAATGTTTCCCCATAGGAGGTATTTTTATGCAATAACTACTCTATCAATCTTGACATAAAAGACAATAGTGTTTTGATAAAATGTGCTATATTTTTGTTATCTAATTATTTTTCAGTAGATAATTGTTTGTTATCATATAGTTTTTGGCTTATTTCGGCTCTTTTATCGTTATGAAATTTAAGCATCTGAGTGGTAAAGATAACCGAACGATGAAGGTCAGGATTTTTATCTATTTTTTTTTGGATATGAGGAGTTCGAATATTAATAATTTGTTGTTCTAGAAAATTTCAAAATTTTCAGATAAGAAATATTTCAAAAAATTTTTTTAATCAACTGCTCCCCTGTTTTGTCGTGAGATTGATAAAAATATGTTGCTGTGGTGTTCGATCTGGGAGGAAATTCGTGACTCGAAGATTTTGTTCATAAAAACTTTGTCAAAAAGAAGAAACTGACTCAGGATTTTGTTTCTCTTTTTGATCGTAGAGAGGTACTAAATGAGCTATTCGATAGGGAAGATATAAATCCTGCTCACTGAGTAAAAGGTCTTGGAGAGATTGCTTGTCAGAACTGATAAAAAAACTTAAGCAAAATCTTTGGACAGAGCTTGTTGAAGTCCTTTTGATGCCTAAAAGCTGCATAAGAATTGAAGTGATGAGTCTTGCTGTTCGAAGGCGTTTTGGTTTTGTAATGATAAAAAGATCTATATCTGATGTTTGTTTAGTGGCATTGAAGCTGATACTATTAGCGAGAAAAACCTGTTCAATAAAAGGCAGATAACGAAAAATTCGTTGCCATTTGCGGATGATGGTCAAATAGCTCTCAAGGGTTGAATTTTTTTGAGATCGCGAAAAGGGGGAAGTTTTATCAGGAATTGGATAATCCATCACTTCATAAAAGGAAAAAGGAGCTGTGGTTTTATCGCTCCAGTTTCGTGGTTTAGTCAAGATTTGCTGATCGTTCTTTACAAGTTCGTTTGTCATCATTGTAATATTTACAGGTAGATCTTTTGATAGTTCATACTCTTGAGTCAAAGAGAATTTTTGAGAATTCTTGGCAGTGAGAAGATGTATCTTGGGTATTACAAAGTTGAAACTTTACTTCTCCAGTAAAATAATTTCATCAATCTAATTGCATTCAACGAGTATTATTTTTATTTTTCAATCAGGAAAGCAAAGTTATCGTTAAAGAATTTGTTAGTTTAAGTGCAAATTTTCATTTTTTTTGACAGCCATCAATGTCTGAAAAATTGATCGTTTCTGCAGTGTTATTTTTTTTATTTTCGTAATTTATTTGTTTAGAAAGTTGGTTTTGGTCTTTAGAAAATAATAGCACCATATCATTTGCTGGTTTTTGAGTATCCAGTACCTTTTCAAAAGCGATCTCATGAAAAGCTTTAGAAGTCTCTCCGTAAATTTTACTAAAACATCTTTCTGCATGATAGCGATCAGTTCCAAGGTCTCAAAATCTCCAAATTCCCACTGTTGTAAGGATTCCCAAAATAATAATTACGAAGAGGAGTTCAATAAGTGTAAATCAGTGTTGCTTGTTCATAAGCTAGATTTTGTGAGATAAATTATCAAAGAAGAGGCCTTACCACATATCTATTGAAACTATTATCTTTGTCCATGAGAACAATAGGCTTATGGCTATTAATGATATTGAAAATGAGAGTATTTTCATCCATGGTTTTGATAAAATCAGAAATGTATCTTCCATTTACTGCAAAAGTGAGTCCTGATAATAGTTCTGCATTACCATCAATAATTGCTGGGATTTCAGTAGTTCCTGCTCCTTTGTCGGTTTTACCAGAGGAGATAATGACTTTTGAAGTATCTGTCTTGATCTGAATGAGATTATTTATATCCCTAGTCAGAATTCAGATTTTTTTGATTGCTTTTTCGCATTCGTTTTTGTCGAGCATAATGCTGACTTCAAAGTTTGTAGGCATAACCTCTTCTCTATCGTAATCAGGAAAATTCCCTTGGATAAGAAGTGAAGTGGTGATGATCTTGACTTCATCGATCATAAATGAAAAAGCGATTAAGTTTTCTGAATGGTTAATCTTGATGTCTGGAGAGTCTTTGCTAATAGCAAAGTTAAGGACAGATTTGAGATCATTGATGAGTGATTTTGGAATAATAAGGGAAAAATCTGAATTGAGTGATTGGGGAACTTTGTATTCAGAGAGTCTAAAACTATCTGTTCCGACAAAGACTAACTGCTCTCCTGCATCAGATTTTTTTGTTTTTATTAAAACTCAGGTAAGAACAGGAGAAAAGCTTTTTTCTGTAACAGCATAATCTACATGATCGAGTCCCTTTGCGATGGTGAGCGTATCGATGATAAAGCTATTATCCTGAGGAACTTCTGGCAATGCAACATATTCGGTTGCAGAAATTCCGTTGATATCAAAATTATCTTTTTCTGTTTTGATGCTGAGGATATTGGTCTTTTGGTCAACAGAAAATTCTACTTGCTCAGCATCGATAGTTTTGAGAATATCAAGAAAGGTTTTTGCATTAACCGTAATCGCACCTTCTAGCTGTACTTGACAAGGAATTTCAATCTCAATATATTTTTCCATATCGGTAGCTCTAATAAGGAGAGTGTCGATAGATGCTTTGAGATAGATATTTTGTAGAATAGGCAAGGTAGAATTTTTTGAAACAAATCTTGAAGCGATATCAAGCATACTAATTGCTTTTTTTTGAGAAATGAGGATTTTCATGGCAATGATGAACAAGAACTAAAAAATCAGATTTAGTTTATCTTTTTTCCTTATTTTGTCAAGAAAATTTGATTAACTTTCAAAAAGTCTTGACTTTTTTTATTTATTTTATATAGTTTTTTTGTCTAAAATAAAAAATATTATGGATATAGAAAAACTAACAGAACTGCAGTGGCGTGCAATACTGCATGCTGCAGAACTAAGACGTAAGATCTCCTATCTCAAAAGAGAGGAAGAAAGGAAAGCTTTGGTAAATCAAGATGAGCCAAAGAAATCTACTAACCCTTAAAACAAAAAAAATATGGAAAAAGATAAAAAGAAATCTGAAGAGATCTTGAAGTTAAATCTTCTTGATCAGGCAAAGCAAGTGCAAAAATCTGTTCAAGGTTTTTATGAGCAACTAGCGATCTACTATATTCTAGTTTTTCTTGGGATATTTGCGATCTTGTATATAGACGCATTTGATGAAGATCCTTTGATTAGTGCTGGTCTGACTGGATTCTTTGTGTTGATCTTAATAGGAGTTAGCTGGTGGGGGTGGAGCATTCACAACTACAAGAAAACATCTCTTATAGAGATTTTTAAGCTCTATAATGAGGTGATCTCTTTCTATCAAGGAGCAATCGATGATTTGGAAAATGTTATTGATGAGATTCCCAAGGAGACTTCTTGGCTAGGAAGAGAACTTTCTCGGATGAGAACTATCCTCCAAAAAGCTCGTGAAGAACGAGCTCAGGTTGCTGCGATTTATGAAAAGCTTTTCTGATAAAATAGTAGTAATGTATTGAGGTATTTCCTTGATCATTACTACTTTTTTCTTAGATCATTTTTTGAGATAAAAAAAGAGAGAAGTCAGATTTTTCTCTCTTTTTTCTTATTTATATAGTTCTTATCCAGCATCAATTACTTCTCCATCTGTCGGATTTTGTCCTTGAGCTGAGGATTGAGCTCCTTCTGCATTAGGTTGTACCTGGTATTTTTGGAAAAGAGATTGAAATTCTGACTGAATTCTCTCGATCTCAGAATCGATGTGAGTCTTTTCTGCATCTTCTCTATCTTTTACAGCTTTACCATCTGCGATAAGTTTTTGAATTTTCTCTTTGTCTTCTGGAGAAATTTTATCCTTTTGATCATTCATAAGGTTTTCGATTTGATAGATGAGAGATTCAAGCTTGTTCTTTGATTCTACAACTTCTTTTCTCTTTCTATCTTCTTCTGCAAATTTTTCAGCATCAGCTTTTGCTCTTGCGATATCTTCATCAGAGATATTGGTTGATCCTTGGATAGTCACTTCTTGAGACTTTCCAGTAGATTTTTCCTGTGCATGTACCTTGAGGATTCCATTTGCATCGATATCAAAGGTTACTTCGATTTGAGGTTGTCCTCTTCTCATTGGAGGAATTCCTTCAAGATTAAACATACCGAGTGATTTATTATCTCTAGAGAATTGTCTTTCTCCTTGAGTTACATGTACAGTTACAGCATTTTGGTTATCTACTGCAGTAGTATAGATATTTGATTTCTTCGCTGGGATGGTAGTGTTTCTAGGGATCATTACGTGAGCAATTCCTCCTTCTACTTCTACAGCAAGAGAAAGTGGTGTTACATCGAGCAAGAGGATATCCTTTACATCTCCTTGGATAATTCCACCTTGGATAGAAGCTCCTTGCGCTACTGACTCATCTGGATTTACAGTTGATTTAGGTTCCTTTCCGAAGATTTCATGTACAATTTGCTTTACTTTAAGCATTCTTGTTGATCCTCCTACAAGGATAATGTCGTTGATTTCAGATTTATTGAGTTTTGAATCTGAAAGCGCAGAAAGTACAGGCTCTTTACATCTATTAAAGAGATCTGAAGTAAGGTTCTCAAATTGTGCTCTTGTCAAGGTTTCATCTAGATTTCTTGGCAATCCATCGCTTCCTACAGTGATAAATGGGATTGAGATGTCTACTCTTTCTACAGATGAAAGTTGTTTTTTAGCTTTTTCCGCTTCATCTTTAATTCTTTGCATTGCCATAGTATTATCTCTGAGATCAATTCCTTCTTTTGCTTTGAATCCATCTACGATATGATTGATGATTCTCTGATCCCAATCAGCACCTCCCAGCTGAGTATCTCCAGAAGTTGAAAGTACTTGGAAAGTTCCTTCAGCACCGATTTCAAGCACAGTAACATCAAAAGTTCCTCCACCAAGATCAAATACTACAATTTTTTCATCAGATTGTTTTCCTTCTCCATAAGCAAGAGCAGCAGCAGTAGGTTCATTGATGATTCTTTCTACTTTTAGTCCTGCGATTTCTCCGGCAGCTTTTGTGGCATTTCTTTGAGAATCGTTAAAGTAAGCAGGCACAGTAATTACTGCCTGAGAAACGGTTTCTCCAAGGAATTTTTCAGCATCTGACTTCAATTTCTGGAGGATGAATGCAGAAATTTGTTCAGGTTTATATTCTTTTCCATCTACCACGATGAGTACTCCCCCATCAGAACCTTTTTTGGTATCGTAAGTTACATTTTTAAGTTCAGAAGCTACTTCATCGTATTTTCTACCGATCCATCTTTTTACTTCGTAGATTACATTTTTTGGTTCAAGGATAGCTTTTCTCTTTGCGAGATCTCCCACGAGGAGTTCGTCTCCCTTGATATAGACGATAGAAGGAGTTGTTCTATTTCCTTCTGCATTTGCGATTACTTCGGACTTGTCTCCGAGCATATAAGAGACACAGGAATTTGTGGTTCCAAGGTCAATACCAATAATTTTTGCCATTTTCTTTTGATATACTAAAGTAAATAAAGATCCACGAGGGATTGCCCTGATCAGATTATTGAAATAAGAAAGAAGTCTGAATCAGGATATCGAACGAATAAGAATGTCAGGTTTATTTTTTTTCTTACCTTGTTCTTTTTCGTAGCACGTACAGTATATATATGCTATCAAAAAATGCAAGACTTTTTTAAGATTTTTTTATCAAGCTTGAGAATTGCTATTACTTTAATTTTTGGGACATTATTGTAGCAGGTAAGTTTTTTGGGTGCTATTTTTTTTCTTTTGAAAATTATTGAAAAAACGCTCTAGAGTGACTAGAGCGTAGTTGTGTTAATAGGAATGATCTTGGGAGAGGTAAATTCTTGATTAAGAAGTTGTGCCCCCTCATAAGCGACAACCAAAGTAGATTTTGGAGGGGTTTTGTTCTTGGAGATTAGTGCTGGGGGAAGTATTACTCCTCCAGTATGAATAGTTTGTCCATCGTGTTTAACGATAAATTTTACCTCATATCCACTACTCTCTTTAGGAAGATTGAGTTCTAAAGTTAAAGCTTTCATGATTATTTTTTAATTTTATATATCTGATTTTATAATATAAAATATCTATAGAATGTCAAGAGAAAAATATTTAATAAAAAAAGACTCAATATCTCTTGATTGAGAAATAAGAGTCTTTCTTATTTAATTTTTTTTTACAAAGAGATCTCTAGAATTGAGTACATAAGAGAAGTAATCTACATCTCTC
>CAUQDZ010000009.1:0-28112 GCA_963517005.1 uncultured bacterium
TGGAGATATTCGTGAATTGATCAGAAAGGCTCATTTAAGTCAAAAAAACGACTAGAGACTAAGTGAGGGGTTTTTGTCAGAAAAATATAGATAAAATTAAGAAAAAGCTCAAAACATTGAGCATCAAAACAGTTTTTCTCTTCTCTTGATAAAATAGCTTGACTTTTTTAGGTAAATTGATATACATAAAAGCGTTCGAGATGTATTTCTTCCTCGAGCAAGTGAAGCAATCAGCTTTGTTAAAACGCTTTCCCTAGTCACTTTTGGCTAGGGATTTTTTTCACTAAAAATTAAAATCATTTGATTTATTATTGTAGAATCATATAATAACCTTTGTTCAAAAAACTTTTATTTTCTTATCATTGTCGCTATGAAAACAGCACGAAAAATGAATCTTCAAGAACTTAAATCACTCGGACGAGAAATGGCTTGAACAAGAGGAAAATGAAGAGTGATCTTTTTGATTGGATTGATACTTTTTGTTATCGGAGTCATCTTGGGATTTTGATCAGAATGGGCAACTAAGGTTTGGGAAGGAAGTAAGGAGCTTTTTGAATATGAAGCTAATATCATCAGTACGATTATTTAACTTATCGTAATGGCTATGTTGATTCCTCTTTTCTTGGGGTGGGCAAAGAAAGAGGAACTTGGTTTTCGTGACTTTTTGGCTCAATTTACGGAAAAAACAACTTGGAAAAACGTAGGTGTAAACTTCCTCTTTTCAATCTTGGCATACTGAGCTGGGTTATTATCTATAATACGATGAACCCTTGCGGTTGCTATTGCTGGGTTTCGAGGAATTCCTTTTGTAATAGTGAAAGTAGGTGTCATCCTTGCAGTATTGGTTGCGATCTTTGTTGCTGTTCGGATTGGGATAAGACTTTCGTTTGTAAATATGACAATCGTAGACAAAGATTGTGGAATTATTGAAAGTTTACGTCATTCTTGGAATATTACTTCTGGACATTTTTGGAAGTTGATCGGTTTCCATTTCTACTTCTTGCTCTGGAATATTCTAGGTGTTCTTTGTCTTATCATCGGAGTATTTTGGACAGCTACTATGCGAAATATTGCTTTCTCAAAGCTCTATCTTGAACTTTCAGAAAATGAAAAAAATACAGAAAAATCTGAATAATACATCATTTATCCTTAGACCTCGGTTTTAGACTGAGGTTTTTCTTTCTCCCAAAAAAATTCTTGATTTTTGTAACTGAACCTTTACAATGTAGGAAAACCATTGCGATGGTCTTAGATTTTTAGACTTTTTTCCCTTATGCACGAGCTTATTTTTTCTTGAACAATAGAAAGATTAGATACTTGGCTGACCAAGCAGTTTTCCTATTCGAGAAATTTTTTTCATCATATCATTTCCAGAGAGGGAATCCTAGTCAATGGAAAGCCTGCCAAAAAGTCACTTAAGCTTAAGCCTTGAGATCATATTCAGATTGATGATTTGGAGAGATTTCTCTCGCCTATTATCCTAGAAGAAGCACCAAAACTTGATATCCCGATCCTCAAGGAAACTGCAGATTACCTTGTAATAAATAAGCCCAAAGGAGTACTTTCTCATCCTAATAGTATTCGGGATGTAGCAAAGCCAAGTGTAGTATGATTTTTGTATCATCATTTTAAGGAGCTTCCGAGTGTGTGAAATTTTATCAGAGCAGGCCTCTTGCACCGTCTCGACAAGGATACTGATGGTCTGATGATTATTGCTAAAACTGAATTCTGACTTCAGCATTTCAAAAAACTATTCCAAGAAAAATCTGAGTCTGACTCTCTACAATCCAAAGCTCAAGTTCCCCTTCACAAGCGATATACTGCCATCTGTGAGATCACTCCTGAAGGTCAAAAATTTCTAGATCAAGTTGATGATCATCTTCCATTTACTATCTCGGAAATTGTTAAAGCCAAAGTACCAAATCCTCAAAATAAGCTCTGAATCTCTCAAATCCAAAAAATAGAAAAAAAAACTGATCACAGAGTTCAAATTTTTTTACAGATTTTTACAGGAAGGACACATCAGATCAGGTATCATCTCTCATCTCACGGACTTCCAATTGTCTGAGATTATCTGTATGGTAAAGAGGATGTTTTGCCAATGCAACTCACTGCTTATCAATTGGAATTCCTTGATCCTCATGGAGAACTAGTCAAAATTAGTCTGATTTAAGCTTTTTTGCATTATATTGAATTTTTCCAAAAAATCCTCAGAGTGATTGTGTTCTGAGGATTATGCTATTATTTTTGGATAAAGTGTTCAAAAGTCTGAATTTTATCGGTTGATACTTTTATCGACTGCTTGACCAAGGGTACCATAAAACTTGAGGGCACCAAATGGAGATCAATATCGCGATTGAGGCTCTTTTTCAAAAAGTTAAGAGAAATTCGCTTACCAGCTACAAGAAGGAGCTTAAGTGGATTTTTTGTTTGAGCCATCTTGAGGAAGGTAGTAAAGGAAAGCCCTTGGACTTCCTCGACTTTTTGTACTTTGCTAGGGTAGGGGTGAAAGTATCCCAAATCGTGATACATCATTCGTTTTTTTGCTTTGCTTGTCTTGATGGCATCGATCGGCATTCGTCCCTCTCGCCTGATCATACTATGAAACCAGATCAAGTCTGGATTCTCTTGCTTGACAAATTTTTTGAGCCTTCGAGCTTCTCAGATATTTCCCAAGCTCAATCCGAGTCCGAGATATTTCTTCACTTTTCCCCAAAACCCACTGGGACACTGACTTCCGAAGAGTTTGACTTGATAGCCTTTGCTCACAAGCAAATTTCTTACCTCGTGCAGATAGGTTTCAATTCATCCAATTGGATTGATAAAGTCGCTCACGAGTACAATTTTTTTACATTTAAAATCAAAAGTATATTCCTGAAATTTTTCAAATCGTCTGTCCTTGCTATAGCGATGAGCAATTTTTTTGCACTCTTGAGACAAATGAGCAAAAAAGTCAGAATTCTGATTCTTTTTCTCGTTTATCAATACTTCAAGCTGGTTTTCAAATTTTTCTTGTAAAGTTTCTCCTCTTTGTTTCACAATATCATAAGAATCTCTGACAAACGGCATTAGACCTCACTTTTTAAATCATACCACAGGGATCCCCCAATCCAGCACATTAACAGCACTCAATCCAAAAGTCTCGATACAGAGAGAGGGCATCAAGCAATAATCGATATTGTCCAAATATCTCTCGACTTCGCTAAGTGGTTTTCGTCCAAAAAAATGGATTTGCTTAAATTCCTTTTGAAGTTCTAACAGTTCGCTTTCTTTGCTCCCTTTTCCAAAGATATAGAGATCAAAGGGGAGTTCTCAATTATATTTTCTCATAGCATTCAAAATTAGATCAAATCCTTTTTCTTCTTCCATCCTTCCTAGATAGAGTAGTCCAAGCTTTCTTTCCATTTCATTTAGTGTAAATAAATACTTGCAGTATAGAAAAAAAACGGACTTTTGCAACATCAAGATATCATCTTTTATCAAAAAAGAAAAACTCTGACTGAAATCAGAGTTCTCTCTTTTTTATGAACTTATAGCCAAATGAAGTCTACGATTAGTTAGTAGCTGGTGTAGAGTATGCTTCGATCTTTTCTTTATAGAAGATCTTTGGATTAGCTCCAAGAAAACCTTCCTTGATTTCATGATTTACCCCAACAAATACAGTAGGAACTGACATTACTCCATATTCTTGAGCGAGGTCTTGTGCTTCATCGATATCAATCTTGAGGATCTTTACTTTTGTAGGATCTACTTCCTGTGCAAGTTCATCAAGGATAGGTGAAAGCATTTTACAAGGTCCACACCAAGTTGCGAAAAAATCTGCCAAAACTACTCCATCAAAAGTAGCTAAAATGTTATCAAATTCAGCTTTTGAATTTACATGTTGTACTGACATCGTAATAATATTTAGAGTATAAAAAACATTGTTATCTCAGCAAATGACTGAGAAAAATTAGTTTTACTTCATATGGAATACGGTTTTCAGATTTTCCTGGAACTGCTCAAAAAGTGGTTTATTGAGAAGATAGTAGATCTTTTTACCAACTCTCTGAGTAGATACGATCTGAACTCTCTTGAGCATACTGAGATGGTGCGATACCAGAGCTTGAGGCTTGTCCAAGAGTGTTGTTATTTCACAAACACACATCCCCCCTACTGTCTCACAGTCGCAATCTTTACAAGTACAAATCTTTCTAGGATTATTGTGAGCATCAGCCAAAAGACAAAGAATTTTAATTCTATTGTACTCAGCACTAACCTGAAGAATATCTATAAAGCTCTCCAGGTTTTTTAGTCCAGTGACGCAGGTTTTTTTCATCTTTCCTCCTTTTGAAATAAAACAACATAGTTATACATATATATATCAAAAAAGCAAGCTTTTATGAGAAAAATTTTTCAATAGTAAAGAAAAAGATTCAAATTGTAGTATTTAATCGTTATAAAAATTAAAAAATCTGATTTTAGTTCTTGTTTTTTCTTTGTCATACAAAAATCACAACAAAAAAATCACTCAGACTTGCTTTTTTTTTGCTTTTCCGTAAAATGATTCACGAATTTTGTATTTCTATTTGAAATTCAAAACAGCTTTGCAGATCTTTGAAGCAAAGTAAAAAACCGCCTTGCGGGAATTTATATTCTATCTTAATAAAAATGACACAAGAACTCTTGACTGTAGCAGATGTTAAATTTAAGTTTGTGAATGTTACTGAAAACATGGAAGCTGATATCAAAAAAGCCGTAGAGCATCAGCTTGCCAACAAAGGACAAACTATCCTCAAAAAAATCTATGCTAATAATGTAGATGCAAAAGTAATTGTAGAATACACTATTGAAAGAAATAAAAACTGACTTTATGAGGCAGATTTTATCTTCAATTTTGGTGGAGAAAAGTTTGTAGTAGAAAATCACAAGGGATTCAAGATCGCAACTGATCTCGTAGCTCATGCATTTGACAAACGAAAGAGAAGAGTGCTTGGATTCTGGGGGGCTTTGTTCTCTAGATAGTCATTGGCCCTTAGCGGCTACCAAAGATTTTATTTTTGCATCACCAACATATTATGAGTAAAAATTTTCTTACTAGAGAAGGGTATGATAAATTGATTGCAGAGCTTCAGGAGCTCAAACAGGACAAATTGCCTGCCGTTTTGGAGAGATTAGCTGAGGCGAAAGCTATGGGAGATCTTTCAGAAAACTTTGAATACAAATCAGCAATGGAAGATAAGGACTTTATCAACTCTAGAATTGCTGAAATTACTAATCTCATTGCAGATGTAGAAATTGTTGAAAAAGACAAAGACGTAAGCAAGGTTGGAAAAGTTGTAGACTTCTGATCCAAAGTGACCGTAGCTATCAAAGAACAAGATGGAGAAGAAAAGCAATATACCTTTACCATTGTCGGAACTGGAGAAATCGGAGTTGAAGATGGTTTGAAAATTTCCTTTGAATCTCCTGTTGGACAGGCGGTGAGAGGAGGAAAGGCAGGACAGACTGTAAAGATGAGACACGAAGGATCTAGAAAAGATGTAAAAATCATTGCAGTAGAATAATGCTCTACTGCTTTTGGTTTTTTAGTATTAAAGCATAAAAACTTAGATGTATAATCCCTATGACTTCTATTTCAAAAAAGCTAAAAAAGACTGATATAAAGCTCGTTCAGCTTTCAAACTAGAAGAAATTCAAGACAAATTCTCATTGATCTCTCCTTCGACCAAAAATGTTCTCGATATCGGTTGTGCACCGGGAAGTTGGATTCAATATACTATTGCTCAACTTAAAAAGCTTAAAGTGCATGATTATCAACTTATTGGCTTTGATCTCAAAAAAGTAGAGCTCAATCTTCCGGGTCTCACTACCTATATGCAGGATGTTACTGAAATCGATAAGGTAAAGGAAATCCTCCACAAACATCAGGTTTCTTCTTTTGATTTTATTCAGTCTGATGTCGCTCCAAATACGATTGGGCTCAAGGATATTGATGCGATGAGATCGATTGATTTGCTAGAGCAGACCTATCGAATGTATGATCAACTTTTGGCTCCAACTGGGGCTTTTGCGATCAAAGTATTTATGGGGCCAGGTTTTGATGAGTTTGTTGCCAAGATCAAAAAGAGATTTTGAGCCAAAAATATCAAACTTTTTAAGCCCAATTCATGTAGAGCTAATAGTAAAGAAACCTATGTTATCAAGCTTCCAACCAAAAACTAGTTTTGGAAGCTCCTTTTTTTGTGATTTTTTTAATAAAAAAAATAGCAAAGTCGGGTCACGGCCGCTCGCTATTTCTCCGCAAAAGGCTATGCATCCATAGCTTTTCACTTATAAGGTTCTACTACACAGTCAATATTATATACTAAAAATAAAAAATGTCAAATATTTAAGAATAAAATAAAAAATCTGATTTTAAACTTCTTTTATTCTTAGGATTTGACCTATATTTACCTTTTATTTCATAGTTAATGGACAAGATCAAACAAAAACTCCGAGATGAGTTTCAAGATGAGATCAACGAACTCACCGAGCATTTACAACTTATGCTCGAATCTGGAATCGCTATTGGAAGAGTTGATGAAGAGGACTTGCTTTCTGCAGTAGATGATTTAGATGAAAATCTCAAGCTCATTGAGAAGTTTTATGATCTCTGTGAAAAACTTGGTATCAAAATTGTTACTGTAGAAGAGGTACTCGAAAAGGAACAAGCAACTACAAAGCCAGAAGTTCGTTTAGGGAAGCTTACGTTATATAGCACTCCTGGAAAAACAGAAGTACCATCTGATGCCTTGTACAGAGATTTTATCAAAATCTATTTTTCTGACGTAGCGAGAATTCCATTGCTCACTCCAGAAGAAGAAAAAGAAATAGCAAAAAGAGTAAAAAAATGAGATGAAGAAGCCAAAAAAAAGCTGATTGAAGCGAACCTTAGACTAGTGATTTCGATAGCAAAAAGATTTTTTGGAGCACGTTTGACCTTTTCAGACCTGATCAATGAAGGAAATATGGGGCTTGCAAAAGCAATCGAAAAGTTTGATCCAGATAAGGAATTTAAGTTCTCAACTTATGCGACGCGATGGATTAAACAATCTATTACCAAAGCTATTGCCGATATGGCAAAAAATGTGAAAATTCCACTTCATATCCTTGAAGAAATCAAAATCTACAACAAAGCTTATCAAGATCTTTTTGAAAAATTCAATCGTGAACCAACAGACCAGGAAATTGGTGAAATGCTTACGCGAACACTAGATAAGATCAAAAAACTCAAGGAAGTGATCTTTGGAAATATTTCGCTAGATAATGCCGTAGGAGAGGAGGGGAAAGAAACTCTCGGAGACATCATTGAAGATGAAAATACGAGCAGGCCTGACCAAATAGCAGAGAGAGCAGCTTTGAGTGAAAATCTCGAAAAGATTCTTGGAATGCTTGATGATCGTGAATCCAAAATTATCAAGATGAGATATGGAATTGATGGACCAAAATTTACACTCGAACAGGTAGGAGAAGAGTTTGCTGTAACCAGGGAAAGAATCAGACAAGTTGAACAAAAAGTCCTTCAAAAACTCAAAGAACATCCAGAACTTCAAAAAATGCTCGGAATCGAAGATGAAATTGATAAGATGAAGAGCGATCTTGGGAAAAAGAAAAGAGGAAGAAAACCTAAAAATCAGACTCCAGTGAACGAGGAGTCTCAGGATTTTGATGAGGATGATGATTTCTAATGCTGGATAAAAATCTATGAAAAAAATCAGACTTTTAACTTTTATTGCATAGTTAATGGACAAGATCAAAAAAAAGCTCCGAGATGAGTTTCAAGACGAGATTACAGAACTCAGTGATCCTTTGCAATTATTGCTCGAAGAAGGGGCAAATACAGGGAAAGTTGATGAAGAAGAGTTGCTTTCAGCAGTGTGAGATTTGGAAGAAAATTTTAAATTTATCGAGAAATTTTATGAACTATGTGAAAAACTCAGCATCAAAATTATTACGCTTGAAGAGGTTCTAGAAAAAGAACAGGAAGCGACAAAACCTGAAATTCGCCTTGGTAAAATTACACTTTACGGAGCTTCTAATAAGACTGAGGATTTTTTAGATAAGACCTACAAGGACTTTATCAAGCTTTATTTTTCTGATGTAGCAAGAATTCCATTGCTCACTCCAGAAGAAGAAAAAGAAATAGCAAAAAGAGTGAAAAAATGAGATGAAGAAGCCAAAAAAAAGCTGATTGAAGCGAACCTTAGACTAGTGATTTCGATAGCAAAAAGATTTTTTGGAGCACGTTTGACCTTTTCAGACCTGATCAATGAGGGAAATATTGGATTAACCAAAGCAATCGAAAAATTTGATCCAGATAAGGATTTTAAGTTTTCAACCTATGCGACACGATGGATCAAGCAAGGTATCACAAAAGCTATTGCTGATATGACTAAAAATGTAAAACTTCCAGCTTATATTCTTGAGGAAAATAAGATTTATAATAAAAAACACCAAGAACTTTTTGAGAGATTCAATCGTGAACCGACCGATCAAGAAGTAGCAACGGAACTCGAGCGAACACTAGACAAGATCAAAAAACTCAAGGAGGTAATTTTTGGAAATATTTCACTGGATAATGCTGTAGGAGAGGAGGGAAAAGAAACCCTAGGAGATATTATCGAAGATGAAAATACGAGCAGACCAGATCAAATAGCAGAGAGAGCAGCTTTGAGTGAAAATCTCGAAAAGATCCTTGGAATGCTTGATGATCGTGAATCCAAAATTATCAAGATGAGATATGGAATTGATGGACCAAAATTTACACTCGAGCAGGTGGGAGAAGAGTTTGGAGTAACCAGAGAGAGAATCAGACAGGTTGAACAAAAAGTCCTTCAAAAACTCAAAGAACATCCAGAACTCCAAAAAATGCTTGGAATCGAAGATGAAATTGATAAGATGAATAGTAATCTTGGGAAAAAGAAAAGAGGAAGAAAACCTAAAGCACAAGTAGAAATTGAAGAAGACACTTATGGAGAGGATTACGATGATTATGATGATTAACAAAAAGGAGAAGTCTGACTTCCTCTTTTTTTATTCTCATTTTTTTGCAAAAAACTCCTCATCCCGCTATAATTAAGTAAAGTTTAGTTTGCTAAGTATAGATCAGATGCAAGGATTCAAGTCTCATCTCAAGATTAACCTCAAAATCCTCCTCTCAGCAATTGCAATTATGATGGTTTGGTGGGCGGTTTTTGGAGTGTTAGATCACTACTTTCTCCCAGAACATAAAAATTGGGCCTACCTCCTAGCATTCATTATTGGAATTGTAATTTTGCTAATTGATGACTGGTTGCTCAAAGAGCTTGATGAAAATAACTAGTTTTATATTACCGTTTCTATTACTATGCCTCCTTCCAAAACAGAAAATCCTTTAGAAAATAAGGATAATCAGAATATCGTTGATTCTTGAACTCAAAGAAGTTTGATTGATATTTCTACTAAATCTGAATATCTTACTAAACTAGAAAGAGCTCTAGATCAAACATTTGCAAAGCTTAATCCTCAAGCAAAATCAGAACTGCAAACAAAATATCTTGCTGAATTGAAAAAAGTTAAGTTTTTAGATCTCCAGGTTTTTCTCAAGACTAAGCTTCTTGCTGGATTACCTACGTTGACTCCTCAAGAGGAAATTTGGTATAGTCAGCTCTATTTTTTGGCAAAGCGTTCTCTCCCTGATAATGCTGAGGTGACTTCAGATCAAATCTTGCAACAGATAGATCATCTTTGGGATCTCAATTATCCCAAGTTTGGAAACTCTCGTGCGGTAAGAAATAAGAATCCAGGCAATCTAAGGATGAATGGAGATGTGGGGAAAGATAAAGGATGATTTGCTGTTTTTTCGACACTTGAAGCAGGATGGAGTGCTTTTACATCTATGATTAGCAAATGGCAAACAGGAATGAGTAAAATCTATAAGCCAACTTTTACCCTTATCCAATGGGCTAAAAAATACGATCCTTCTAATCCTCATTATGCAACAAAACTTGCACAATATCTTTGAGTTTCAATAAAAACTCAGCTTAAGGATATTGCTTCTGATACTTTAGCGGCGGCGATTGTGCATCACGAAGATGGAAAGTGTTATAATGCGCTCAAAGCAAAAGGTATCATCAAATAAAACTTTTAATGGTCAAGAAAAGGGTCAGAAGTCTGATTTCTGACTTTTTTCTAAATTATGCCTTACTTATTGTGAATGGCTATTCAATAAATATAGAGTTTCGAACTATTCTCTGGTATAAAAAAATGAAAAAAGAAAAAAATCTGACTTGAAAATTGTGGTCAAATCCGTAGTCTAGAGAGGTAAATTTTTAGTTTTTGATCAAAAACAATGGTAAAAATCGATGCTGCTGAAGTAAAAAAGGGAACTGTTCTCGAAATGGATGGACAACTTTTTAAGGTACTTGACCTTTCTTTTATGCAGATGCAACAAAGACAAGGATCTTATACTTATAAAGTGAGAAATCTTCTTACCAATGGTGTACAAAATATCACTGTAAAATCAGGTACAACAATGGATCAAGCTGACATCTCTACTCAAAATGCTGTATATCTCTACAATAGTGGAGATACGTACTCATTTATGGAGAATGATACTGGAGAAATCCATGAAATTGCTGCTGACACTATTGAGGACATCACTGGATATCTCAAGGACAATCTCGATGTATACATTCAGATTTATAAAGGAAATGTGATCAATGTAATCCTTCCTTCTACTATCTCTTATGTAATTACAGAAACTGTTCCTGGTATTAAGGGGAATAGAGCTCAATCAGGAACCAAGCCTGCGACTATTGAAACAGGAATGGAAATCCAAGTGCCTCTTCATAAAGAAGTTGGAGATACTGTGACATTGAATACGCTTACTGGAGGAGTAAACTAATATATTGAAACTAAAAAAGAAAAAAGACTGACTTCATCGAGAGGTCAGTTTTTCTTTATTCTTTGAGAGATTTGAAAAATCTGATTTTTTCAATAAAAACTTGCAATTCTTCGATTTTTAGATATACTCACTTCGCCTATAAAATTAAATCATACATACCCTAAGAAAATAACAGAAAATACTATTTTTCTGGTACTTAGAAAAATTTTAATCAATGAGAAAAAAGACATTTTAGTCTTTGGAAAATCTGATTGATTAAAAAACTGAGTTATCAGGGATTTCAAATGTATGATTTTATAGGCACCAAAGATTAAGGTGTCTTTTTTGTTTGGTAAAAATCTTGTGTTATTGTCAAACGATCGCCAAAATCGGTTTTTTAATTCTTTTTTCCGTACACATGAAACAAAAATTATTATTTACGTTAAATCTTGTGCTTATCTGTGCAATAGGATTAGGGATCTCAGCATCACGATTCACTCATAGACCGCCTCGTCCAACAACGATAACAGAAACTTCTCTCCGATCTCTTAAAGCAGCCAATCCTACCAATCAAAACAGACTTACAGCTGATAATCGAGATCAATTAGTAACTGAGGTAGAAAATCTCAAAAATAAAGATACTGAGCTAACTCAACTGAAGACAGAAGTAGAAAAATTGAAGACGAAAGTAGTAGCACTTGAAGCTGCTAAGCTTACAACAATTACTGATGAATTATGATGGCGTATCTTGTTTAGGAAGGCTACTTTTTCAACTCCAAATTGTCCTGGTGATTGGGAACGCGTAAAAGAATTTTCTAGATTTGGGGTGGGTTACTCAGTATTATGTAAAATCAAATATCCAGAAACTGTTGTGAAAATTTGAGCTACTTGTACAAAAGATATAGAAAGTATCCACCAAGATCCATTTAGGTTTGCTATCACTTACAAAGTAGGAGAAATTGATGCTGAGGGGAAGTGTGTAAAGACCAAAACCTATCGTTTTATTAGTTGAGAAGAAGCTGAACGAAATCTAAATAATAAACCCGGCAATCAAGCTTAAATACCTTTAGCACAAAAATCAGATTTCTTTTTATTTGACATTCCTCAGCAAAAAATTATAAACAGATCAAGGCTGACTTTCTCGTAGTGAAACCACTTATCAAAATTCTCAACTTATTTCATGGGGGCAAAATCCTATCTCCAAGATAGCGAGGAGCGACCCACCTTTCCTTAAGGAGAGATGATAGGTATTGCTACGGCTGGTCGGTTTTTTTATAATTTTCTTCCATTATGCTTATCTATTTAGAAACCAAAGCAAAAAGCTATTCTCTCACGCAGAGAATTCTTGCTAAATTTCCCAGTGCTCAAGTTCTGGAAATAGATCATTACAAAAATATTTTTGATAAAAATATCGGGACTCAGCAACTCGAACCTGCTATTATTCTGGCAGTACAGGATCATATTCCGATTCTTTCTGTTCCTGAAAACTACTGACGACCAGGAAAATCCTTTTTTTTCAAAACAAGTCTCAATTGCGTCTATGATTGTGAATATTGCTATCTCAAGGCAAATTTCAAAACTCAGCATAGTGTTATTTTTGTCAATTATGATGAGATAAAACAAAAGATTCAAAATCAGATTTCATCCTTGAGAGAGGAAGGATATCAGTGACCCATTAGTTTTTATGCAAGTAATTATAGTGATATTCAGGGGATCGATATGCTCACAGAATTTAATCAGACTTTTATTCCTTTTTTTGAGCAATTTGAGAATGTTTTGATGGAGACGAGAACCAAGAGTCCAGTTATCAATTCAATTCTTACAGCAAATGAATGAAAACCTCCGATCAATACTGAATTTTCTTTTTCTTTCAATCCAGAAGCTATTATTCGTAGATATGAGAGGGGGACTGCACCTTTGCATGCTAGGATTTCTGGGGTCAAAACCTTGATTGCT
Organism: uncultured bacterium; assembly: GCA_963517005.1. Classification (GTDB taxonomy): domain Bacteria; phylum Patescibacteriota; class Gracilibacteria; order Absconditabacterales; family Absconditicoccaceae; genus HOT-345. Next base: position 12,842 of record CAUQDZ010000009.1, read on the forward strand.
AAGGGATACAAAGTAGGGCTTCGTTTTTTGCCACTTTTACCCGTTCAAAATTACGAGAATCTTTATCGTGAACTTTTGCAAAAGCTTCGTGCTGAGATTGATTTTACCAAGGTATCATCTGTGTTTATTGCATCTTTGATTTATAATCCAGGTGATTTTAAGCAAATGCAGAAAAAAAATCCAAATTCTGACCTTCGATCTCTCGTTTCACCTCAAGAGAATGGTTTAGTCAAGATTGATAATCCTGTTTGGGAGCATTTTTTACAGATCTTTGCAGAGGAGTTGCCAGAAGTAAAGCTTTATTTTGATTATGTTTAATTTTGTTATCTTAAAATTAGTAGAATTAGCATATTGACTGATCTTTTCTTCTTTCTCAAATATTTTATCACAAAAAAATAAAATGGCAAGAAAAATCTGACTTCGGAGGTCTGATTTTTTTTACTTTTTTGATTTTTTGAATACAATTGAAGTGTTAATCAATTTTAGCTCTTTCACTGATATGAAAATGAACGAACTTAAAGCCGCACCATCATCAACCCTTACTAAAATGTCTCCACTTTTGGATAGAATTTCTCAGACTTGTGATGCTCTTTTTGCAGTGCTTGATATGACTAGCGAGCAAACTTCTCAGTATGGAGGAGGGATTTTACAATCTTTTGACTCTGAATTTGTAGATGTTGTGGTAAAGTTAATCGTTCAGCTTAGGCTTTATACCAAGGATCTGCAAAGACAGCTCGCTATTGGACTTATCAAAAATCCGAATGATCTCGCCCTATATACTCAGGGAATCCAAGATCTCATTGATCAAATCAATCTCCAATTGCTCAAAGACGGTCGTCTGAGAAATCATTTTGCATTTGCTTTTCAGGAAATTCAACAAGAGCTTACCTCAGCATTTCAAGATATTCAGATTGCTTAATTTTTCTTCAATAGAGAAAAGGAACTGAGTTTCAGCTCCTTTTTTTCTTTTTTTTGGGTGATTGCTTGCGTTTTGGAGTTGCGATTTGCCAGGCACTTTTTGAGAGTCTTTTGATTTCTTTGGCAAAAGTGTAATAACAAGACAGCACACCATAGCTCAGCAGATACATCAGAGTTTTCTTGATAAAAAGCACAATATTGTGCTCATACCATCCGATCGCAATCAATTCCAGATACGGAATCATTGGGAGAAAAAACCAGAAGAAAAGTCTGATTTTTGACTTTTGTTTCTGATTATGTTCTCGTTTTACTCCATAGAGGATACAGAGAACAGTGATAATTGTAGTTAAGATCGACTTCCAAAATAGAATCAAGAAGAGTTCCATGCTTGAGTGAAAGCAGATCACATTAACCAGTACAGAGATTGCTATGATAGGCAAAAAGTACCGGAAAAATAAGATGAGAATAGAGATCCCTTTTAGGATCGTTTGAAAGAGTTGTTTATGCATACTTTACTTTTTGTTTTTTTTTAGTATAATTATTCAATAGATAAATACAAGTAAATATTACTTGAAATACTATTACAAAAAAATATTATCATTATGTTCTTTTTTTCTTCTGAGAAATTTGAACTTTTATCTTATCATATATTAAAAAATGGCAAAAAACTATTATGAACAAGCACTTATTGAGCATAAAAAATACACTGGAAAAGTTGAGGTATCTTCTCGTGTTCCTCTCGAAACCAGAGATGATATGGCTACTTACTATAGCCCTGGAGTTGCACAACCTTGTCTAGAAATAGCAAAAAATCCTGATGCAGCTTATGATTATACTCGAAAGGGGAGAACTATCGCCGTGGTGAGTGATGGTACAGCCGTACTTGGACTAGGAAATATAGGAGGGCTTGCCTGACTTCCTGTGATGGAGGGGAAAGCTGTTCTTTTCAAGGAATTTGGCGGAGTCGATGCTATCCCTCTCGTGCTTAAAACCCAGAATCCAGATGAGATTATTTCAATTGTTGAAAATCTCGCTCCAACGTTCTGAGGAATAAATCTCGAAGATATTTCTGCTCCAAACTGCTTTTATATCGAAGATGAACTCAAAAAAAGACTAAATATCCCAGTTTTCCATGATGATCAGCATGGAACTGCGATCGTAGTGCTTGCTGGACTCATCAATGCACTCAAATTAACAAATAAAGAAATCTGATCAATTAAGATCGTTATCGCTGGAGCAGGAGCTGCTGGACTCTCGATTGCCAAGCTTTTGCAAGCGTATGGTGCAAAGCACATTATTATCACCGATTCTAAGGGGGCGATTCACTCAGCTAGAAACGATCTCAATCAATACAAAACTCCACGAATTGCTACCAATCTCAATGATCAAGCTGGAACACTTGCTGAAGTACTAGTAAATGCAGATGTGTTTGTTGGAGTAAGTAGACCAAATCTGATTTCTTCAAACGAAGTTCGTACTATGGCAAAGGATCCAATTATTTTTGCACTTTCAAATCCTGAACCTGAGATTATGCCTGATGAGGCTTATGCATGAGGAGCAGCTATTGTAGCAACTGGTCGTTCAGATTTCCCAAATCAAGTTAATAATGTGTTGGCGTTTCCTGGTCTTTTCAAAGGTGCGTTAGAAGCAAGAATTCCTCAATTTGAGCATAAACACCTTATTGCAGTTGCTAAAGCACTTGCTGATTATGTAAAATCTCCTTCAAAAGATGAAATTATCCCATCAGCTTTGGATAAAGGAGTAGCTCAGGTTGTGGCACAAGCAGTAAAAAATGCATAAAAAGAGAAATCAGACTCTTGAGGTAAGTCAGCCTCCGGAGTCAGATTTTATATATTTTTTATAGTTTGATCTCAAATCTTTTATTTATAGGTATCGAGGATATGCTTTCTCCTAGGTTATTGACTTATATTTCTCTTTGATTAGCAGGAATTCTAAGCATTATGACAATCATTTTGCTTACTTTTCCCGAGTTTTTTGCCAAACGAGATAAAAAGCATCAACTCCTCAAAAAAAGAAATTTTATGTGAGAGAAATTCGCATTGTTTATCTCGCATGCTATTGCGATGGAAACAGTTGGAATTGCTTATTCATATTTGACATTTCTTTTTATGTGCTATGGACTCTGGAGGATGTTAGGAATTGCACTTAGCAGTATGCTTCTTTCATGTATTGTTTTTCGAGCACTCAAAAGAATTACACAAAGAGCTAGACCACAAGATGCATTACTTAAATTGAGTGATTATTCTTTCCCTAGCGGGCATACTACAGCAGGTTTTGTGATCTTTCTAACGATTGCGATGATACTCTCTTCTCTTTTCTCTTTTATTCGAGTCCCATGATTTTATATTGGTGCACTAGTGTTGTGAGGTATAGTTGGGCGAAGTAGGTGGTATCTTAAGGTACATCGAATAACTGATATTTTTGCAGGAGCCGTTCTCTGAATAGGAAGCTTTTTAGCGGCATATTTGTTTTTCCTCTATTTTGGAGATCCGATAGTGACCACACTAGAACATGTTTTTAACTCTTTGAGCTAATGATGTTAGATTGTTGTATTATCGGAGCAGGTGCAAGTTGATTATTCCTTTGAATGCATCTTCCTAGAGATTGGAATAAACTCATTTTGGAGCAAAATGCCTCTCCAGGAACCAAGATTCTTCTCTCTGGAAAAGGGAGATGTAATTTTACTAATCTCAGAGCTAGCTTCAAAACTTACCTTTGAGATCAAACTGAGAGAATTCATAAGATCCTTGGACAGTTTTGACCACAAGATATGATCAGATTTTTGGACTCTTTTTCTATTTGATACAAGCAAGAGGATAATGGGAGAATGCTTCTTGAATCCAATAAATCTAAGCAACTTGTGGATTTTCTTATACAAAAAAATCAAGAAAATCAGACTCAAATCCAGTATTCGACAGTAGTTTCTCAGATTCAAAAAACTTGAGATTTTTTCACAATTTCCACTTCGCAAGGTTCCTTCCAAACCAAAAGAGTAGTGATCGCTACGTGAGGAATGTCTTTCCCTAAAGTTTGAGGCTCAGATTTTGTTTTTCAGTTTGCGAAGGATTATAATTTGTCCTATCAAAGTCCTGCTCCTGCACTGTGTGGACTTAATACCAAAGAAGATTTCTCTTCCCTTTCTTGAAGCTCAGTTGAGGCAATAACAAAACTTTTCTTAAATGGAAAGCAAGTTTATCAAGATGATCGTGTTGTTTTATTTACGCATCGAGGGGTGAGTTGACCAGCAATCTTTAACACGTCTCTTTGGCTTGGATATTTTGATCCAAACTTTTCTAAAAAGGCTCAGATCAAGATTACCATTCCAGCTAATCAAATAACCAAAAGACTTCTTGCCTACCTCAAAGCTCCTCGTGGATTAAGGACATATACTCTTACACTTACTCCAACATCGCTCAGGTCCTATGATGAATCTAAAGTGATGAGTTGAGGACTGAATTTTTCAGAAGTAGGAGATGATTTTCAGCTTTATAACTTCCCTTGATGCTATGTACTTGGAGAGGCTCTTAATATAACAGGTAAGACCTGAGGTTATAATCTTCAACGATGTCGAAGCTCTGCTTTTGTTTGTGCAAAAAGCTTAAAAGAAGGCTAAAAGTCAGACTGTTATCTTTTTTTCTATACACAAAAATAGATCATACTTCTTCAGCCATATTTTATTATTAAAAAACTCAAGTCTTTTCTCTTGAGTCTTTTTATTTTACAAATCATATTTTTCAATCAACGCTTGTGGATCTAGTTCTCTTCCCATAAAATCTTCAAAAAGCTCAATTGCTGGTTTTTTAGTTCCCTGAGCTAAGATGTGATCTCTATATTGATGTCAGATTTCAGGATTAAAGAGTCAGTTTTTCTTTATTTTTGAGAAAACATCTGCTTCTAGTGCTTCTGCTCGCATATAGCTATAATATCCAGCAGCATATCAACCACCAAAAATATGCAAAAAACTACAATACATTTGGTATTTCTCATCTCTTTTAAAGAGAGAATACTGATTTACGATTTCAAGAATCTTTTGATCGAGAGTTTCGATATTTTCAGGCGTACTCTCTGAATAAAGCGTGAGATCAAGGATTGCTAGCTCATTTTGTCTAATAACCCAGTTCCCCATCATAAAGGTCGAAAGCTTTTTAATATTTTCCAACATCTCATCTGGGAGAGCCTCTCATGTCTGGTAATGCTTGGAGAGCTGTTTTAATGCTTCAGGTTCTCCAGCCCATCTTTCCAAGAGTTGTGAAGGGAGTTCAACAAAATCCCACTCGACATTAAATCCATTAAGTTCAGGATATTTTGACTCAGCAAGCATTGCGTGTAATGCATGTCCAAATTCATGGAACAGCGTCTCTACATCAGAGAGTTTCAAGAGAGTAGTTCAGGATTCAGATTTTTGAAAGTTGCATACATTGAGAATAATAGGAAGCTGTTTTGAGTTTTTGGCTCTAAGAATATCTGCCCATGCTCCAGGTCTTTTCCCTGGACGATAAAAAGCATCTAGAAAAAAGTAGGAAATCAGATTTCAATCTTTGAACACTTCATAATAGAGATTGTCTTTTGTTTCTCAGGTTTTCTTAATTTCAATACCAAAGAATTTTCCTACAAAAGAATGAAGCCAGTTCAATACATGAGTAAATTCAAAATATTCTTTGAGTTTTTCTTCTTGAAGTTCAAAGACTTCTTCTTTATACTTTCTAGTATAGTATGCTAAGTCTCGTGGTTCGAGTTTGTCTAGTTGGTAGTGGTTTTTTAGTGTTTCAATTTCTTCTTGTGCTTTAGGAAATGCTTTTTCAAAGATTTGCTGAATCATATTTTTTGCATTTTCCGAACTACCTGCCATTCTTAGTTTGAGTTGATAGTCAGCAAAATTTCAATATCATAAGAGTTTTGCTTTTTCTTCTTCGAGTTTGAGGAGTTCAAGAATAAGGGGTTTATTGTTGTAAGGGGCTTTACTCGCTCGCTGTTCACGGATTCAATAAATATCCTGACGAATCTGACTATCATCACAATATCTCAAAATATCAAGCAAGAGATTTGGATCATAGTCAATGGTCAGTTTTCAATTTTCTTTACTAGTGTTTTTGATCTTTTCTAGGCTTAGTGCTGGAATATGAGCAAAAGCTTCTAGGTTATCAGTCTTATAGATAAAATTTTGTTGATCATCTACAACATTATTTTGAATCTGATCTGAGAGCTTTGCAATCTTTTGGTTGATCGTTTTGATCTGAGATTGGATAGCTTCCAGTTGATTGATCCCTCTATGTTCAAAATCCTCTAAACGAAGAGTAAAAATTCTGATTTCTTCGCTTGTTCGTCCTTTTTTTTGAGCTGCATCACGATTGATGAGATAATAGTCTTGACTGTAGGAGATTTCATCAGCAAAAGCTAAATACTCTTCTTGAAATTGTTCAATAATCTCACGAAAATTTGGAGCAAGTCCTACAGAATACAAGTGATTTACCAGATTCCACAATGTTGAAAGTTGATTCTCGTTTACATTCAATTCAAGAATTTCAAAGAGTTGATCATTTGGGAGCTTGAGAAGTGCTTCTCTGCTTGAGTAATCTTGCAGTTTTGCCAAAAGAGCATGGAAATTATTTTTTTCTTGTTCAAGAAGGTCAAAGAGGAGTGCTAGTACCTCTTTTTTTGATTCAGGAGAGAGAAATAAGCTAAAATCTGGGATTCAAGATTGAGAAAGAGCATTCAAAATCTGACTTTTCATGTCTTTTGTTTAATGAAATAAAGGTTTGAAAAATAGAGGGGGAGGTGAAAGTTTATTGCTTTTGGAGAATATAAATGACTCTATCAATATCTCACTCAAAAAGCTGATACTCGATTTGTGAAATCAGATTTATTTTCTTTTTTTGACAGACTTTATGGAGAACTTCCAGTTCCTCTGGTTGTTTTTGTTTCATGAGGAGAAAATGGCCTCATTTTTTGAGTAGAGGAGTGCTCCATTCGAGCAACTTGTCCGCATAAGCGACGGCTCTGGCAGTGAGAATGTCTGCTTGCTCTCCTTGATAATCCTCGATCCTTGTCCGGAGGACTTTTGAATTGCTTGCTCAGAGATCTGCGAGCATTTCATTGACTGCTAGGGTCTTTTTTCTAACTGAATCAATCCCCAAAAATCTGCATTCAGGACAGCTTAAAGCCAAAGGCATTAACGGAAAACCGCCTCCCGTCCCTACATCAATCACCAACTTCCCCTTTTCAAAAAGTCCAGTTTCTAAAAGCTTCAAACTATCTTGAATATGCTTGAGATAGACTCAGTCTGCATCGCGAATCGCAGAGAGGTTGAGTTGTTGATTTTTGGTCAAAAAAGTAGTTATGAGATGGTCTCGCATAGTATTGTGATCAAGCTAAAGTAGCTTAATCATAGGATTTTGCTTAGCTTATGCAAGAAAAAAACTTAATCTGCTCATGAACTGACCAAATCGATGTACAAAGTAGGGAAAGCTGACTTTGAGAGTGATTCCACTTACTCAAACGAGTGATTTGAGTATAGTATATGTGGTTTCTTCAGTTGATGAGTAATAAGAAGAAAAAAATCTTTGAGCTGTTTGTTTATATTTCCTCTAAATCTATAGAAGTATGAGTAGCATAAATTCAATCTTGAACCATAAATCCACTTTCTCCATATTGATCAATTCGTGTATAAAAATACTTACTTCATTCAATATAAAAAAGAAGTCAAGGATTATTATTTATACACTTTCCTTCAGATATTTCATGAATTCTATACAGATGAAGCTTGTTTTTTGTAAATAAATCATTGAGATTCTTCCCCAGCCCCGCAATCCAAGAGTGTCCTGAATATTGAAAAACATATCCAGTATAATAAGGCTTCAAGCAAAAAGACTCACCATCTAATCGCTGATTACTATTTTTGATAATATCCTCAATCTTTAAAGATTTGTTAGCTGAATAACGACTTATCCCATCGTGTTTATATTTACGGAGTTCCTCTCACGTTCAAAAAAAAATTTTTCCATCAAGGAGAGATACACTAGGATTACCAGTCATCAGGACAAAAGAAAATGGCGGGAATAAGACACGAGACCACTGACAATTTCCTCACCTTAAATTGTCTTTGAATGGTTCTGTCTCTGCATCTTCACAGCTATACATAGAAGGAATTCCGTCATCAAAATAAGATCAAAAAGTTTCAAAAAATCAGAATGCATCTGCAATTCCATGGTCATCAAGAGGTCATAGTGGTTGAATTGCTCAACTGGTAGCAGTAAAGGGAGCTTGTTTGATTACTAAAGGCTCTTCCTTAAAAGAGGCTTGAGAGATTAGTTCTGATGGCTTGGATAAGATATAATTATTATCAATACAGCTTATTCCTAGTGCGATCCCTATTGCCAGGATACCAAATAGGACAAGATATTTATTCATAATTAAGAAATAAGAAATAAAAGTATTTTATGTAACAGTACATTTTTTATATCTTTTTTCAAGAAAAAAAGAGCGGGAATTCCTGCTCTTTAACAATGCTTATACTATTATCTTGCCTCTTACTTCTTCACATACAGTGTCTGTGTCGGATAGGCAAGTCCAATGCCTTCTTTTGCAAAAACTTCCAAAATCTCAAGTAAAATCTGCTCGTGAATTTTCACTGCCAAGAGCCAATCCTCGTTCTCTACCACATAACTGATCAAAACTTCCAAGCTGGAAGCCTGTAAATCCTTGAGTACTGCTCGCTCAAAAGTTGTTTTCTTGTGTTTTTTGATAATTTCTTCAATAATTTTTGGGATTTGACGTACTTTCTCAATTGAGGTTTCATAAGTAATAGTCAATGAAAATCTCTTTCTCCTAGTTTTGATGGTTCCACTGTTTTCCACTACTTCTGCGACCACAAGCCTATTAGGGATGATAATTGACTTACCTTCGACGGTTTGGAGGCTTGTACTTCTGAGTCAGATTTTTTTAACTGTTCCTGTAAAATCCTTAACCGTAATAATATCACCAATTCTAAAAGGAGAGCTGCTCATAATAGAAAATGAGCTAAAAAAATCTTCAATCAATTTCTGTGAAGCGAAGGCAATTGCCACTCATCAAACACCTAGCGAAGTCAAAAGGGGAGTCAAGGCTACTCCAATCGTATTAAAAAAGACCAAAGTAGCGATAATCCATACACAAATTTGTAAAATAGTACGAAAAATCGCCATTAGATTGTGTTTAGTCTTGGGATCTTGCGGTTTGAATCCCTTTTCCATCACAACTCTCAGAATATAATCCAAAAATCTCCCAAGCTCTCTCATTACTGCAAAGATAAAGAGCCCAGCAAAAACTCCATCAGGAACTTTAGCAAAGGGCAAATCCAGCGAAGCTACAAAAAGAGGAATGATCAATACAGAATATCGAGAAAGATTGCCAAAAAGTTCAAAAAAACCTTTTCTTAAGGGGTGTTTTTTGTCAACTTTGCGTCATAAATATCAGAAAATTTGTTTAATGAAAATCAAAAGTGCGACCCCTCCAACAAAAATTGCTCAGGCGAGAAGTCGATCATCAGAAGCAATTCTTGCGTGTCTAGTAAAAAGTAATAGTTTCATTTTGTTTATTCATAATACTAATTAAAAGAGTTTATTTTTGAGCGTTTCTCCAACTTGTTTTCCTAGAGAAAAACCAAAATTTCTCCATTTTAAGATCACAAATTCTCCCTCAGATCCAAAAAATCAAAATAAATCTGATTTCTGATTGAGTTTTTCAGCTTGTTCATCGGTAATATCAAAGCTGTTTTTTTGTGCATATTTTCCCAAAACTCTCGCTAGACCTTGCTGAGGAACTCGGTTTCCTTGATTTCAAATTTTTAAGATAGGAACTCAGATTTTTTCGATAAAAAGTCCACTTGGTAATTGTTCAAACTCATCGGTGCTGATATAAACACAGCTTTCTGAAGCTAAAAACTTCAATCCTTCTTGTTCCTCAATTCCTCGATGCTCAAAAAGATATTCCCAAACTTGATTTTGGAGATCGATCGAAGTATTGAGTCAGTTTTTTTCTTTTTTTCTTTTATCAATTTGTTGAGCATAAGGAATGCTAGCTGTTTTCCTCATCTTTGCAATAAAAAATCCTCCCGTTTTCTGCTTGTGTGGCCAAAATCTCGCAAGCTTTTCAGTTTCTTCTCTTTTTAGTAAATCTTGCGATCAATAGCTTGTTAGTCCTGAGCTTTTCTGGTCAATCTCAATATTGATCAGTTCTACTGCTCCTTCAAAGTCCTTTAAAATCCTAGAGATGACTTGCTCATTTTCAAGAGGATTAAGAGTACAGGTTGAATAAACTATTTCCCCTCATACTTTCGCAGCAATCAATCCAGATCTAAGGATTTGATATTGTAATTTGGAAAAATCCTGAGCAAGTTTGGAGTCTCGGTAGTTTGTGTTTTTGTCATGTTTGTAGTTCATTCCCTCTCCAGAGCATGGAGCATCAACCAATACTTTATCAAAAACCTCTGGTGATAGCTCTCCAATTTGCTCTCCACGATAGGCACACACTCCGCTATTGAGCATTCCACAACGGTTGAGATTGAAAATTAAGGCTTTTCTCCTAGGATCTGAGGGTTCATTAGATAGGATAAATCCAGCTCCTTTTTGTAGAAGTTTGTCTGCTATTTGAATGGATTTTCCTCCTGGAGCCGCACACAAATCCAGTACGAGATCTCACTTTTTTACATCCAATACTTGTGCTGAGAGACCAGCTGCGACCTCTTGCACATAAAAATATCCACTTTGATGTAAGAAGTGACTTCCAAGGCTCTCTTTCTCATCTTTTTCTACATACAGCACATCGTCATAGTACTTCCCAGCTTTGCTAATAGTAGGGGCTTTGAGTTCTCGTCCAATTGAGGAAAAATAAGATCAAAAATCTGATTTTTTGTCTTGGTTTCATATAATTTTGATCGACTTATTAATTCTTTTTTGATATCGCTCTTTAAAAGATTCAAGCTCACCTTCTGGCAAAATTGTTGCAATAAAGTCAAGATAATTTATTTTTTTCATATTCTTAAAGAATTAGTATTCAAATGCCTTGTGTAGTATAGTATTTTATAAACAAAAAAGCAAGAGAAAAAAGTTTTCAAAAAAAAGAACCCTGATTCAGGATTCTTTTTGTTCCCTTTCCTTCTTCTCAATAAGGCTAATAGCTTTTGAGAGTTGTCGTTGGTTCTCAGTATAAAATTCAGACTTAAGAAATCGATAGATTGCTTTATTTTCAGGATATTTGATGATGCGGTTGATCAATTTGTAATATACAAAGACCAAGAACATCAAGAAAAGAATATGTTGAATCTGAATTCTTCCTTCATCTCCTCGAAAAATAACTAAGAATGAAATCACACTGATAAGAATCGAAAAGATGCCCCATGCTATCAGGTCAGTACTAGTTTTTACGAGATTATTGCCATTAAATGTTCCTTCATGACAAAAGGTTTCGATGAATTGATTGAGCTGGTTATCCTGATACTTAAGCATTGAGAGCGAATAGTCAAGGAAGTCTCTTTCATTGAATTTGCGAGAAGTCATTCTTTTCCAAAAGAGAATACTAGATTTTTGTTCCATATGTTTTGAATTTTTATATTTGCGTATATACTATTTTTTTGCGTACAAAAATCAAGTATTATTCTGGAATAATAAATCTTTTGTTGTAGTAACTAAGATTTTTAAGTAGTCCACGAAACCAAATAAGATCATCACTTCACATAAATGGTGGAAGTGTGAGTAGAGCTTGTTCAAAGTATTTGATCATATTGGAGCTAATAAAATTCAGAAACTCTTCATTATCATCTAGAGATATCCAAAGTTCCAAAAAATCATCAAATTCTTGTTCAATCTCCAAGAGTGCGGTATGCATGGCCTTGTATCCACTAGGTCCTAATCAAATCATCTCACCAAGAAAAACATGGCTGAGAATATCTGTAATTTGTTTTGAAAGTTTTTTGTTAGTATTTTTCCTAATTGAATGCATCAAAATCAAATATCCAAAGAGGAGCTCTCTCAATTCTCCTAAAAATGAGAAACTAATAGCTTTACCATAGTATTTTCCATATTTATATTTTATTTTATTCATCATCTCCCAGTACATCCAAAAGTCTAATTTATATAGGGATTCTTTAAGAGAAAGATGATCGTTGTCATCAATAATTTTTTCATTCAAAAAGTTGAAAAATTCTGATTTTCTTCCTCAGATTATTTCTGCACTTGCGCCATAGAATACTTCGATAAATTTTCTTTTGTCCATTTTAACTCGCTCAGAAATCAGACTTCCATATTTATTTCTAAAAAGTTCCAAAATTTGAGGATTTTTGATAGTGAGTCTGATATCCTTAGGATTAAGATCTTGAAAATAAGCAGAAATAGTACCTTGAATATGAAGCTTGAGGACTCACAGATTGCTTGAGGTATTTTTTGGCAGGCCATCCACAGGAACACTACTATCTTGTTTTTCATTTCTCAGATGATTATTAATTATTTCATAGAAAAAACGTGTTTTGTGATAGAAAAAATTCATATTAGATAATGTTCAAAGTTTTGTTGGACTATCAATGATGTCAATAAGGTGTTCCATACAAAAATTAAAGAGGTGTGGCTTTTTTAGTCTAAGATAGAAGCTATCACCTCTTGCAGTGCTCATTCCTCCTATCATCATCACATAAAAATTTAAAAGCCTTTCCATCACTCTAGATTCTCTTTTGACTCTTTCTGGAATATCAAAAGGATTGAGTTCTTCTCCATTGTCGATTGCAGAGAGCATCTCATCCATATCTTCCAAGATATCTTCTTTTCCTTCTGCTCTAAAAAGCTTGATCACATAATTTTGAATCCCTGAAAAAAATCAGTGTTTGTATTTTTTATGATCCATAAGATAATCTAAGAGATCATCTAATTTCTCATCAGATCTCAAAAAACTCTGGATTAATGGATCAATTTCAGTTTTTGGGAAAATTCTGCTGATGATAGTATCTACAGCGATAAATGGATCAGATTCACCAAAAAGATATTTAATCAAAATATCACTCGGCCATATACCGACCATAACAGATTGTTCAAGAGGAGAAAAGGTAGGGATTGTTTGAGTTGTTTTGTAATTGCTTCTAAAAGCACTAATAAGTTTTTCTTTATTTTCCTTGCCAAAAAGTCGGTCTAGATGATCATTTTCGCTTCATTGGTCTAGTAAACCATTAAGTTTTTTATAAAAATGGAAAAGAAGAAAAAAGAATGAAGTCTGATTTAGGAGTTTTTTCTTTACATTTTCAAATTCGGATTTGGTAATTTTTGTATCTAAATGTTTAAATGTCATTTTATAAAAATCAAAAAACATTTCTACAAACCAGTTAAACTGAGTTTTTTGATCTTCGGAAGGAAAAATTTTAATTCTTGCTATCATTGAAAAAGAGAGCAAATAGATAGAAAACAATGCTTGTACAAAAAAATGCTCAGGCATTTCTTCCAAAGCCTCTTTGAAATAGATGGCAGCTAGCATGGTTATAGCATTTGCAAGATTCGCAGGAGAGTAAAAGCTATAACCATTTAGATTTGCAGCTACACAGTAAGAAAAATAGTTATCTAATTGTGCTTCATGCTCTTTCGTGGATGTATTCCCTAGTCATAGTTTAAATTCTATAGGATCTGCATTGATATCAAAAAGGTTGAGCTTGTGATTTTCTACATGCTTGCGGTTGATTACTGAAAAAAACTCTTTTGGCGAAATAAATCCTACAAACATACTTGCAGGATTCATCGTATTGTGAATAGTTGAGTTAGGAAATTTGGTTAGCAAAAGCCTCTTAAACAAATGCATGATCTGTTAAAGTATGAATAAAAAAGAGAAATCTGAATTTTAATCTTGGTTTTAAGTCAGATTTTTATTTTTTTATTGAAGTTTATCTACGCTAAAACTCCACTCAAGAGGAATGCTGTTTTCAATCTTGTTTTTATCGAGAGATGCCATAATGATTCCATCCTCGCTTCCAGTCCCAGCAAAGATAAAAGTATTATCTCCAACTTTGATTTCCTCGCCGAGCTGTTGAGGATTAATGCTGAGTTGATTCAAGATCACCAAAGGCACCTTTTCGACCAAAAGAGGATCATGCTTTTGAAATGGATCTTGTAAACTACCCGTCTTGACTTCTCCTTGTTTGCTTCCTTTCAAAAAATTGAAAATCTGACTCACTTCTGGACTGTACTTTTGACCTTGGAAACTACCACTGATTACTAGGCTGTGATCCACAGGATTAGTCGCAGTAAAAGAGTAGTCAATGATTGATTTTTCGCTTACTTTGGGAGTGAAGCATCCAGCCAAAATCCCGCTCATCGCAGCAAAACTTCCAATTAAAATCAGACTTTTTGTCTTTTTTTTCATCTTTTCTTTTTATGAAAAACTAAAATTCTCATTCTAGCATACAAAACATTGCCCTTTTTGCAAGAGGAAAATAAGTTTTCTCAATTTTGCTTGTATTCTGTGAGCAAATCACTACCCTAGAATAATATTTATATTAATCAATATTAGCTATGTTAAAAATCAATAATTTATCAGCACAAGTGGAAAATAAAGAAATTCTGCATTCGATTTCGTTTGACTTTCAGTCAGGGAAAAATTACTGTATTCTCGGAAAAAATGGATCAGGAAAATCATCACTTGCAATGCTCATCACAGGAAATCCAAAATATGAAATAACAGACGGTACTATCGAGCTTGATGGTCAAGTTTTGAATGAAATGTCACCAGATGAGAGAGCAAGAGCTGGAATCTTTCTTACTTTCCAAAATATCCCAGAGATCCCAGGAGTAAAACTCTTTGAATTCCTTAAATCCATTTATGATGCAAAAGCAGAAACTCCAACTACATTTATCTCTTTCAAAAAAATCATTGAACCTTTGATGCAGGAGCTCGAGATTCCAAAAGATTTTCTTTGGAGAGATCTCAATGTAGGATTTAGCTGAGGAGAAAAGAGAAAAATCGAAGTCCTTCAAATCAAGCTTCTTAACCCAAAATATATCATCCTCGACGAAATTGACTCAGGACTTGATGTAAATGCAGTGAGGCAAGTGGCTGAGCTCCTCGAGACTACCAACACTCCAGACAATAGTTTTATCATTATCACGCATCTTTTTGAGATGCTGCAAAACCTTCCACTCGAGCAGGTACTTGTCCTCGAAAAAGGTGTGATCAAACAAGTGTGAGGTCGAGAACTCATCGAAAAAGTAAAAAAAGACGGATTCTAGTCTGTCTTTTTGCTATAGTTTTAATGGTTAGTTATAAAAATGGTAAAAAAATCGCTTCGTACTTATCAACTTTATAAACAAAATTTGAAAATCTGATTTCT
>CAUQDZ010000010.1:0-27452 GCA_963517005.1 uncultured bacterium
GTTAAAAGTCAGACTTGAAGCTATTTTATAGGACTTCAGACAATTTCTTCACATACTCCATATTCGAGTCCCTATGGAAACAGTTCAGATGATGCATTTCGTTATATGGATGAGAGTTTTGCAAAGTTTTATATCCAGCTTAAAAAGGCAAAGTTCTTTGATAATGGAGTTTTGGTCGTAGTAGGAGATCACCGCAAAATGACACCAATGGAACCAGGAGAATATAAAAAGCGATGAGCGACTGCAGATGCAAGAATTATGGCTTTTGTGATAGGAAGTGGGATCAAGGCATGAGAAATCGATCCAAATCTTTATCAGCAGACGGATATTTTTTATTCTTTGTTGAAGGAATTTTGAAGTGGAGATGTAAAGATTTTGGAGCAGAGTAATGATATTTTTAACAAAGAGATTAAGAGGAATTGGGCAGTAAGAAATTTTAGTGTACAGCCAAAATCTACCATTCTCAATGCAAGCTGAGCAAGTGCAAGTTTAGATATCCCCGCAAAGATGATGTCAGCAGGTAAGGAGCATTTTGATGAAAAAGGGGTGGCAAATTATATGTATTTGGGACTCAAATATCAAAAAGATCAAAATCTTGAAGAAGATGGAGGAGCTGTTTTGAGTTGAGCACAACCTTGGGATAAATTGATTGCTCATAGAGGGGAGCATAGTGAAACCACAGAAAATAGTATAGCCTCATTTATTGCTGCGGCAAGAGCTGGGGCAAAGGCTCTTGAGCTTGATGTTTCGTTGACCAAAGATGGTAAGATTGTAGTGATACATTGACCTTATCCATACAATACGAATTGCAAGCAAAGGACCAAACAAATTTGTGAAATGACTTATGAGGAACTTAGAGCATGTAAATTGAATAATGGAGAAGATATTTTTCTTTTTCAAGAGAGGTTACCAAAGATAAAAACTCTGACTTCACTCTTTTTTGTAGACCTTAAGACTTCGGATCATCCAAACTGCCGTTCTCAAAATAATGCAAAATACCTAAATCAAGTAAAACAAATTGTTGAGGAAAATCAGCTTTCTGAAAACGTTGTTTATTCAAGTTGAGATCCTGAACTTTGAGCTTTGATCGGGAAGACAAGTGGTATTTTGTCCGCATTGGATATTGATAGTAAGTCTTGATTAGGTGCGGTGGCAAGTGGAAATTACTTGTATGTGATGGCTCCACAAAAGCTTTTTAGTCAGCAGTTTATAGAACAGTTGAGAAGTATGAAAAATCGTTATGGACAAACAATTATTCCGATTGTGTATACGGTCAATGATGTTCCGAGTTATCGTAAGCTTAGGCAAATGGGTATTGAGTATATGATGACTGATGCTTTTAAGCTTTTGGTCGAGGAGAGTAAAAAATAGTGATTTGTGTTGTGTAATTTTGAGAAGTAAAATTAAAAAAAATAATTTGTTTATATTATCTTAGATTGACTATGAAAAAAATCTTCCTTTTGGTTGTAGCATTTTTTGGACTATTTGGCTGGAGCTGGGCAAATGAAAATTATCTCTATTTTTATGGAAGTACCTGTGCTCACTGTCAAAAAGTAGAAAAATATTTTGAGGAAAATCAAATTGAAAAGGAGTATCGTATTACAAAATATGAAGTTTTTGAACATAATGAAAACCGTGAACTTCTTGGATCTTATCTAGAGAAGTTGAATCTCGGTCGAGATCAGGTTTGAACTCCTTTTATGGTAATCGAAAGCGGAGGAGAAATGACTTCTTTGATGGGAGATCACGATATTATTGACTATTTTTCTGCTCTTAAAAAAGGAGGAAAGTCTGATCCAAAACCTCAGGGCGATACTGTTTCTACGACAGCAATAAATCTTGGGGAGGAAGCCGTAAAAAATCCGCTTAAATTCCTTGGGATTATGGTTCCTATGGCGGCTGCAGATAGTATTAACCCATGTGCTTTTGCGGTAATGCTCTTACTTTTGTCGACAATTTTTAGTAAGTCAAAGAGTAAGAAAAAGACGATAGCCGCGGGGCTTTTGTTTTCGTTGGCAATCTTTTTGTCCTATTTACTTATCGGGATGGGATTTTATAAGGTGTTGGGGTATGCAGGAGTTACCACGGCTTTTAAGCGAGTAGTTGGGGGTGTGGGTCTTTTGATCGCATTGGCAAATATTAAGGATTACTTTTGGTATGGTGAAGGCTTTTTGATGGAAGTACCACTAGCTTGGAGGCCAAAAATGATGAAAATTATTCAGTCTGCGGTATCTCCGATAGGGGCTTTTGTGATTGGAATTTTAGTTAGTTTGTTTTTATTGCCATGTTCTTCAGGTCCGTATTTGGTGGTGCTTGGATTGCTCAAGTCAGAAAATGTTTCGATTGCTGGATTGGGAATTGGATATTTGGTGATATATAATTTGATTTTTATTTTACCAATGCTTGTGATCACTTTGCTTGTAGGAACTGGACAGTCAAGTGTAGAAAAACTAGCAAAAATGAAAAATAAAAATACAAAATTGATGCATTTGATTATGGGAGTTATGATGCTCCTTTTGTCAGGATATGTGATTGGAAGTATGTATTTTGATTGGTTGAATTTTTAATTTTGTTAGAGAGAGAAAGAGGTGAAAAGTCAAATTTTCATCTTTTTTATTATAAAATCTTAGAAAGATGAAAAAAAGTAAATAAAAATTTGCAAAAATTTATTGTTATGAGTACAATTATATTGTTATTAGGTGAATGAATCATCGCCTGTGACAATGCAGAAGTGGTCTTTACTCCTATCATGGAATATTAGATTTTACCCGTGTGGTTAGGTCTCGCTGATGGCGTTGGTGGAACAAAATCGGCACTTGAATTGTCAAGATGAGACATACTTTTTTGGTATTTAATCTCGTGATTTAAGGTGAACTTTGTTTGAAGTCAGATTTTTGAATTTTTTATCCTCTAAAAAGTTTGAGATTTGATGAGAGGTTTTCTCTGAGATTATTGCAAAAAAAGAAAAAATCTGATCCCTTTCTTTGTTCGTTTTGGCTCTATGAGCAATGTTTTGTCACTGAGGATGATGAGATATCTCTTAGGGAGAGATTTATCAGTGGATAGCTGTGCTGGAGATAATAAACAGTGTGGTAATCTTTTTAGATGATCTTTGAGAACTGGGCGGACACGATATCTAATTGATAAGCTACTAGGAATGCCTAGAGCGTTAGATGATGCAATTTTTGCATTCTCAGCTTGAGGTCGGATTTGGAATCTCCGTTTCTTTGCACACAAAAAACTCACAATTTAGTGAGTTTTTTCTATAATAATGGAATTTATTTCTTGTGGAGTTTTTATAAAATTTTACATTCATCTTATTAAACCGGGAATTAAGTCAGGGTTTATTCTTTTTTGTTTTGAGCAACTTTTTCATAACCGAGCTGTCCACAAGCTCCCTTTGCTTCTCTTCCCATACTATCACGAACAGTTACAGTAATACCTCAGTTTTCAAGAATTTCTTTGAATTTCATGATCGTTTTTCTCTCACTTTCTTCAAGATCAATTGCTGGATTTTCGTTGTAAGGAATAAGATTGAGGTGAGCTAGTCTTCCTTTGAGGAGTTTGACAAGCTGATGTGCGAGTTCTGGTTTGTCTGTCATGTTTTTGATCATGATGTATTCGTAAAAGATACGATTATCTGTGGCTTTTACATATTCATCAATAGTGGTCATGAGTTCTTCGAGAGGAAAAGCTTTTCCTATTGGCATGATTTGATTTCTGAGTTCTTGGTTTGGTGCATGGAGGGAAATGGCTAGTTTGACATCGACTTTATCTTCGATGAGTTTCTTGATTCCTGGGATGATACCACAGGTGGAGATTGTGATATGTCTTCTTCCTAGAGAGAGTCTATCTTGTTGGAGCATGATTTCAAGTGATTTTCTCATGTTTTCATAGTTGAGAAGAGGCTCTCCCATTCCCATAAATACGACATTTCTCACAGATCGATTACTTCCATCTTCTTTTTTTCAGAATCTTTTTTTGATATAGGTATTAGCAAAGAGAATTTGAGAAATGATTTCTTCTCGCGTAAGATCTTTTTTGAAGCCAAGTTTCCCCGTTACACAAAAAATACACTTCATTGCACATCCTACTTGAGAGGAGATACAAAGCGTAATACGATTGAGTTTTGGTTGATTGTTTTTGACATATTTTTCATTTTGCCAGTGATACATGAGAATAGCTTCAATAATGTTCCCATCCCTTGTTTTGAAGGCAAATTTTGTGGTGTCTGGAGCTTCTACCATTTCGATCAGCTCAATCGCGAGTAGGTCAAAGTCGTTTTGGAGTTGGGCTTTGAGATCCTTAGATAAAGTGGTCATGGAGTCCCAGTCAGTATTTTGATTTTTATACATCTCGTGAAAAATCTGCTTGAGCTTGAAGGGTTGAAGTTTATGCTCAGAAGCTCGTTCTTTGAGTTTTCCTTCGTTGAAAAGTGTTGGTTTATGTTGAGTTTGCATTATCTATCAAAAAGTTTAAAATACTGACTTTACTATATCGAAATCCTTAAAGATAGCAAGGAGATTGATTTTTTAATTTTGATTTACAATAAAAAATGCGAAGCGATATTTATAGCTTTTTATTTTAGAAAAGTGCTTGTTTTCAAGGTTAGAATCAGTACACTGAAATCAGTTTTTTTAGTTTTTTTTATTTGTGATGAGGCGAGGAAGGTGCTTGGTGTTTATAATGATGAGTATTGTGAGTTTTTGAGCAGGATTTTCATTTGAAGATACATTTGGTCATCAGTATCAAAAAGATATTGATACTCTTGCTAAACTTGGTGTCGTGCAAGGGTATGAGGGGAATCTTTATAAGCCAGATCAGGTAATTTCTCGTGCGGAAATGCTGAAAATTATTCTCAAAACAGCGAATGTTGATATTGAGTCAGGATTGGAACCTTGTTTTAGAGATGTGTACACAGGAAATTGGTATTATGATGCTATTTGTACTGCCAAAAAGCGTCAGATTGTGGCTGGATATGAAGATAACACATTTAAGCCAAATCAGCAGGTTTTGCTCGTTGAAGGGCTGAAAATGGCGATTGAGGGATTTTGAATGCAAGTAAAAGAAGCTAAAGACTGACCTTGGTATGAGGTTTATCAGGATTTTGCGGATGAAAAGTGAATTTTTTCAAAGTATCGTTATTTCCCAGATCAAGTAATGACACGTGGAATGATGGCTCACTTGGCAAGCGAATTACTAAAAGGTCTCGGAGATAGACGGGAAGAAATTTCAGGATTTAAATCTCTTTGATGTTGAAAATCTCAACTAAATGAAGCGCCAAATGAAGTGATGGTCAATGGCGTAGCAAGGCATTTTTTGACGAAAGTTGGAAGAGGATACCGTTCGGATCGTCCAGCTAAGTTGATTTTTGGTTTCCATGGGCGTACGAGTGATAATTATTCTGTGGCAGGATATTTTCATCTTGAAGATAGTGAGGATAACGCAGTGTTTGTTTATCCTTTGGCTTTACCTGAGGAATGACCTGTGAGAAACTGGAGAGATTGAGGAGATAAAATAAGTAACCTCAGAGATTATGCACTTTTTGATGCAATTAGTAAAGAGATTGAACAAAATTATTGTATCGATACCAATCAAGTTTATGTAGCAGGACATTCGTTAGGAGGGTGGTTTACGAGTATGCTTAATTGTTCGAGGGGGGATGAAATTCGTGGTGTAGGAATTGTAGCTGGAAGTCCATTGAAATTTCCAAAATGTATGGGGCCAAGTGCTGCTATTATCTTTCATAATCCAGCAGATAAACTTGCAAGTTTTGCAGGAGGAGAACAGCTTGTTAGGCAAATTGTTAAACAAAATCAGTGTAGCGATCAGACTCGTGAATATTCAAATTCTTATGGAATGGAATGTCAGGAATATTTACAGTGTTTACCAGGAGCACCTGTGGTCTTTTGTAAGTATTTTGAGGGAGGTCATATGTGGCCTGCAGGTGCAAATCACATGATGATGGATTTTTGGGCAAAATCGAAATAATTAATAAAGGAAAAAAATCAGATTTTGAGTTTTGTATTTTAATTTGGGAGATAGAGATGCAGAGGTTGGATAAGTATTTGGCAAATTTGGGATTGGTGAGTAGAAGAGAATGTAATGCAGTTTGTAAATCTTGAGTAATCAAAGTCAATGGAGAAGTGGTGAAAAAGTCAGATTTTAGACTTTTGGGAGGAGAGAAAATTCAGGTGAGAGATATGGAAGTCGAATTTTTTGAGGAAGTGTATGCAATACTTTATAAAACAGCTGGATATGTTTCCTCAGATGAAGATGAATTTGGATATCCAAGTTATAAAAATCAGATGCTGGATTGTCCATATGTGGAGTTGTTACGTGTGGTTGGGAGGCTTGATGTGGATACGGAGGGCTTGCTATTGCTCTCGAGTGATGGGCAGTTTATTCATCAGGTTATTAGTCCAAAACGAGAAAAAGAAAAAGAGTATGAAGTCTGGTTGGAGTCCGTGATCACAGATCAGGATTGTGAGAAATTAGAAAAGTGAGTTGTGCTTGATGATGGTTATCTGACAAAACCTGCAAAAGTGAGAAAAATAGAAGAGAAAAAAATCCTTTTGACGATTACTGAGGGGAAATATCATCAGGTCAAGAGAATGCTCAAGGCAGTTGATAATCAAGTAATCTATCTCAAGAGAATTAGAATTGGTGATTGGAATTTGGATGGATTAGATCCAGGAGAGTGGAAAATGATTTCAATTAACAAGTAAGAGTGATTTTTGTTTTTTTGAAAGAGGATTATTCTTTTAGTAATTTTTGGAGGGCAAAATTTATTTTGTAAATAGCTCAAATTCCTCAAGCACAATATAAAATATCTCGCCAAATTTTGAGATTTTTGATTCGGCCTTTGAGGAGTCCATCTTTATTTTGGTGAAAATCATTTTCGACATTGTCTCGATGGATGCTAGCAATGGAGATGTGGTGTTCAATAATGAGTTTGTTGAGAAAGATTTCGAGTCCATATCAGAGGAGTTTTTCGATTTTTGAGATATGTGGAGTGAGGAGAGAAGAAGGGATAACTCTTTGTCCGTTGCAATAGTCGATTTTTTTGAAGGGTCGAAGTGGCCAGGAATTTTTTATGAATGCGATCGAAGTTCAGGTTTTTCAGCTTTTTATTGGAGTAATCAGATCAAGAATATTTTGAGCTGTGAGGTGGAGCAAATCTGCATCTAGAAGTAAGATAAAATCTCCTTTTGAGGATTCGATTCCTCTAGCTACGCTGTGGCTTTTCCCAAGGTTTTTGCTGTTGTGCATGATGTGAAGATTAGGGAGAGGTGGATAATTATTAAGGAGTAATGCTGTTTTATCGCTGGAATGATCATTGATGACGAGAATTTCAAAAAGATCAGAATCAAGCAAAGGTGCGATCGTGTCTAGTGTTTTGATGATGGATTTTTCCTCGTTGTAGGCTGGAATGATGCAAGAGACTTTCATTAGATGAAACTTTGAGAAATTAAAGATTTTTTTTAGTTTGTTTTTGATGCTTTTTTTCAATGTAATTGATGAGGTACTTTCAGCTTCGTCTCAAGCCTTTGGTGAGGAGGAAAATTCCTATTCCAAATCCAAATAAAATTAATTCGATATGATTTGAAAAGCTTGTTCGAGAAGAAAAGAAAACTCAGATTGAAAATACAATAATAGATGAAATAAGGCATAGGGGGAGGGTGTTTTTGAGAAAATCGTAAAACTTTAGTCCGCTCGATCCGAGATAGAGTAGTCCAGCACTGGTGATTGGTGGAGTGTATTTGATGATGATGAGTTTTTCAAGGAGAGGGTAATTGTGAATCTTTTTATAAAAAGAAAGAAAAGTCTGATTTTTGATTTGAATTTTAGTGAGGAATGGAATTTTTGAGATCAGATTTTTTGTATATTTCCCTGCTAAAAAATGAAGAATATCACCTCCAGCATCTCCAAAAACTGCAAGGATGAATATCATCCACAGAGGGATTTGTAGTGGTCAGGATAAGGCTGTGAGTGTAAAAATGATAATTGGGCCTTCGAGCAAAAGTGCGATAAGTACAAGACTATAAAAGAGAAATGTGTGTTGAGTTGCGAAACTTAAAGCGAAATCGAGCATTAGTGAGGAAGGTTATGATAAATATGCTCGATAGCTTGAGCGGTTTTTGTACTTTGAGGAAAAGTATGAAGAGAATTGAGTTTTTGGACAAGATCGATGAGATGGTCAGATTCTTGGGCTTTTACAAAAAGTTTCTTTTCTCAGAGGTAATCTGCAAGATAAAGTTGTTCTGTTTGATTTGGTGTAGGGTAAAGGATCGCGGGTTTTTGAAGTTCAATAAGGTCCATAATTGTTGTATAGCCAGCTCTAGAGATGATGACTTTTGCTGAAGTAAATTTTTTGATTTTTTCTGTCCCCGCAAGGTAGCCGAAGATTTCGATATTGTGTTCTGAATCATAGTGATAGTAGTCTTTTTGCTTGGTATCTCAGAGGATGAAAATCTTTTTTCCGGGAAGGAGTTTTGATTGATTAATGAGTGTTTGGATAAAATTATCTCTATGCTCAATTAAGTATCAACTAATCGTGAAAAGATAATCGATGTTATCTGATTCAGGTTTTTGGACTTGTTCTTGGGCTTTTGAAGTGCCAAAAGAGGAAAGGATTCAAATAAAAGAATGTGGGAGTTTATTTAGCCGGCGAGGATGTGCGAGTTTTCATGCAAGATTGTGGGTTGGATCTTCATAATCTGGAATGAAAATATGAGTAAAATGAGAAAAAGACTGTCTATTTCGATAATCGACGATGATTTGTGAATGTTTGAAGATTTTTGGGATTTCAAAACTTAGTTGATGAGTGAGGAGATAACAAGGTGTTTTACTTGAATAAAAGCCGTATTTTCCATCAGAAAAGATGAAATGGTAATTGTTCTTTTTTTCGAGTTTTGTGAGAAAGGCTTGTTCACGATGAATCCTTCGTATTGTTGTCAAAATATCAAACATTAGCATAGGATAAAAGCTTCGTCCGCTTCCTCTTTCGATAGGTGGATAATCTAAAAGTTCAAAAAATCTGACTTTTTCTCCGTGAAGCTCAGTTCTTAGATAGTTTAAGGCATTTCCATAGCAAACAATGTCGATCTGATAGCCAAGAGAAAGGTAGTGTTGAATGATTGGTAGGGTTCTCGTTGCGTGTCCTAGTCCTAGTGTAGAAATTGTAAAAAGTGCTTTGTGAACCATTTTTTTATCTTAGGATCTTAAAAATTCTTGATCGAGCGAATTATCCTTGAATGAAAATATTTCGCTTGGTGGAGTAGGTGAAAGGTCGATGAATGGTCAGATTTTTTCTATTTCTCCTGAGGATAAACTTTCAGAAAAAGTAGATTCAAGTTCAGATCGAGTATAGATTTCCTTTTCTCAACTGAGATTTGCACTGGTAAGAAAAAGTGGTCAAACTTCCTGGATGAGTTTGATTTGTTCAGGAGTGTGTGCTACTCTGAGGGAATATTTTTGGTAGTATTGATGATCAAACCGGCTTTGCTCAGCAAAGAAATTTTCCAAAAAATCTGACGCAGTTAAAATACTGAAAGGACGAGGGTAATGCTCAAGAAAATGAATTTGTTCGCTCGTTAGGCTAGTATGTGATGCTAACCACTCAAAGCTTTCCACCAAAATCGCTAAAGGCTTTGAGTGAGGGCGGTTTTTGAGCTCAAAGATGTCGTTGTATCATTGAGGATCAGTGATAGATGCAGCAAGTCCAAAGCAAGTATTTGTCGGTATCAGATAGGGCATTTCTAAAGTAAGAAAATAAATACTATTTATTTATAGTTATTTGGTGGAGTGTTGCAATTGAATTTTGGGAATTATACTTTTTCTTGTCTTTTCCTTGAAAATGAGGCTGATTTTCGTACACTAGAATCAGTTTTCGGCTTTTTTATTATTAAATCAAAAGGAGTATGCCTCGTATTGTAGATGTTATGCAGGATTTGGGTCTCGGGCAGGAAGAATTTGCTAAGGCTTATGAAGCAGTCGTTGGGAAAAAAATGACTGCAAAAACACAAACTTTATCTGATGCTAATCTCGAAAAGCTCAAATCTTATTTGGGAAAAGCGAGTAAGGGGGGAGAAGCAAAGGTATTAAAAACCGATGAAATCTGATTTGGAGGAGGTTTTTTGTCAGGACTTGGATTTTCACATCAGGTGGAGGCTCCTGCAAAGTCGGTAAAAGAAGAAAAGAAATCAGAAAAAGATAATGATCTCGCTGCACATGGTATCCTTATTAATAACACAAAAGAGGAAAAACCTGCAAAGCAGGAGCGTATCAGTATTGAGACACTTAATACTGAGAGGTATGAGGCTCGCAAAATTTCTTCAGCTCCAGAACGTCCTGCGGTATCAAAAAAGCAAGGTGGAAATATTTCTATTGGACAATCTACATATAAAGCTAAAGAAAAGACTATTTCTCCTGCTACTGATTTTTCAAAGTTTCAAAAAGAAGAAAAGCCTGAGTCTTCTGTGGTGAAATTACAAGATATTCAGAAACATCTTGATCAAAATCAAAAAACTGATAAAAAGTCTGATTTCAAAAAGCACG
Organism: uncultured bacterium; assembly: GCA_963517005.1. Taxonomy (GTDB): domain Bacteria; phylum Patescibacteriota; class Gracilibacteria; order Absconditabacterales; family Absconditicoccaceae; genus HOT-345. The sequence goes on from CAUQDZ010000010.1 coordinate 10,561, forward strand.
ATACTCCTAAGCATTCAGAACCTAAAAAGCCAGAACCAAAACCGACTCCTGCTGCTAAGCAACATAAAGAAGCAACGACTTCTGCAAATTTGGTTAAGAAAACTGAGGTGATAATTGATGAAACCATTACTGTAAAGGAATTTTCTGAAAAAATAGGAGTACCCTTGCCAGAAGTGATGAAAAAACTTATGCTTAATGGGATTATGACAGGACTTAATGCAAATTTGGATTTTGATACGGCTTCATTGATTGCAGAGGATCTTGGTGTAAGTTTGAAAAAGAAAGAAGCAACTCTTGATGTACAGAGTTTTATGGAAGGAGATTTACAAAAAATCCTTGATATTGACAAAGAAGCAGAAATACAAATCGAGAGATCTCCGATTGTGACTGTAATGGGGCATGTAGATCATGGAAAAACTTCTTTGCTTGATTATCTTAGAAAGACAAGTGTAGCAGGAGGGGAAGCTGGAGGAATTACACAGTCTATCGGTGCTTCTATGATCGAATATAATAATAAAAAAATCACCTTTATTGATACACCAGGTCATGAGCTCTTTACTTCGCTTAGAGCAAGAGGGGCAAAATTGACAAATATTGCAATTATTGTAATTGCTGCAGATGATAGTGTGATGCCTCAGACAATTGAATCTATCAATCATGCGAAAGCTGCAGGTGTTCCAATTATTATCGCCGTAACAAAGATTGATAAGCCAGGAAATAATATGGAGCAGATCAAGTCTGATGTTGCAAAATATGGTTTGACTCCAGAAGATTGGGGAGGAGATACTCCATTTGTATGAGTGTCGTCCAAAACAGGTCAGGGTATTGATCTTTTGCTTGAATACGTGCTTTTGCAAGCTGAAATGCTTGAACTTAAGTATAATCCAGATAGACAGGCTGTGGGTGTTGTGGTAGATGCGTACAAGGATCCAAAGCAATGAGTAGTTGCGAGTTTGATTATTTTAACAGGAACACTCAAAAATGGAGATATTATTGTAGCTTATAATACTTACGGTAAAGTAAGGAGAATGCAAAACTGGATTGGAAAGCAGACTTCTAAAATTACAGGTGGAGAACCTGTTCAGATCTTGTGATTTACAGAATTGCCAGAACCAGGAAGAATTGTTGAAGTGGTGTCTAATGAAAAAGAAGCAAACCAGAGAATTGCCTTTATCAAAGAATCTGAGACAAAATCAAGTGGAGATGGAGCTTTGCAACAATTTTTGGCTCAACTTAAGGCAGGTGATCAATCAAAAATATCAGAATTAAGACTGATTTTGAAGGCGGATGGTTCTTCAAGTCTAGAAGCTCTTAAACAAGCTGTTGATGGAGTGCATTTGCCTAAAAATGTGAATATCAAGGTCGTACATAGTGATGTAGGATATTTTGGAGAAAGTGATCTTTCTTTGGCACAGGCATCTAAAGCACTTTTGCTTGGATTTAATATTTCTATGAATGCTGCCCTCAAAAAGAAGGCTGAGAATCTCAAGATTGAAATGAAAACCTTTGATATCATCTATGAACTGACTGATTATTTGACAAATCTTTTGCTTGGAATGGTTGAGGTAGAGAAACAAGAAGTTGTTGTTGGGAAACTCGAGATTTTGGGAATCTTTCATACTGAAACCAGAGAAATGACTATTGGTGGAATGGTGAAAGATGGAAAAGTTAAGAATAAGCTCAAGTTTAGGGTTTATAGAGGAGAAGATATATTGACCAATGGAGAGATTCTTTCACTTAAAAGAAATAAGGATGAAGTAAAAGAGGTAAAAGCAGGTGAAGATTGTGGAATGAAGGTAAAAATTGGGAAAAGGCTTGATGTTGGAGATATTCTTGAGTTTTATGAGATGCAAGAAGTAAAAGAGTAGTGTTATATTGCTAAAAAATAAAAAAAAACTGACTTTGGAGATAGATCTAAATCTTGAGTCAGTTTTTTCTTATTTTTATTTTGGGCTGATTTTTTCTAAAATCCCAGAAAGTGTTTGAGGATTGAGGTGTTTGTATTTTCCTTGTCAGATTTCTGCAGATTTGAAATGAGGGAGAGAAATGTTGATTCAAGTATTGGATTTTGAAAGTTTTAGCTCTGCAAGGAGGGGGATATAGGTAGGAACTGTTAATTTTTTTCTATCAAAATCTCGAATGTAATCAAATTTTCCACCAGTGGATTTTTTCCCTCGATCTTGGTCAAAAAGAAAATTTCCAAGGGAATAAAAAATAGGTTTATCTTTGTAGACTTCTCGTTCTCAAGCGATATGTGAGTGATTTCCTATGATAAGATCAGCTCCATGATCAATAAAAGTGTGGGCAAGTTCTTTTTGTTGTTTAGTAGGGTGGATGTGATATTCTGATCCTCGGTGGAGAGAAAGTATTTTGAAATCACAGTTAAGTTTTTGCATTTTAGAGAGGTCAGAGAGGATACGGTTTTTTTCAAGAGGATTTCGAGCAAGGGGGATTTTTTGCTTTTTGTAAAATGAGCCATCGTAGGAATAAGCCTGAAAACAGAGATTAAGTCAGTTTTTATTAATTTTTAGGATTTTTTCTGCTTCTTCGGTGGAGTTTCATGCTCAAAAATTTGGAATATTGGCAGATTTGAGGATTTCTCTGCTAAATTGAATGCCTAATCCTCAAGCATTATTGGTGTGATTGTTGGCAAGTGATAAAACCATGGTATTGTCTGCTCTGATGTCTTTGAGAATTTGAATGTTTCCACTATTGGCGCGAAAGAGGAATCAACCTTTGGGTTTGTCGTTGTCTACTGGTGAAAAGGGACTTTCAAGATTGAAAAATAGGAGAGTGGATCAGGAATTGTAACTTGAGAACTGAGAAAGGGGATTGAATCCGTTGTTTGAAAAAGTGCGATCATAACCCTCTCTTTTTGCCCATCGTCAAATACCTCTGGAAAGCATAATATCTCAACCGATAATTAAAGAAATAGAATTTTCCTGTGATAAGTGAGAAGGAAAAAGGGAAAAATCAGATTTCGAATCTCGTTTTTCTTGAAGTATAAAAAGAGAGCTTCCGATGAGGAAAAGTGCGATAGAGATAAAAATGAGTTTGATTTTTAGTGGCATTTGTGGAGAGAAAGTAAATTTTTTTTAAAATAGTGAAATTGAGCATAAAATCAATAGAAAAGCGATCTGACTTGCAAAAATGAGTCGGTTTTATATAGTAAAAGTATTTATTTTGGGATTTTAAAAGATGCTGGTAGCTTGTAATAAACCAAGTGGAATTTCTAGTTTTGATGTGGTAAAAATCATTAGAACGCATTTTCAGGATAAGGTTTGACATAGTGGAACATTAGATCCTATGGCTTCTGGACTAATGATTTTGGGAGTTGGAAAGGGTACGAAAAGTTTAACTTCGCTTATCGGTATGGATAAGAGTTATGAGACGGTGATTGATTTTTCGCTTTTGACGGATACTCGAGATGCGAGCTATTGGGAGATGCAGGAAAGATACGAGGTCATTACTCAGAACTGAAAGCAGTTTTTGAAAAAAGATTGAAGTCTGATTGAAGCACCGGATCTGAGTCAGATTTTGGAGCTTTTAGCTTCCATAAAATATCAAGAAGACAAAGAAGTTTTGCTTCCGTTGCCGACATTCTCTGCAAAAAAACAAAATGGGAAGAGAATGTACAAAGATGCAAGAAAGGGAACGGCAGAAATTATAGATAAGCCTATGAAATTATATGATTTTGAAGTTTTGGATTATTGTTTTCCTTTGTTAAAATTTAGGTGTGATGTTGGATCTGGAACTTATATTAGAAGTATTGGATATCGACTAGGAAAAGAGCTTGGTCTTGGTGGTGCTTTGGTTGAGCTTAAGAGAACAAGAGTGGGAGAATGGTTTCTCAATGAGATCTCTGAAGAACATCTTGCAAAAGGAAATATTAAAGGAGAAATGAGAAAGATTTTTTATAAAGAAGTGTTTTTAGATTAAGTTTATCTTGACTTTTTTTGTAAAAATGTTATAGTTTTTTTTGTCCACTATTAAGGATACGAAGAAAATAACCTATGTCTAACCTAAAAAACAGGAATTCATATGAAAATTAATGCTAGTAAGTACTTTGCTGAACCTCTCCAAAAGGAGATCAGCCGCCTGGAGGAAGATATCCAGGAACTCAGGAGGCAACTCTCTGAAAGCAGAGACACCTCAGATCGTAGAGATCGAAATGATGATGAGCTTTCTGCTCGAATTGTGCATTGTGAAATGCAGCAAGATCGTCTCATGCAAGATCTTGCCATCTTGTCAAAGCCTCGTAAAGTTCATGCCTACAAGGCACTTTGCAAAGGGAGAGCAGTTTTGTATCTTTCGGTTGTAACTTCAAGATCTTATGTCTATTCCTTAGATGGAATGGAAATTAGAACGGTTAATCCTATAGCTCCTGTAATGTGTGAAATCGCAAAGGTTATTGGAGCTGGTGATACTGAGTGTCCTCAGCGTCATCTCACTCATATCGAATATCTTCGATGTGATCTCAACTAAAATGTTGTTTTCTTAGCTGTCGTTAATAGGGACTAGGGGCTTCTGCTGGTATTCCAGTGGAGCCCTTTTTCTGAAAGACTTGCATTTGAGGGTGATTTTTGTACACTGGAATCAGATTTTTAGCTTTTTTTTGTGCAAAAAATGTTGAATCAAGAAGAATTTTTGCAAAAATATGGGGAAATTATCAAAGAAGAAGTAAATGTAAAAGAAATCTGATCTTTTCAGAGTAAAACTCCGATTAAGAAGGTTTTTAAGCCAATTGGAAGTCAACTGTCTGCAAAATTTGGGAAAGATACTGGACAAATCATTTCTAATGGAAAGCAAGGCAATATTAGAGAGCTGGAAGATGGGAAAGTTGAGGTTTTTTCTGCTCAGTGAGAAAGCTGGATTTTAGAAGTAAATGATTATGAGATTGCTTATGAAGGGTTAGATGCTCATGATACTGCTGTTGAGGGAAATATGATTGCTCAGCTTGATTTAAATATTACTCCAGAATTGGAGAGAGAAGGTGTAGTAAGAGAATTTTCTCGTTTTCTTAATCAGATGAGAAAAGATGCGGATTTTCCTATTGATGCAAAGGTTGTGATGACTTACGAGACTCCTAGTGAGGAAATGGAAAGATTGATTGCTGAGTTTGATGAGGTCCTGAGGGGAGAAGCGTTGCTCAAAAATATTCAAAAAGGTCTTGAAAAATGAGCGATTGAGTCAGATTTTTCTTCTTTTTTGGGGGATATTAAGGTAAGTTTAGTTCTTTAATAAATTTTTGAAAAATATGGCGAAAAGTTGTTATGAATATGCAATGGATGTTCTCAGTAAATATCCAAAAACTGAAAAGGAACTTAGAATCAAGATGTATCAACAGGGATACGATTCTCAAATTGTAATGAGAACGTTGGAAAAGTTGAAGCTTGAAAATTTTCTCAATGATAAAATGTTTGCGGAGAGTTATCTCAATAGTGAAGTAATGAGAAAAGGAAAACCTCTTTTGCTAATTCAAAAGAAATTGACAATGAAAGGTATCGATCCAAAGATTATTGCTGAATTGTCTACTGCTTTTGCTGAAGATATTCAAGAGGGAATTGAAAGAAGAATTGAAAAAGAGATTGATCAATATAAGAAAAAAGGTATTGATGGATTTGAAATTATCCAAAAAATTATGAGAAAGGGGTATCGTTTGGCTGATATTAAAAAAGTAGTAAAAGCAAGGTCAGAAGAGTAAAAAAAGACTGATCAAATGCGATCAGTTTTTTATTAGTTATCCGGAGTTGTGATGCTTTATTTGATCTTCTAAGTTTAAGTGTGTTTTTTACAATATTTTGCTAGAAGCAAGTAGCTTCACAGTAAACTCTTCCGTGCATTTCATTTGCGTAAAGATACCGATTGCCTTCATATTTGAAGAGATAGCAGATATTTTCAGCCCATTCATCTCTTCGATCTACATTTTTGAAAGCAATAGCATTCAAACCACAAAATTGTTTTTTCCCCAGATTTGTTGATTGTTTTGTCATTGCAGAATAATTTGTATCACTAGGAAATGCTCCATCATCAAGAAAGTTTCAAACTTGTCAGGGACCACAATTTTGAGTTTGAGCAAGGTTAACTTCTCCATAAGGTCTTCCAGCGCATTTTTTGAAAGGATTTATTTGAGAACTTTCTTTTTGATCTTTAAGTTTTTTGAGTAAATCCAACATCTTATCTCGCATCTGAGCTGTAAGTCTATTTTGATTATTAGTAGATTTGAGATCCATGATTTCTTTTTCTGTAGGTGGTTTATCTACGGAATTTGCATAACTCTGAATCGCAAAAATCGCTCATCCTGCAATGAGAAATCAAACAAGGAGTAAAGCCAGTTTTTTCATTTTTTTGTCATAAAAATATAAAAAGCTGAGTCTGTCCCTCGTTTATCTTCAAAATTTGTAAAAAATAAAAAAGACACATAACTCGTAAATGTGCCTAGGAAGCGACAACCTCTTGTTTTCAGAAATCAACAAAGATTTAGATCACAATAGTCAAGCTATGTGTCTATTTATGTTTGTTAATTTCCAAAAAGCTTTTAGCTTGACGGCTAACAAGAGGGTTGTATAATTGATGCTTCCTAGGCAATCTTTTTTTTATGAATCCGAGGAACAATTGCAAGTGAAAAAGTTTTGCTTTTGTTTGGCAAATTAGCATAATCAAATGATATTTAGTTTGTAGTAGAAAAATGGGAAAATTGAATTTTCAAATCCTTAAGCAAAAAGAAAACGCAAGAGTTTGAGAGATAACACTTAATGGAGTAAAGGTGAGAACTCCAATTTTTATGCCTGTGGGGACTAAGGCTACGATCAAAGGTTTGATCTTGGATATTCTTAAAGATCCAAAATATATTGGACAAAATATCGAGCCGATCAATTTGATTTTGGCAAATACGTTTCATCTGTATTTGCGTCCAGGGAGTAAAATTGTAAAAGAGGCGGGAGGTTTACATACTTTTGAAAATCGAAAAGACGGACTCATATTGACAGACAGTGGGGGGTTTCAGGTTTTTTCTCTTGGTTTGGCAAATCAGAAGTTTAATGACAAAAAATATACTCATAAAGTAGGAATAAAGCTGACTGAAGAGGGAGTTAAATTTTCATCTCCGTATGATGGAAGTAAACATATTTTTACTCCAGAAAATGTTGTAGATACCCAATGTGAGCTCTGATCTGATATTATGATGGTGCTGGATGTTTGTTCTCCTGCTGGATCTGATAAAAAAACTATCGAAAAACATATTGCAATGACGCATCGCTGGGCAAAAAGGGCCTTTGATCACTTGGCACCAAAGTATGATGAAGTGAGAGGAGTTCTTTTCCCTATTGTACAGGGAGGAAGTTATTTGGATTTGAGAACACAGTCAGCAGAGTATTTGAGTCAGTTTGCTTGGGATGGGATCGCAATTGGTGGTGTGAGTGTAGGAGAGAGTAGAGAACTTATTGAAAAGGTTGTTGCTCATACTGCTCCTTTATTGCCACAAGATAAGCCAAGATATTTGATGGGCGTAGGAACTCCTGAAGATTTGAGGTTTGCGATAGAGCAGGGGGTGGATATGTTTGATTGTGTGGCTGCAACGAGGCTTTGAAGGCATGGTATTGCCTTTTCAGATCAAGGGAATATCAAGATTACTAATTCTGCTTTTAGAACAGATTATAGTCCATTGACTGAGAATTGTGATTGTTATACTTGTAAGAATTTTAGCAAGGCGTATTTATGTCATTTGCTTAGAGAGCAGGAAACTTTGTGAGGAAGCTTGATCGGATTGCATAATATCGTGTATCTTAATCGTATTTTGGAAGATTGGAAAAAGAAAATGCTTGCAGAATAATTTTTCTAAAAATCAGAATATAAAGATAAAAAAAGATTGAAGCCTGATTTCAGTCTTTTTTTAATTGACTTTTTAATTGACTTTTTCTCTGTTTTTGATATAGTTCATTTTGTGTTAAATAAAAAAATATAAATTATGAAACGTAAAAAACATGATGAGATTTTTCCTTTAGGGGAAGATCAAGACTATGATGGGATTGTTTATGCAGTAAATCGTTGGGCAAAGTTTCGCTATGGGAAGATGATTGGTGAATATAATATTTTACCTTGGTGGAAAAAGCTTTTTCGGAGGAATCCTAAATTTTGTTTGGTGAGAAAACATGATGGTGTTTTTTGTTCAAGTCCAGGAATTTGGTACATGAAGCTTAAGACGATTGAAGGAACCTATAATGTTTATGGGTATGATGAGTTTTTGTGTACATGGGTGCATGATATGTATCCTGATCAAAAGTTTTCTCATGTTCGACTTGTCTTAAAGTGAATACACTTTAAGGAAAAAGCAGGATCTGAATCCAGAATTCCTGCTTTTTTTATTTTGTAGGTTTTTTTGTAGTTTTAGAAGTTGTTGTTTTTGTTTTTCAGGTTTTTGAAGTTGTTTTTGATGTTTTCTTTTTTGTTGCTCAGGTGATCCCTATGATTTCTAGGCAATCCTCTAAAGTAAGATCTGTTGCATCTTTTCATCCTTTGGGGATTTTATAGTTTTTCTTATTAAATTTGAGGTAAGGGCCATAAGGTCAATTCAGGATTTGAATCTTTTCTTTTTCATAGGTAAATTCATTGATATTTTTGTTGGCTTCGAGTTGGATTTTTTGCTCGATAAGTGGGATTGCTTCCTCAAGTGTGATAGAAAAAGGATCTAATCCTGAATCTTTTTTGATTGATACATAGAGATTTTTGAATTTGATATAGGGTCAAAAACGCCCAGTAGAAGCAGAAACTTCCTCATTTTGATAGTTTCATAGTGTTCTTGGTAGTGCAAAAGCTTGGAGTGCTTCTTCAAGGGTAATTGTTTCGATATTTTTTCCTGCAGGCATGGATGCAAATTTCTTATCTTCGTCTTCTTGGCTTCCAATCTGGATCATAGGACCAAAACGACCGATTCTTGCAATAATGGGTTTTCAAGAACTAGGATGAATTCAGATTTGTCTTTCTGTGTTGACTCTTTCTTTTCCTGTAGTTTCAACAATTTGTTCATGGAACGGATTGTAAAATTTAGCAATCATTTCGTTTCGTTTGAGATTCCCAGAGGCAATTTCATCGAATTCCTGCTCTACACTTGCGGTGAATCAGTAGTTCATAATGTTTTCAAAATTCTGATCCAAAAAGTCAGTTACAACCATTCAAATGTCGCTTGGAAACATTTTTTTCTTTTCTGCTCAAGTGGTTTGCTCTCTTTCATCTCTGGTGATTTGTCCATTTTGGAGAGTAAATTCTAGATATTTTCTCTTGGTCCCTGGTCTATCTTCAAGGAGGACATAACCTCTTTTGAGAATGGTAGAGATGGTCGGAGCATAGGTTGAAGGTCTTCCAATACCTTGTTCTTCAAGTTTTTTAACGAGACTTGCTTCTGTGTATCTTGGTGGATGTTGTTTAAATTTTTGGGAAATGAGGATCGAAGAAGGAGTCAGATTTTCTCCTGTTTGGATCTTTGGAAGCATCTCTGCTGTTTCTTCCTCGTCTTCATCGCTTGATTCCATATATACTTTGAGAAATCCATCAAATTTGATTACTTCTCCACTAGCGATAAATTTGATTTTAGAAGAGTTTGAAATCAGAATTTCTGCCTTGGTTTTTTCCGTAATGGCAGGTGCCATTTGAGAAGCGATGGTTCTTTTTCGGATGAGTTGATAGAGTTTTTTTTCACTTGCGTCAGCTCCAGCAATATGGTTTTCCATATGAGTTGGTCTGATACATTCATGTGCCTCTTGTGCTCCCTTTGATTTGGTAGCATAGTGGGTAATTTTTGAGTATTCAGGTCCATATTCTTTGGTGATTTGGTCTTTGATTGCATTGATAGCAAATTCTGAGAGGTTTACGGCATCGGTTCTCATGTAGGTGATTAGTCCTGCTTCGTAGAGTTTTTGTGCAACTTGCATAGTTCTGGCTACTGAAAAACCAAGTTTTCTACTGGCTTCTTGCTGAAGGGTAGAGGTGGTAAAAGGAGCGGAAGGACTTTTTTTCCCAGGTTTGACTTCGATGTCGCCTACGGTATAGATTGAGGATTTGAGAAGTTCTAGAAGTTTGAGGGCTTCGTCTTCGGATTTTAGCTGTTTGGAAAGCTCTGCATCGAGTGCTTTATTTTCTGGGGTTAGAAATTTTCCTGTAACTTTGAAGAAAGATGCAGACTCAAAATCTTGGATTTCTCTTTCTCTTTCAACAATCAATTTTACTGCGACAGACTGAACTCTTCCAGCTGAAAGTCAGGTTTTAATTTTTTTCCATAGTACAGGAGAGAGTTCGAAACCTACAAGTCTATCGAGAACTCTTCTTGCTTGTTGAGCATCTACTAGATGCATATCAATGATTCTTGGATTTTCAATTGCTTTGGTAATTGCAGTTTTTGTGATTTCATGAAAGACTATTCTCGGCGTTGTTGAAATATCGAGTCCGAGCTGATTGGCGATATGTCGTCCGATGGCTTCTCCTTCACGGTCTTCATCGGTTGCAATTCGGGTTTTTTCTGCGGATTTAGAGAGGGATTTGAGTTCAGAGATAACTCTCTTTTTATCAGGAGAAACGACATACTCTGGGAGAAATCAGTTTTCAATATTGATTCCCATTCATTTGGTAGGGAGGTCTACGGTATGTCCGTAGGATGCTTTGACTTCATAGTCGGGACCTAAGAATTTTTTGATGGTTTGTGACTTAGCAGGAGACTCAACAATTACGAGATTTTTTGGCATTTGATTTTTGTGGAGATAAACGATTATTTATGATATAGGGAAATTGATAAAAACTTCAAGCTTTTCTTTACTTGCATTTTATGAGCAAATTTGTACACTCAGAGCATACGCTTTATTTTTAAGTAAAAAAAGAATGAAAACTTTGTTGATTATTCTTATGATTATTACTGGAATTATTTTTGTTGCAAGTGTGTTGCTTCAATCTCCAAAAGGAGGAGGGCTTGGACTAGGATTTGGTGCTGGAAATGCAGGTGGAAATGAATATGGAAGCAAAAAAACCATGGAATCTAAGTTGCAATGGGCGGCAGTGATTTCTGGAATCTTGTTTGTTGTGATTGTTGTGCTTTTACCTTTTGTAAAATAATGCGATATCGTTCTTATGGATTAGTAACTCCAAAAAGAGTCTTGATGTATTGTTTTTATGTAATTTTGGTAGCATGGTTTTTGACTACTGCAGTATTGGGCTATCAGTTTTTGATGAAAAATTCCAAAACTACAACAAAAAAATGAGGAACCTTTGTTGAGGCGATTTTTAATGAGGTTTCTTATTTGCCTTATTTGAAAAATGACTGACAAAGTATGTTTTATCAGTCTTTTTTGTTTGATGCTTGTTTGGATTATAATTTACTAGATGCAGGAGGATTAACTGGGAATTTGTGTAATATTTCTACTAATGATCATCAAACGTATACTGTCAAACTCAAAGATTCTACTAAAAAGCGAAGTGATGGGCAACCGATTAGTTTGGAGGATCTTTTCTTTACTTATGATCAAATTTTGGTCAAAAATGTATGGGATGTAAAGTCTCTTGGAATTTATAAAGAAGTAAAAATAGAACAGAAAGCAGATCATTTGGTTGTAAGTTTTCCGACAAGCACGACAGATAATAATTATTTCTTTACTTATTATTTGTTGCCAAAGCATGTATTAGGAAATGCAGATAAGAATAGGTATAGAAGTATTTTTGCTGCAAATCCTATTACAAGTGGTTGTGGAAAGATATCTCCTAAAGCAAGTGATAAACAAAGTCTTGTTTTTGATTTGACTAAGTGTGAAGATACCAATTTTGCTTATTATCAGATTAAGAGCTATGAATGATTTGAAAAGCTTTCAAAAGCTGTTGTAGAGGGTAAAAATTATTTGGTTGATACTTATGCACATCAGGCTTCTTTGCAGGGGTATCAGAGGCTGAACGTAGTCAAAAGTCAGCTTTTAACACTTTTTTTTAATACTAAATCTCCTAAAATGAAAGTGAGGTTTAGAAGAGCATTTGGAGGATTAATAAATGGGAATATGTATAATGCACAGTATCGAAATTATCTTAAAAAGTATACGGATCCTTTGCTTTCTCTGTTTGTTTCTGATGGTAGTAATATTAAGGAGTTCTTGAATCGTTTGAATCAGCCGGAAGAGGGTGCAGCAGCTCAGGATTTGTGGGATAGTGGGGTTTCTGCCTTGCCAAAGTCATTGGCGATTAATGGGGTAGAGAGAAAATTTGTTTTCCATCTGGCAAAACCTGCTAATAATATTTTTAACCTTGAAGTCAAGTTCTCAAATCAGTTTGAAAATATTAAAGTAACGGATGCCAACAAAAATGTTTATACACCAAAAAATTATAAAAAGTTTGATAAAAAGATCGTTTATCCTTTGGAGTTTGGTAAAAATCTTAGAGAGGGGCTCAATAAGTATACTATTCAGGGAACGATAAAAGGAAAGTCTTATACTATAGGATATATTGATTTATATTTACTAGGGGGGGCGCCACAGCAGGCCCTATCTACTACTGGAGCAAGTGCACCTCTTAATGAAAAAGTAAAAATAGTCTATTACAATAATCTAGAGTCAAACTTTGTAATCAATCAGATTAGAGATATTTTGACTAAGTATTGAGTCCTTGATTTCTTTTTGTTTGAACAGGTGAGTACGCCGGAAGATCTGGAGGGTAAGCTTGTGAGAGGGGATTATGATATTTTGCTTAGTACAATCAATATTGGATTAAAAAAAGATGTTCTCAAAATTTTGACGACTGATGATCCTTTGAGTAATCCTTCAAAATATACCAATCCAAATCTAACTCAGCTTTTTAGGCAATATACAAAAGCAGTTAATAAGTCTGATTTTACCCAACAGATTAATCAAATTATAGGAACAGATATGCCATTTGTGGTGTTGGGTTATCCGTATGATTTTGTAAGTATCAAAGAAGATTTGATTGGAACAGGAAATATTTCGACTGGGACAGAACTGCACGAATATAATCGAAGAAAATATTTGTACAAAAATGCGGTTTTGATGCAATCAGTAGTAATTGATTTCTCAAAGCTTGGAAATTTAGGAGATTTTTGGAAAGAGGTGAAAACGGATAGTGGATTAAGTAATGCTTTTAAGAGGGTTGATAATGTTTTGTCGACTTTGAAATCTCAGCAAACTTTATCAGAATCTGGTTTACAAACAACATGAGCAGTAGAAGAAAAAGTGAAAGAACCTGAACTTCAACCTTATCAAAAGCCGAATCCTGAAAATCCGTCTGATCCTTTCAATTGATTGATCAAGCCTGCAAGTTAATTTATTCTTATTGTTTGTTTATGTTTTCAGAAGACATTGTCAGTTATGTTTTGATTGGAGTGATTTATGTGATTTCGATTAGTATTCATGAGTATGCTCATGTAGCAGCAGCATATGCACTCTGAGATCCAACAGGAAAGATGCTTTGAAGGCTGACTCCAAATCCTTTGAAACATATTGATCCGATAGGTTTTATCTTGATGTTTGTAATTGGATTCTGACGAGGAAATCCTGCACCTTATAATCCAAGCTATTTTAAGCGTCCATATAGAGATGAGTTGCTTGTAGCTTTAGCGTGACCTGCTAGCAATATTATCCTTGGAGTTGTTTGAATTATAGTATTATTATTGTATGTGAGAGTTGGCGGTTTTGCTATGAATCCAGATCAGGATATGGTAATTAGTTTTTGGCAGATGTTTAGTTATACAAACTTTGCTTTGGCTGCTTTTAATATGATTCCACTGCCTCCATTGGATTGATATAGATTAATTAAAGTGTCAAATCATTCTCGAGGGGATCGATTGGAGAGAAATATGCGTTGGATAGCTCTTGGATTTCTGATTCTTGTTGTGTTTGGTCCATTCAAGAGTATTTTGAGTAATTATATTCATGTTGTAGCAACTAGTTTATATCATATGTTTTTGATTCCGTTTGGTTTGCTTATCGGATAAAAAACAAAATAGAATGAAAAATAAGATCCAAAGTCTGATTTTTGATGCTCTTTTGACTTTTGGTGTATTGGGATTTTATTATTAATGGAGAGAGAAAAAATGTTTGAAAAATTGCAAACAATTATCAATAAATACGAGTCGCTTAGAGAAGAGTCGCTTAAACCAGAGGTTTTTGAAGATATGGAAAAAGCAAAGAAGGTTAATAAGGAACTTTCATCTTTGGAATCGACTTATGAGTTGGCGGTTGATTATAAAAAAGCACTTGAAACCTTGGCAAATGCTCAGGAGATGCTTGCAACTGAGACAGATGAGGATATGCTTGAGATGGCTCAGGAAGAGTTAGATGATGTGAAAGAGGCTATTGAAAAGTATGATCATGATCTCAAAATTGCACTTTTGCCAAAGGATCCTAATGATGATAAAAATATTTACTTAGAAATTAGACCAGCAGCTTGAGGTGATGAAGCGGGACTTTTTGCTTCAGAACTTCTCAAAATGTATTTGAGTTATGCACAGAGAAAAGGACGAAAGCCAGAAATTGTCGAGGAACAACTCTCAGATATCGGTGGAGTAAAATTTGTGATGGTCAAAATTGCTGGGAATAGTGTATACTCTCTGATGAAATTTGAATCAGGAGTTCATAGGGTACAGAGAATTCCAGATACAGAATCCAACGGTAGAGTTCATACTTCGACGGTTACGGTTGCGATTATGCCTGAGGCAGAAGATGTAGATATTCAGATTGATCCAAAGGATATTACTATGGATACCTATGCTGCTTCATCTTCTGGGGGACAAAATGCCAATAAAAACCAGACAGGAGTGAGACTTCACCATTTGCCGAGTGGATTGATTGTAAATATTTGAGATAGTAAATCACAGATGCAAAATAAAGAAAAGGCATTCGCAGTTCTTAAATCAAGACTTTATCAGATCGAACTTGAAAAAAAGCAAGCAGAGGAAAAGTCACTTAGAGGAAACCAGATTGGAACTGGAGATAGATCAGAGAAGATTAGAACTTATAATTTTCCTCAAGATAGAGTTACAGATCATAGAATTCATGAATCCTGGTCTAATCTACCAAATATTATGATGGGAAATATTGATGATATCATTGGTAAAATGGTTATTGAAAATCAAACTATGTTGCTTAATCAGCAAATGAATAAAGATGATTAGTAGGACTTTACTTGATCAACAAAAAAAGAAATTAAATCTGAACTCAGAGTCAGGTTTAATTTTTTTTCTTGACTTTTTTGGTAAAATACTTATCCTAGGTGTTACTAAAATACATATTTATGAAACAGTTTTTGATTGCGGTTCTCTTATGGGGAACGTTGTTTTCATGCAGTAAGTCAGAGCCTTGCTTGCCTGAAAGAGAAGTCTCAGTGCAGACTTTTACCTATCAAGATCATCTTTTGCACCAAAAAAAGTTTGGTCTTAAAATTAAACATCCCGGGACTCGTCTTGAGCTCATTTCCACTCGTGTTTGGTTCGCAGGTAAATTATATGCGGCTAAGGATTTTACTTGGCGGTATGCTATCGGTGAAACGGAGGGGATTCTTCGAGATGGGGTTAATTCCTCAGATATGACTTATTTTAGAGTCGAGGAACTTAAAGTCTGCATCGCTAATCGATGGTATTTCCTTCGATAAAGCACAACTATTCAGCATATTGGATTCCAGTATGCTGATTTTTTATGAAATAAAAAAAGCACGAAGCGATATTTTTGCCAAACAAAAATGTAAAGTGATATTTTTTTGGGGAGTTTTTGTCTGGAAGTATGAATAAAAATAATAGTTGAAATCTGATTTTTGTTTTTTTTGATATTTTTCTTTATTTTCTCTTGAAAAAAGGAGGAAAAAAAGTATAGTATCGATCGTCAAGTTGTTGTTGGGGAATCGTCTAATGGTAGGACACCGGACTTTGACTCCGTTTGTCCAGGTTCGAATCCTGGTTCCCCAGTTTGCAAATGCGGAGTAGAGAAACGGTATCTCGTCGGGCTCATAACCCGAAGATAGGTGGTTCAATTCCATCCTCCGCAACCAAAAAATACCTATATAATCGGGAGTAGCTTAATTGGTAGAGCATCAGACTCTGAATCTGAGGGTTATAGGTTCGAGTCCTATCTCCCGAGTATCTTAATTATTATGCTGTAGTTATGCCAGGATGATGGAACTGGTAGACATGCTTGGCTTAGAACCAAGTGCCTTCGGCGTGCAGGTTCAAGTCCTGTTCCTGGTAGTTGTATGACTCGCTAATAATCAAGATCTAAAAGCGGATTCTTACTGCTAATTTGAAAAAGTGGTATAAAAAGTCAAAAATCTCTTGAAAAAGGGTCGCAAATCATTATATTAGTGACCGTCGCAAATCCGAGATAGCTCAGTCGGTAGAGCAAGTGGCTGTTAACCACTGGGTCGTGGGTTCGAGTCCCACTCTCGGAGAGTTGATACTCTTTATATCCAATTTGTATTTTTCAATGCCAATTAAGAAGTCAGCTATCAAAGCTATGAATAGATCACAGGTTCTCGCAAAGAGAAATTATGATTTCAAACTTAGAATGAAAATGGCTATGAAAAAATTTCTTAAAGGTGTTGAAGCGAAAGCTGCTTTGACTGTTGAGGATTTGAGTAAAGTATTTAAGGCTATTGATAAGGCCGCTAAGGTTGGAGTGATTAAAAAGAGAAACGCAGCTAGAAAAAAGGCTAGAGTTTCTAAAGCATTTGATACTCTTAAAAACTAGTCCCACAGTGGACTTTTGTGCCAGCTTAGCTCAATTGGCAGAGCAACCGCCTTGTAAGCGGTAGGTTATCGGTTCGATTCCGATAGCTGGCTCCATTACTTATGTTAGATGAAATCATCGGTTTCTGGGGTGGTAGTTCAGCCGGCTAGAACGCCTGCCTGTCACGCAGGAGGTCGAGGG
>CAUQDZ010000011.1:0-27257 GCA_963517005.1 uncultured bacterium
TAAGCTTGAGGGAAGATGTTGCTAGTGCTGTTCGTATTACCTTTACCGATGGAGCTAGATTTCCAGATGATGCTTCGTCATTTTTTGAGAATGTAAAAGGAGAAATCAGGTTTCAATCTACTATTCTTCTCGATACGAGTAATGTGGTGAATATGAGAGCAATGTTTGCTGGTACAAAATTTAATCAAGATATCAGCAACTGGAATACGAGTAAGGTAACAGATATGAGTCATATGTTTTCTGGTGCAACTGTATTTAATCAACCGCTCAATACCTGGGATGTAAGTAATGTAACGGATATGAGCTATATGTTTGCAGGAGTGCGTTATGTGGATGGGGATTCTTATAAACGAATTTCATCGTTTAACCAACCTTTGTGAAAATGGAATGTGAGTAAGGTAACTAATATGAGTCATATGTTTGATGGGGCAAGAAACTTCAATCAAGATATCAGCAACTGGAATACCAGTAGTGTAACAGATATGAGTTGGCTCTTTGCAGGAGCATTGGACTTCAATGAGCCTCTCAATAATTGGGATACGAGTAAAGTGACTACTATGGCTCATATGTTTGATTCTTTGAGAGCAAAACCACTTCCTGCGCCTGATAATTCTCGATTTTTTAATGCTGACAAATCTCATAGATTCAATCAAGATATCAGTAACTGGAACACAAGTAAGGTAACGGATATGAGTTATATGTTTGCATGAGCTTATAGTTTTTATCAAGATATTGGAAACTGGGATACGAGTAAGGTAACGGATATGAGTTTTATGTTTGCTTATGCAAATGCTTTTAATCAACCTCTCAAGAATTGGAATACTAGTAATGTGACCGCTACTACAGCAATGTTTTGTTTCTCGCACTTTAATCAAGAGATCGGAGATTGGGATACGAGTAAGGTAACGAGTATGAAAGCAATGTTTTGTCATAGTCCGTTCAATCAAGATATCAGTAAGTGGAATACGAGTAAGGTAACCGATATGTCATGGATGTTTGAAAACACTCCATTTAATAAGCCTATCGGAAACTGGGATGTGAGTAAGGTGACCGATATGTCGTGGATGTTTATTAATGCATGAGCATTTACTCAACCATTGAATAATTGGGATGTAAGTAAAGTGACTGATATGCATGGTATGTTTAAAAATGCAGGTGTATTTAATCAACCTCTTGATAGCTGGGATGTAAGTAAAGTGACTGATATGTTTTGAATGTTTAATAAAGCAACAATATTTAACCAACCTCTTAATAGCTGGGATGTGAGTAAAGTGACTGATATGCATGATATGTTTATGGATGCTAAGGCTTTTGATCAAGATCTCTCAAATTGGAATCCAGTATCTTTGAACGATGGAAATAGATTTATTCTCCGTACAAACTTATCAGTAGAAAATAATGATAAAATTTTGCTTTCTTGGATAGAGAAATTGCCTATTAAAGAAAAGAAAAAAACAAAAAAAGGTGAAGTCCCTCAGGTGAAATTATATCTTTCTGCTTATTATTGTGAGTCAGAAGATGTGATAAAACTTTTTAAAGATAAGGGATATGACTTAAGTGTAAGAAAAAATATTAATAATCAATGTGAGGTGATTAGAAAGACTCTTACCAAAGGGAAAGATAACGAGTTACCAATTTCTTTTACATGATATATAAATATAGAGATAGATTCTCCTTATATTTATGAGGAGGGAGAAGCTAAGCCAGATAATGTTCAAGATATTGGACTCACTTATACCAAAAAACAAGATACTAATGAGATGACCTATATGATTAAGGGGCTTCCTAATCTAGCGTGATGACCCTATAAGATGACGGTGATAAGTAGAGATGGTGGGAAAAAACTGAAAAAAACAATAGTTATCTTAACAGTAGAATCTAAGCGTAAACGTAGGAGGTATGAAAATATAATCATAACTCCTAATCAGAATGAAAAACCCGCAGATAATTGAAAAAAAGATAAGCCAAAGGATACTACTCCTCTCGTAGATAAAGATATGCCACCCTTGGAAAAACTAGATCCAAAACCTGAAGTTATTGATGGTAAGACTTTGTTCTCAGATGATGAAATTTTCAATCCAACTATTGTCAATGGACAGTGCTATACAAGGAGACCTTATTTGTGAATCAAGGA
The DNA here is from genome assembly GCA_963517005.1 of uncultured bacterium. Lineage (GTDB taxonomy): Bacteria > Patescibacteriota > Gracilibacteria > Absconditabacterales > Absconditicoccaceae > HOT-345. The sequence continues at coordinate 2,135 of CAUQDZ010000011.1, forward strand.
CTCCAAAACAATCATCACCGATGAAGAATTCAAAAAAGCTTTGTCGTTTCTCCGAAGTTATGAGATGACGATGTTTGATAGTGTAGATGGTTATGATCCGTATAGAGATCTGTCTAGAGAAGAAGCTGCCAAAATCTTTTCAAATTTTGCGATCAATGTACTTTGTAGAAAACCTGATCTCAACTTGAAGGTGAACTACTCAGATGTAGAAAATGCTGATCCAACGCTTAAGCCTTATATTACTCTTGCATATCAGCTTGGAGTGATGAAAGGAAGTGGAATGGGAGATGGAAAATTTAGGCCATTTGATCAGATTAGTAAAGCTGAAGTAAATGCAGTACTGATCAGAATGATCCTCAAATCCTATCTTGATGAAAGTCAAACTAAAAGTAAAACTTGGTATAATGAATACAATAAAGTAGCTATTGAGCTTTGAATTATCAATAGTGATGCTTGAATAGAACATATATCAAGAAATAATACCGCTTTGATGCTCTTTAGAGCGTATAAACAGCAAGTATTTGATTGGAGATTGATAGATTATTATTCCTATGTATTGTTGTCTAGGGATCTATTTGTAAAATAGAATAGTAAAAAATCTAAAACTCTGAGGAGTCCCTTGTGATAGGGAAAAGTCCTTGGAGTTTTTTTGAAAAGATTTTTATCCATAAAAGGTATTTTTTTCTGAAAAAGTATTTAAGAGAAGGTATATTTTATGATTTTTTCTAGTTATGAACTCATATTATTGTAATTTATAAAAAATAGTACAATATTTGACATATTTCAAAAAGTATGTATAATATTGTTGTCAATGAAGTGATACGTAGCTTTGTTGATATAAAACCTACTGAGATTATTTTGCCTAACTTTCCAGTGATAGTCGGGGTAAAACGAGATGAAAAATCAGACTTCTTTTGTCTTTTTGGAGAGAGAGGAGGGATGAGGATTCACTTATGGTATTTCCTTGGGAAAGCGTAAACGATCTTGGTATAATGTCTTGATGAATAAAAAGGTTCCTACACAAAATCTTTTATTCTTGAAAAATAAGACATGCAAAAATCACCAAAGATCTCAATCAGATCAGGGTGGAAGGTTTTAGTCGTGATGGTAATGGTAGGATATACGATGAGTTCCTTGATGACATATGAAGTCGCAGCAGCTCAGCTTGTTATTCCACAAACCTCACAAACTCCTAGTTTTCAACAAGAAATTGAAACGAATGTCGCTGGTTTGGCACAATGAGTTTGGGAAGGCTTGGTATCATTTATGCAAAAGGGAATGCCAAAGGCAAAGGATGCTTTGCCGAGTATTCCATCGATTCTGCCTCAAAATGAACAGGTACAAAAATCTGATTTATCTTCAGAGATTATTCTCAATCCTCAGCCTAAACAATTATCGGAAAATCAGACTTTATCGGTTTTTTCTGATATTGCACAGGATCCAAACAGACAGAGTATCGAAATCTTGGCGAATATTGGCTTGCTCAGTAAGGGGAATGGAGGAAAATTTTATCCTCATAATTATGTTCGTTGTGCTGATTTTATCAGAGTGATGCTGGATCTTTATAGACAGAAACTCTGATATCACAGTGATGACCAAAATGGCTATGTAAATATTGCTTATTTTGTGACGAATATTCAGGATTCTTTTTTATTGAAAAAGCTTAATACCGCACATGCACTAGGATTGCTTGAATGATTGGGTGAAATAGGGCTAGAAAAGCCAATTTCTCCTAAACAAGCATTGCAGATCATTAACAATACCCTCAATCTCAATCCATCATTTGGATCAAAAGAGATCAAAAATCAGATTTCTTTTTCTGGTGAGTCTTTGACAAAGTCCCAGATGGCTCAAATGTTGGTAGCAATTTTCCAATTGGAAAAAAGTATCGTTAATAAGATCTTTAACGATATTGGGAATCATAGGTATCAGGACTCTATTATGCGTCTTGCTCAGCTCGGGGTAGTAGCTGGTAATAACGGTAATTTTTATCCCGATGCAATGGCACTTCGTGAAGATGCTGTCATTATGATTGCCAATAGTTTAGCCTTATCTCAGTCTAAACCAATCGTTATCAAAAATTTTACTCATTTATCTTCAATTAATGATACAACCTATTTTGCGTCCTATGCTCCCCATTTGGAATATTTGCTTGCAAATGAGATTTGAGATTTTCTACTTCATCCTCAATCTACAGGATATGTGTTTGTACCTCATGCTATGCTTACTAAGTGAGAAGCTTATACTCTCATTTCCCAAGCTGCTAGAGTTAAGTTACTCAACCTGGATGCTGGAGTCACCTCCCAACCGATTACTAGAGGAGAGTTAGCAGATCTGCTTGTACAGGCATTTTGATTTATGTCTATTAAAAAGTCAGAAACTACTATCCCAACTCCTGTCCCCGTGATTTCGGGAACGAATAATCAATATGTTGCACTCAGAGAAGAGAAGAAAGGTGTTTTAGTTTCCTTTCTTAAAGATATCTTGGATACGATCTAGTTTTTGGAACGTTTTCTTTGATATGTTTTGCTTAGATTCTAGAAAAAAATAGAAAATCTGAATTTTTCGGTTGAACGAGATCAAGATTCAGATTTCAAAACTTTTTTGCCTGATTAGTAAGATAGGCATTTTAATCTCTTATTATTATCAAGATGATGAATAAATACGAATATGCTCCTAAGAAAAATTTTGCTCTTGTAGCAGATGGATTGGAACAAGATGAAGCTAGAAAAGTGAATAAATCCCACTCTAAAATGAGAAAAAACCTTCAAATGCAAGACTGGTTAGAAGATCAGAAAGCTGAACTTGATAGTCTGATTTGAGGTACTCAAGAAAATTTGAGAGATACCTTTGAAACTACCAAGAGATTGGATAGTAGAATGAAGTCTCACAAATTTCAGATCAAGAGTGATGTTTCACAGGTATTTTCAATGGCGGCTTAAACCAAAACTCTATTTGAGAGACAAAGAATCCTTCAGTATATGCTGAGGGATTTTTTATAAAGGAATTTCGCAAGTTTGAAGTTGAAAAGTTCAGATAGTTTCTTTTTCTTGATAGCTACTTCTGTTTGGATCTCGTAGTTGTCCATTGATGTATCTTCTAACGATAAGTTTATTTTTTTTAAATTCTCAAGGAGTTCGTGGTCATTGTTTGATAAATAGTAGAGATGGAGAAAAGTAATTAAAATCTCCTATTGAATATTGTTTATCGTCAAGAATAACTGTCTTTGCACTATTTTCAGGATTTGGATAATTAAACAAAAAATAATGATCTCATTTTTCCCCATAAGTTTTAGGGATTAATTTCTCACAAATAATTTTTTCTTTACAGCCATAATGATCTTGATTATTGTCTTGCATAATGCTATTTAATTCAGAGGTATATTCAACCAAACCTTTTTCTTGAATTTTATATTTTGATAAAAATTGTAAGAATGCAGATTTGTTAGTATCTTTGCTACCAGATGGAGTATCATAAACATCTATTTTATTGTAAAATTTTTCTTGGTATTCACAAATTATGTCTTTGTCATAAGCCTTTGGATCTTGTTGAGTGATGAAATTTTTCCAAATTTTTACTTTTATAAAAAGTGTTTCGCTTGATCATAAGTTTTTATTATAAACAATATGCCCTGTCTCATAACTACAATTCTCTACTACATCATCGATATTGATGATCTCCTCAGTTTTTATTGGCTTAAGATCGAGAGGCTCGCAGTTTGGGATGTTGGGATCGTCGTTTCGTAAGGGCTTTGACATAAGGTCTCCAGAGACGAGAGGAGAATTCGATTTTGTAGTCTCGATATTGGTGGGATGAGACTGAGTACATGCCTGTACAAGAGGGAGAAACAAAAGAAGAAATCAGATTTTTTTCATCTTTTACACTTTTGTGATGGGTAAAGTACTGTGATATTATCAATATTACTGGTTTTTTCAAGGAATTTGCATTTGGTAAAAAAACTGTTTTTTTGCTAGAAATTGGAGGGAAAATCTGTATATTTAATGAGGTTTTTTATTTTTTATATCAAGATAATGGGAAGATGGCATAGTATTGCAGCAAAAAAAGCCTCATGAGATGCTGCGAAATCAAGAATTTATAGTATTATTGGTAAAAAGATTCAAATCGCTGCAAAAAACGGTGCAGATCCAAAGATGAATCCAAGTTTGGAAATGGTTTTGGAAAAGGCGAGGTATCATGGATTGCCAAAAGATGTAATCGAAAGAGCAATTCTCAAGGGATCTGGACAGCTTGAAGGAGAAGAAATGAAAGAAGTAGTCTATGAAGGATATGGGCCAAATGGTTCTGCACTTTTGATCAAGACTATTACTTCAAATACCAACAGAACTTCTCAAAGTGTGAGAACTGCTTTACAAAAAGCAGGAGGTTCTATGGCTGAAATTGGAGCAGTTGCTTGGCAATTTAAGGAGCAGGGAGTGATTGTGATAGATGGAATACTTGAAATTGTAGAAGATAAGGGAAGACAACTAGAAAAAATTACTCCGTTTAATGCAGAGGAATTGGAACTTCAGATTATGGAATTGGCTATTGAGGATTTGAGTATTGAAGATGGTGTAGCTGAGGTAACAACAAGTAAATCAGATTTTATCACAGTGAGAAGTCAGATTTCAGAACTTTGATATCATATTGCAGAAGCAGATATTCACTATATCGCAGATAATCAAGTTTCTCTCTCAGGTGAGGATTTGGAAGTATTTGAAAAGATTGTAGATGCGATCAATGATGATGAAGATGTTGATCATCTTTATCATAATGTAGCTTTGTAAAGCAGAGAAAAGAGGTCAAAAAAGGTAAAAAATCTGATTTTGATCTCTTTTGAAGTTTTTATTTGATTATTATTAAAATTTTGGCAAGAAGAAAGTCGAAAAAAAGCGTAAGTAGAGGATTTAGCCTCAATAAAAATCATATCTGAGGAATAATGATTGTACTAGGGGTATTGTATTTTTTTTCTAGGATGATGGCAAAAGGATCTCCTGTATTCAATTTTTTTACAAAATATAGTGGGATTGCTTTTGGTGAAATCTGACTTCTTTTCTTTTTTGTATTGGCAATAGTTTTAGGAATTTTGGTACTGGTAAAGGGGCATTTGGCAAAATTTTTGATCAAATATTATGGACTTTTATTAATGTTAATTTCTGCTGAGTTGAATGTTCGTTTTTGGACAGTTCAAGATGCTATCAATTATCCTGCAAATGGAGGGTATTTTTCTTGGCCTTTGCTTTTTGTTTTGGAAAAGGGGCTAAAAAATGAAACAGGAAGCTATATTCTTGCCATAAAATGGATAGTAGGAGTGCTCCTTTGTGGTGCAATTTTGTATTTGCTTTATGTACTCAATGTTCGTTTGCCAAAATTACCTAGAATTAGTATCGAGCAACCAGAGGCACCAACAAAAAAAGACGAAAAATCTGATGCAAAAGAAACTTCTAGACCTACGATTACTATTTCACGTCCAGATATTTCGACAGATTCCATCATGGAAAAGGTTTCTCAAGCAACAGGTAAGGTTATGGAAAAAACAAAAACGGCTTCTGGTGCTTCTTGATCTTTGTTTAAAGATATGTTTAGGGCAAAGGTTGAACAAAAAATTGAGGAGAAAAAACCAAAGCCTGTGATTCAATATTCAGGAGATAAACCTACTTTCCAATATTCAGCTTTGGAATCTAATCTTGGGAAAGAGTCTAGGATCGATGAAGCATTTTTGGTGGAAAAAGCCAAGGATTTGCAAATAAAATTAGCAGAATTCTGAGTTCCTATTACTATTGAAGGGTTTGATATTGGGCCATCTATTGTACAAATTAAGATTAAACCTGAGGAAGGAATCAAGATCTCTGCTATTGAAAATTTGCAAAATGATATCAAACTTGCATTGAAAACAAAATCATTGAGTATTCTTGCACCGATTGAGTGAACTGATATGATTGGAATCCAAATTCCAAATCCACAGCCGAATATGGTCAGACTTTGAGATATTCTCTCTACACACGAATTTTGAGAAAATATGAAGAAAAAGCAGACTTCTCTTGCCCTTTGAAAGGGGATTGATGGAAAGGTTCAGATTAAGGCACTCGATGATATGCCGCATTTGCTGATTGCAGGAGCGACAGGAAGTGGAAAATCAGTTGGGGTTAATGACTTTATATTGTCTTTAATGTTTCAAAATACTCCTGCAGAACTCAAATTTTTGATGATTGATCCAAAACAGGTTGAACTTGAGATGTATTCAGGTTTACCTTATCTTTTGGGTCCAATTGTTTCAGAGAGCGGTAAGGCGATTAAGCTGTTGCAATGGGCGTGTGAAGAAATGGAGAGAAGATATTCTCTTTTGAAAGATGAGAGGGTAAAAAATCTCAAAGAATATAATGAAAAAATGGAGGCTGAATCAAAAGAAAAACTCTATCGTATTGTCTTTATTATTGATGAAATGGCAGATTTGATGATTTCGAGTTCTGCAAATAAAAAAGAAGCTGAAAACTGTATTAACCGTTTGGCTGCAAAAGCTAGAGCTGCGGGAATTTATTTGATTTTGGCGACTCAAAGGCCTTCTGTAAATGTGATTACGGGATTGATTAAGGCAAATATCCCTACAAGAATCGCATTTGGAGTGGTAAATGAGGTAGATAGTAGAACTATTTTAGGATCGAAAGGGGCAGAAGATCTTGTTGGAAAAGGAGATATGCTCTATATGGATCCAAATACTAAATCTCCAATCAGAATTCAGGCTCCTTTTGTATCTACGGAGGAGATTGAAAGAGTAGTTGGGCAACTCAAAAATAAATATATGCAAAATCTGACTGAGGAGGATATTTATCATCCAGAAATTGTTTCTGCACTAGAAGCTAAGGTGGAAACGAGTAGATGAAGTTTTTCTGGTGGAGAATGAGGTTCTGATGAAGAGCTTATTAACCAAGCAATTGCTGTGATTTCAGAGACAAGAAAGGCTTCAGCAACGATGCTTCAGAGAAAACTTAATATCTGATTTGGAAGAGCTGCGAGAATTATGGATGCTTTAGAGGAAAGAGGAGTTGTTTGACCTCAGGATTGAGCAAAACCAAGAGAAATTTTCCTTTAAGATTTAATCTTGAATTATGATCATGGTAAAAAATCTAAAAACCAAAATCCAGGAGTTCGCAAGAGGAAAGTATTCTGTATTTTGAGATTTATTTGATGCGATTAATGAATCTGTTTGGGATTATTTTTGAAAAAAGACGCAAGGGAATCAGATCTTGACTCAGCTTTTGCATTCTTGGACGATGGATAATTTGTTGGATTTGTGGACAAAAGAAGGGATTTTGAATGCTTATGATGAGAAGGATTTTTCAAAACTTGCAGAGGAGCAAGCAGTGTCTGTTTTTGAGAAATATAATATGCTTGTCAAAGATAAGACCAAAGATGAGGAGTATTTCCTAGAACTTAAGCAAAAACTTCAATTAAAGCTCCAGTCCAAAAAGGCTCATGATTCGAGATTTTTTGCTTATTATGTACATCATTTTAAGTATTATTTTTTTGGAGCGTGTGTTGTGGGAGGAATCGGGATTTTTGCTTTTTTGTTAGGTTTTTTGACAATCAATAAGGTACCAAGATTTTTTTCTAATCCTAAGGTATTAACGATGACATGAAATCAGGCTTTTGGTGTCTTTTCTGGAGTAAGTAGTATTGTTAGACTCGATGAACAGCAAAGTCTTTTGACTCCGAATCATACTGAGAGTTATATTAAGCTTGCTAAGGAGAATTTTCCGACCTTGTCAAAAGATATACCAGTTGCTAGAATGAAAAAAAGTTTTGATACAGATTTGAAAGGAGTGATGAAAATATTGAACTTGCCAGATCTGAAGTGGGATAAGTTTGCTGATAAGGAACTAAAAACTATAACTCTTGGATCATGAGCAATGAATATTAGTCTAAACCTGGAGAAATGAAAACTAGCAATGAACTATCAGATTTGAACTCGCTTGCATGTGAAAGAATCCTTTAGTACTTCTGAATCTATAATCAAAAAAAAGATCAGAAATCAGATTTTGGATATTGGTTTGTCTTTGGAACAGTATGGTCAAATCAAAATTGAGAAGCAGATAAATAACGAGGTAATCGTTGCCTTTATTCCTAGGCTTTTCAATGGTAAACTGATTTATGATGAAAAAGGGCAAATGGAGGGATTAGATATTCGTTATCATTTGAATTCTGAGCAGATAATTTCCCTTGATAACTATGGCTTCTCATCTTGGGAGGTGAGTAAGTATCTAGTCCTAAATCAAGACAATTTGATTAAAAAATCAATAAAAATCTGACTTTATCCGCAAGGTATGGCTTTGAATATGAAGAAACTAGGGAAAGGAGAGATAGTATATCAGTATAAAGGAGATTTTTTGATCCCTATGATAAGACGAAATCTAGAAGGAAATCAGTTTTTTCTCTCTTTGGTAGAAGAAAAATAGTAAATAAAATAAAAAACTCCCTCAGGAATATTGAGAGAGTTTTTTGATAAGGTGAGATTATGCTTGTTCTTGAAGGTATTTTTCTGCTTCAAGTGCAGCCATACATCCACTTCCTGCAGAGGTGATTGCTTGTCTGTATTTTTTGTCTTGTACATCTCCAGCAGCAAATACACCAGCAACACTTGTTTGTGTAGTTCCAGGTTTAGTCAAGATATATCCTGCTTCATCAAGTTCGAGTTGTCCGTTTAGGAATGCAGTATTTGGTTGATGTCCGATAGCATAAAATAACCCAGCACATTCAATCAGACTTTTTTCTCCTGTTTTATTGTTGATTACTGATACGCCAGTTAGGAATTTGTCTCCTAGTGCTTCTTCAGCTTCGGTATTTCGCATAAAGGTGATTTTTGGATTATTAAGTGCTCTTTCTTGCATAGCTTTTGATGCTCTGAGGGTATCTTTTCTAACCAAAACTACTACTTCACTCGCAAAATGTGTGAGGTGAATTGCCTCTTCCATAGCAGCATCTCCCCCTCATATTACTACAATTTTTTTGTTTCTAAATATTGGAAGTCCTCCATCGCAAATTGCACAAGCAGAGATTCCTTTCTGCCAAAATTCAGTTTCTCCTTTGAGTCCCATTCTCTTTGCTGTGGCTCCAGTTGCAATGATGAGAGTGTCTGCAGTGTAAGTGTCATTTCCGACATTAACTTTGAAAGGTTTTGAACTGAGATTTACAGAATCTACTGTAAGTGTCTGGATTTGAGCACCAGAATTGAGTGATTGCTGCCTCATCTGCATCATGAGCTCAGATCCATCTATTCCTGTTGGAAATCCAGGGAAATTTTCGATTACGGTAGTAGTGGTGAGTTGTCCCCCAGCTGCGATTCCTCCTGCCATAAATCCTTCAAACATCAACGGTTCTAATAGGGCTTTCCCAGCATAAATAGCAGCTGTATGTCCAGCAGGTCCAGATCCTACGATAATTACTTTTTTATGCGTCATATTTATCTAAGTGTATATAAAACATTTTGAGTATAGTTATCTTTTGTTGATTTACAAGGTTTTTTGATGAGAAAATAAAGAATAGCGTATAAAATAAGTTCGAAACTCTGATTTTATTTTTTTGCTTTTTCAAATTGTTCTAAAATCTCAGCTACAACTTGGTCTGGTGTAAGATGAGATGTGTCGATAATGCAGTCATAATGTGAAGTATCTCGTAAATCGATATTGTAAAGTCTAAGATATCTAGCTTGATCATTGAGGTTTCTCGTTCTAGTGATCTCTAAGGCATGTTGTGAAGACTGAAAAGTATCGGTAGTTCTGTTATCACCAAGGATTCTTTGTGCTGCAACTTCATCTTCGATATCGAGGAAAACTTTGAACGCATGAGGTTGACAGAGGAATCCAAGTCTGCTTTCGAGGATTACTTTGCTTTCAAGGGGAAGATTTTTTTGATATTCTTCGTATTTGAGGTCGAATTCGTGCTGATTTTCAGGTTTTTCCCCTAATGCATTAAATTCTGAGATTGAAAGCCCCATTTCTTCAGCTAATTGTCTTTTGAGTGAACCGATAGAAATAATGGTATAACCTAGTTTTTCAGCGAGGAGTTTGGAAACGGTTCCTTTTCCGCTTCATGCTTTTCATCAAAGGGTAATAATCATAGTATTTAGGGTAAAAAAGTAAAAGGTCAGATTTTTTGTCGTTTTTGAGATCGGAGTTTTAGCCTTGTTTCTCGAGAAGTTCAAACCGTCTTGCTTCTTTTTGTTCGATTTGTTTTAGAATCGTTCCTAGATGTTCGGAGAGTAAAGCGATTTCATCATAAGGTAAGTCTTTATTGTCAAAGATGCGATTGATCTGTGATTTTTCTTCTTCGAGAGCTTCGAGATCTTTGATGAGTTGGCTTAGTTCTCTCTCTTCTTGATAGGAAAGTTTTTGTTTTTTGGTTTCTTGATCAGAAGAAGCTGAAATCTGAGTCAGAGATTGAACTTTTTCGGAGTCAGATTTTTTATCTTTTTTGTTGTCTTGATCGTTTTTCCACTCTGAGTAAGTCCCTCGAAAATCAGTAATTTGTCCTTCACCTTCAAAGATAAAGAGATGGTCTACAATGCGATCCATAAAGGAACGGTCGTGGGAAACGATAATTAAACAACCTCTAAACTGTAATAAAAAGTCCTCTAAAACTCTCAGAGTAAGAAGATCGAGATCGTTTGTAGGTTCGTCGAGAATTAGAAAGTTAGGATTTTTCATGAGGACGGTAAGGAGGTAGAGTCTCCTTTTTTCACCTCAGGAGAGATTTTTAGCAAAGGTGAACTGTTGATTCATAGGGAAAAGGAATCTTTCGAGCAGATGTGAGGCGGAGATTTTTTCTCCATTTCACAAGATAAGGTATTCACTGATATCTTTGATGACATCAATAACTCTTTTGTTCTCAGGGAAGGAGATTTGTGATTGTTGATAATATCCAAAGATTACAGTTTTCCCTGTTTCGATAACTCCTTTATCAATAGATTCGAGTCCTAGGATCATATTGATAAATGTGGATTTTCAAGCACCGTTTTTTCCTATGATACCTACTCTTTCTCCATGTTTGAAATCATAGGTAAAATGTTGAACGATGGATTTTGATCAGAATTTTTTTTCTAAATTTTTGATTTTGAGAATCTTTGTTCAAAGTCTCCTCTCTTGAAGAGGGATATTGAGGTTTCAGGCTTCAGATCTGATGAGGTCTTTACGAGAATCGTAGGTGGATTCGAGTTTATAAAATTCTTTTTCTCTATAATGTTGTTTAGTAGCTCTAGCTCTTGGTGCTTTGCGGATTCGGGCGAGTTCTCTTTTGAGAAGTTGTCTCATTTTTTCCATTTCGATACCTTCATTTTCTTTTCTCTCGGCTTGTTTTTCTAGGAAATAGGTATAATTTCCGGGATATTGATAGAGTTTTCCGCGATCAAGTTCTCGGATATGATTACAAACAGATTCTAGAAAATATCTATCGTGGGTAATCATAAAAAGAGTTGAAGTCTGAGTTTTGAGAAAGTTCTCTAGCCATTCAATCATTTGGAGATCAAGGTGATTGGTCGGTTCATCAAGAACAAGCATTTCAGGCTCATCAATGAGGACTTTTGCGAGTTGTACTCTTTTGAGTTCTCCTCAGGAAAGGGAATTGAGCTTTTGATTTAAGAGATCAGTAAGATTTAGACGAGAGATGATAGTTTGTACTTTGGATTCATAGTCTCGAGCTTGGAGAGTTTCAAGCTGAACAAGCAAATCATTGATCTGTTGAGGAGAAAAGAGGTCTGGACGCATAAGTGAGGCTTCATAGTTTTTGATGAGTTGTCCTCTATCGTCTCAAATATTAAAAAGATAATCAAGAACGGGTAAGTCTAGATCTCATTGAAAATCTTGTGATAAATATCAGATTTTTAGTCCTTTTCTTCGCTCGATTATTCCATCGGTTTTGTCAAGTTGATTCATAATGAGTTTGAGAAGTGTGGTTTTTCATCATCCATTTTTGGCAACAAGGGCGATTTTTTGTCCTTTTTCGAGTGAAAAGGAGAGTTGATCGATGATCGGGCGTGCGGTATAGCTTTTGGTGAGGTTTTGGACTCTAAGATATCGCATTCAAAAAGGAAACATTAGGTAAAAGGTCAGATTTCTTGTTTTTAATTTTTTATTGCTTTGTAGGCTTGATGCCAGTAAGTGAGGAAGAATGCTTCGGCAATGCAGTTGAGATAGGAAACAAAAAGTAAGAGGAGAATTGCGATTGTTCGAATGATATTTTCGACAATGGGATTTGAGATAGCATCAAATCGTACAGCAATTGAGATCATCAAGAGAGGAATTCCGATAATAAGTAATCAAATAATCAAAAATCTTAGAAGTAAAAGCACTTCTACGACCATAAGTTTGAGAGAGAGTCCTAGGTTTGAGATAGCAAGGACGGTGCTTTTTTTGATGGCATCAAAGACCGCTCATCCTTGTGTTGCGATGATAATTTTTGCATAAGACCAGCAAACAGAGGAGAAAATAACAATAATTCCTCGGATAATCACTACTGCATCTACAAAAATATTGTCATATACATCCATTAGATAGAGTCTGAGCACTGCGGTTAGGAAAGTAAACATTCCAAAGGGGGTTGAAAGTCAGCTATATTCGAGCATGGGGAAAAATTTTCCAGATCCTTTGAGGAAGGATTTGAATGCGGATTGTTCTGGATTTTCGAGAGCAGAGACAATAGAAGCATCTCCGATAGGATGAAGCCACAAGTATCAGATAATCACAATTCCGATGAAAATGATAGTCATCATTAGCCCTTGGTTGTTGAGTTTATCAAGGATATAGATAAAGGCATCAGAAAGCTGAATTCCACTTTCGTATTTGTAGATGAGAAAGGTATTGAAATAGTAGATGAGAAAATACATTCTTACGATCGAGAAAAAGACCAAAGTCAGAAATGAAAGTCTGATGATCTTTGGATTTTGAAAGAGGATATTGACTGAATTTCTCAAAATCGTTTTGAACATTGATGATTTTTCTCAGAGTAAAAGAGGGTTATTCTTGGGTGAGACCTTTGGCAACTTGTTTGATTGGATGGTAAATGAGTGCAAACAAGGTAGCATTTACTATCCCGGCAATGATGAAGAAGTTAAGATGTAATTTTGTAAGTAATCCTGAAAAGTTGAGATATGGACTGAGAAAAATTTGTAAAATAACACCGAGTAGAGTAGAGATGAACAAAGAAAGAAGAAGTCTGAATCCGAGTGTTCGATCAATTTTTGGAGTTAGATTTTTGATTTTTCCTATTAAAATTGCTCATCCTGTGAAAAAGGTTTCGATGATAAGTTGAGTGATTGCACCTCCAAAAAGTCAATAGCGAGGGATAAGAAAAATTCCGATAAGACATCAGATGAGTACTCAGGTTGCATTGATAGAAAAAAGCTTATTCTGTTGATCGAGTGCGACAAAAGTGTAGTTGTAAACTTGTTTAACAAAGCTCATAAAGAGAACAATTCACAAAAAAGGCAAAACCTGATCTGATCCTCGATGTGTAATGTCAGTCCAAGAGCCTAAAAATTCTCCTGAAGAAACAATAGGGATGATGTCTGATGAAAAGAGTCCAAAATTGATAGCAATTCAGAGTCCAAGAAAACCGACCAAAAGCATCAGATTTCAAAGGCTTTTTTTCTTGTTTTCGAGTGAGTATTTTGGAATTTTGTGGAGGAGGCTATTTCAGAGAGAGGAGGGGATGATGAGTAAAATCTCGATTAAGCTTAGTGATAAAGCCCATATTCCTGCATATTTGAATCCTGAGGAGGTTGGAAAAAATCGGCCTAAAAACATCAATACCAAGAGGGTATGAAAACTACTAAAGAAGTAGGAAAATCCGTATCTTCGGTTGTTTTTGAGGAGATCTTTGATAAAAGAGAAGTCAAATCTGATTTTGAGAGGGAGGAGATCTTTTGTGCGAAGATGCATTTCTACATTTTGTCCGAGAGAGCTAGCAACGACAGAAAAAATTACCAAAGCAAAGGCAGTAACCATTGCTGGAGTGGTAGCTTCGGATGCTGTGAAAATCACTGATGAAAAAAAGTAGTACACGACTGGTAAAAGGACAATAAGCTGAGAAAGTCTAGCGATGATCAAAGATCGAGTCAGTCTTTTCATTTTTCGAAAGATTTGGAGAGGGAGCTGTTGGATTCCTGCGTACATATTACTCGCAGAATAGCACATCGCAAGCGGCAATCCTCGTACGATGAATGGATTTGAGGTATATGCTGGGATAAGATAGGCAACTACAATTGCAAGTGAGTAGATGAGTCCTATTAAAAAGATTCTTGTTCCTACGAATTTTCCATATTCAGATCCAAGTGGAGAATTAGGTCAGAAGTCTGAGTTTTGATCTTTTTTGTTTTCTGGTGATTCTGAGATTTCTGCTTTGAGGGTTCAGAGTCTCTTGACTGCGAGGACATAGATTCCAAAGTCGACAAGTGCAGTCCACCAAGCGAAAAATCTAAAAATTGTTCCATAATCTCCATATCTGAGAGGTCCGAGGTAAGAAGCAATGATTTTTGTAATAACAAATCCAAAGAGAGCACTGATAATTCTTCCAAAAAGTTGCCAGAGTGCATCTTTGATAACGAGCTTATGAGCTGACATTTTGTGTTGATCGTTAAGTAAAAGCGTTTGTTTTTAGTATAGCTATTTGCCGTCAAAATAAAAGGAAAAGATGGAGAAAATAAAAAGAAGCGAGAGGGCTTCTTTTTTATGTTTTATTTTAATAAACTATTGATGATCTCAGGTTCAATCTCATCATTGATATATCTTTCAACAGGTCTAGCTCAGAATTGAGGATCATAGATCTTGTCGATGATTTTTTCTACTTCTGCTTTTGTAAATTTTGGGAGTTTTACTTTATCGTTTGCTTTTCGAGCAGCAAGGAAAGTCTTGATCTTTTGATTGAAAATTTCACTAAGATCTGTTTTGGTTAGAGCTCTAAACACTATTTTGTGATCGATTCTATTTGATAGTTCAGGAGTGAGGTAATTTTTGAGATCATCAAGGACTCTAGTTTTGATGTCTTGGTGATGCTTGTTCTCGATGTCTTGAGGTGAACCAGTATCAAATCAGATTGAAGCCTTTTTTTTGCTAAATTCTTCTGTTCCAATATTGGAAGTCATAATAATAATAGTATTTTTGAAGTCGACTCGGCGACCTTTAGAATCTTTAAGCTGCCCTTCATCAAGGATTTGAAGTAAGATATTGAGCACATCAGGAGCTGCCTTTTCGATCTCATCTAGAAGTAGTACGGAATATGGCTTTCTTTTGACTGCTTCGGTCATACCTCCTCCTTCATCGTATCCGACATATCCGGCAGGAGAACCGATAAGTTTTGATACCGAGAATTTTTCCATAAATTCAGACATGTCAAATCTGATCATGGCATTTTCATCTCCAAAGTAGGTTTTTGCAATGAGCTTTGCTAGGTAGGTTTTACCAACTCCAGAAGGTCCTAGAAAGAGGAATGATCCGATTGGTTTGTTTTTTCTAATTACGGAAAGTCTACTTCTGATGAGAGTTTTTACAACACTATCTACAGCTTCATCTTGACCAGTGATTTGTGATTTGAGTTCAGTATCAAGTCTTTTGAGTTTTGTGATTTCATCTTCATTGACAATATTAGTTGGGATTCAAGTTTTGTCTGCCAGTACTTTCCCAATATCATCAGCAGTAATTACTGATCTGAGATTCATAGGGATATTTTTGGTAGAGCGAATTTTTTGTAGTTCTTTTTTGAGTTCATCTTCTTTAGATTTCAGTTCGGCAGCAGAAAAATAATCCTGATTTTCGATGGCATCCTCAATCTGTTTCTGAATTTTTTCTATTTTTTTCTCTTGTTTGGCATAAGTATCATCGTTGTCGAGTTTTTGTTGCATTGTGGATTTGCGAGCTGAGGCTTCATCGATGATATCGAGGGCTTTATCAGGGAGCTGTTTATTAAGAATATATCTTTTGCTCAGATGAATTGCTGCATCGATTGCTTCCTCAGAAAGAGCGACTCCGTGAAAATCTTCATAAATTTGTTTGAGACCTAGAATAATTTGTTTTGTAGTTTCGAGAGATGGCTCTTCAACTACGACTTCTTGAAATCTTCTTTTTAGTGCAGCATCTTTTTCAATGTATTTTTGATATTCGTCAAAAGTAGTAGCACCAATAAGTTTAATTTTTCCCCTAGAAAGAAGTGGTTTGAGCATTTGTGCAGCGTCGTTTTGGTCTTGTCCTCAAGCACCAATAATTGTATGGAGTTCGTCGATAAAGAGGATGATATTATTTGTGGGGTCTATTGCCTCTTCAAGGATAGATTTCATTCTTGATTCAAATTCTCCTCTATATTTTGTCCCCGCAACGAGTGTTCCCATATCTAAAAGGAAAACTCTCTTTCAAATCAGCTTTTGAGGTACTTTTTGCATGTTAATTCTTTGTACAAGTCCTTCCACAATAGCTGTTTTTCCGACTCCGGCTTCTCCGATCAAAAGCGGATTGTTTTTTGTTTTTCTCAAAAGGGTATAGATGACTTGATCGATTTCTTTGTCTCTTCCTATGATAGGGTCAAGATAGCCATCTTTTGCTTCTTTTGTGAGATCAGTCCCAAAGTATTCAATAGTAAGTTTTTTTTCTTCTTTTTTCTTACTTTTTGAATCAGTGGTAGAAACTGCACTTTGGTCAGATTTTTTGTCTGATTCTGGTTTGTCAATTATTTCACTCTCTCCACTGCTAGCAATGGTATGTTCAAGTTTAGATGAAGTTTGAGAAATCTTTTCTTCAAGAGTATTGAAAAGTCAGTTAATATCTTCATTTGTTCAAATTTTGATTTGCATATTTTCAAGGTCAGAATAATCTAAATCAAGTTGAGCGAGCATCTCATCAAGTGTTTCGAGAAAGGGAATAAATCCGAGTTCTTGAATAATTGGAATGTGCTCGAGTTTGTTAGTGGCTTCGAGGATTTTAGAGTAGTTGGTTTTCTTGGTCTTTAGGAGAGATTTTGTGGGACTAGAAAGGAGGGGTAAAACTCGAGCAAGTAAGAGAGAAAGTTCTAGGTTTTTTTGGGGATTCTCGAGATAAGGTTGGAGATGATATTGAATTTCTGCATGGAAATGATAATGATCTGGCAGAAGTTCTTCTTGATGAATGATCTGGTATTCATACTCTTTATCATCAATACTTTCGAGATATTTGTCAAGTTTTTTATTTTCATGGATATTGATCAGGGCACGAAAACTATTTTCCAAATGGGTTTCCATAAAAGCTAGCATAATACCAAAAAAGACATCATCCGGGGTGATGATTGGATGATTTTCTAGTTTCGCAATGCGAGCTGATGTAGATAAAGCAAATTTGCAATATTGTTCAAATTTGGTAAAAGGATTTTTCATGTTTTTTGTTGTTTTTTTCTTAAAATTTTGAGATGAAAGAATGAGAAAGTCAGAATTTTGATCTTGTTTTTCCCTTTAAAGTTTGTTTATTTTATTCCTCAAAAGCGGAGACTACTTTCCCATTTTGGATGATTACATTGATACGCCCTGGAATATAATCTGCTGTTGTCTCCAATGCTTCTCCTTCTTGTTCTAAAATACGGAGTTGAGTTCTATTTTCTTTGGCAAGATTTTCTGCATCTTCAAGAGTCTTTCATAAATAAGGTGCAGCACGATAGAGTTTTCGTTCCTCAATTTCTTCTCCATTTGGGAGCTTACAATTTTGATATTCCTCACCTTCAGGAAGTGTGCTTTGAATGAGTTGTCCTCATTGCTTAATGCAGTATGCAGAAGCAGGATTGGTGAGCTGATTTTCAGGAATAGCTTGATTATTTATTGTTCAAGTTGTTGTGACTCTTTTTTCTCATGAGGAGCTTTTTCACTTGTTAGGTAGGAAAAGATTGATCAAAAGGCAAAGTCCACCTATCAAGAGAAAGATTCAGAGGAGTAAAAGATGTGATTTCTTCATAGTGGTTTGGAGAAATAAATACACTTTCTATAATCTATCGTTCTGCCTCTTGAATGCAAGAGAATCAGCAAAAAAAGAGAAAGCTGACTAAAATCAGAATTCTCTTTTATTTTTTAGTGTTTGTATTTTATTCAATAACCACTGATGTTACCATACCACTATTAACTACTGCATTTACACGCCCTGGTCTAAGATCCATTGTCAATGCCTTAGCTTCTCCATCTTGTTCTGCTATACGGAATTCTACCCCATTTTCTTTTGCCTTAGCTTCTGCATCTGCCAGAGAGAGTCCTACGTATTGAGATTCTATGTAGAAATTCCATTCTTCTCTTTCTTCTCCATTTGCGAGCTTGCAAACTCCGAATTCAGCACCATTTTCATTTTTTCTAATTTCGCTAGTTCATCACTGAGAAATGCAGTATTCACTTGCTGGGTTTGCCATCCCAGTTATTTCCATTCCAGAGCCTTCAGCTCAAGTTTGCACAAGCATGTCTTCTCCTGTGAGGATTTCGTTGTTAGTTTGTAGGTCACATCCTGTTAGTACAACAGCACCAATCAAGAGAGTAGAGAGTACAAGTGTTTTGTTCATCATAGTAATTGATAAGGGATAAAAACAATTTTAGTATATCCTTTTAGTTGTATAATACAAGAGGAAAATATTTTGCTTCATTTTGTGTAAATGTCGTCTGTGTTTTTTGTCTTGTTTTCTGAGGGGGAATCATTAGACTGAAATTCAGATTTATTTTTCTTTTTTTATTATGTTTGATAGTTTATTGGCTACTTATTTGCAATCGGATCCAGAAGCATTGAGAGGTCATCAAGCTCCTGCCTTTTTGGAACATTTGCTTGGAAAGCTGAGAGAACATATTAGCAAAAAAGGTAAAATTTTGCTCGTGACTTTGACGAAAAAGTCTTCAGAAGAAGTGACAAATTTTCTTGTTGCTCAAGGTTTTAAGGCTTTTTATCTGCATAGTGAGATTGCTACAATAGATCGCTGGGAAATTATCAATAAACTTAGGACTGGAGAAATTGATATCATTGTCGGGGTAAATTTGCTCAGAGAGGGAATCGATCTTCCTGAGGTGACTCTGATTTGAGTGTTAGATGCAGACAAGGAAGGGTTTTTGAGGTCGACAACTTCTCTTATTCAGATTATTGGGCGTGCTGCGAGAAATCCTAATAGTGAAGTGATTTTGTATGCGGACGCTTTTACTGAGTCGATGATCAAATCTCTACGAGAAACCTATCGTCGCCGTGATATTCAACAAAAATTTAATGAACTTCATGGTATTACCCCTTCGGTAGCACTTTCTAATGTTAAAAATCTTGAAAGTGTAAAAACAGATCTAAATCTGAATCAGGATTTTGGTTCTTTATCAAGATGAAAGGTAAAAAAACTCAAGAAAGCTACCAAGGCAGAAAAGGAAATTATTCTTAAAGATCTTAAAATCCAGCTCGATAATGCAATCAAGGCTTGGGAATTTGAAAAGGCTGCGGTAATTCGTGATCAGATCAAAGAAGTGAGTGGAGATTAAATTCTTATAATTATATTAAAAAACTCTTGACTTTTTTCTCTGAAAATATATATATAATTATGTCAAACAAAAATAGTTCCATTTTTTATGAAGACATATCGTATTCGAGATCATCCAACTTTGATATTACTAATTTTCCTAGCATTCTATTTTTATGACTCAGTTGTAGGTATTCCTATAGCTGAGTCTTTTAGTAAAAATTCATCTATATGTTTTGAAAAGGAGTTTTATGAAGCTGATTATTGTAAAAAAATAAAAAACTGACTCCAGAGGATGAACGATCTCCAGAGTCAGATTTTATTTCTTTTTTAGGTTTTCTATGAAAGCAAGAATGGTGTACATTTTGGATTCTTCATCCTTTCTTCTGGTGAGAAATCCTATCCAAATATGCGTTTTCCCATCTTGATAAGTAAAACTCATTTTATATCTTTTACCGATGTAGGTTTTGTAATTTCCTACTTGAGAAGCTGCTCTGAGGGGGAGGTAATTGTTGAGAAATTTTTTGATTTCTTTAACCGTTTGGTCAAAGGGAAGACTAAATTCCTCATTGGAAAAAGGAATATTGATGGATTCTTTGGTGTAGTTATCGTGGGAGAGGTTGAGCTTGTTGATGGGGTTTAACCATAGTTGATTGTTGGGAATGTGATAGTATTTATCAGTACTTTCTCCATATTCGTTTTTCCCTGCGATTCAGATATAGAAGGCACTAATATCTAGGATTTCTCCTTGATAATCCTGGCCATCGATATGAACTTTGATATGGTCGCCAACTTGATATTTTCTCATCAAAACAAAGTACATCAAAAACGCAACTACAAAGGTTTGAAATGTCAAAATCACCGCACCGACTCCAACTGCTAGTACTCCTCAGATAGCTTCTACTTTGGTAAGGATATAAATGAGTACTAGCGAAAGAATGAGCAAAATTCCAATAGAATTGATGCTGTGAACTTTCCTAAAATACTTGATATAAAAATATTGATTTTCTGTGTTGATTTTGTTCTCATAAGGAATGATATATCTTTTTTTGAGATTTCTTTTGATGGACTCTGCAATCACAGACCAGATCAGGATTAGTCCGATTATGATAAATAAAAGAGGTTGTTCATGAACAAAAATAGCCATGCTATCTCGTGTATATTGGAGAGAGTTACTAATGCTTGATCGCATCAAGGGAAACTAAAAAAATAAAAAAAGTCTGATTTTTGTGATTGGTCATCTTATAAAACTGGAGTAAAAAATCAAATATTTTTGACAAAAAAATGCTTGTTTGGTATAATCATAGAAAAGATTGTGATCTTCTGCAAAAGATAAGATCAGTATTTTGATTTTTTCTTGACCAGAAATTCAGAGAAATATTCTGTTTTTATAAAAATATGGAGAGAGGTTTTAATTTTTTTGTTTGCTAGATGAATCAAGAAACAATGGGACTAATGAAAGAATTGGCAAAACTCACACAGCAGACAGAAGGTAAAGTTTATCTTCAGCTTTTGGGTAAGAAAGAAAGGATAAAAGGTATCTTGGAAGTTTTGCAGGGGGAAATAGAGTTGTTAGTTTGTATTAGTGCAGAGGAGGTTTTGTCGGCAAAATATGATTTGGTTGGGCAGATTGAGTCAGATTTTTGAATCTTTGAGGAGTGAGGAGCGAGTAAAGTACATTTGGTGATCACGGGGGTAGATATGAATAAAAAATATGATCGTATTTTTAGGTTTGAAGGTGCTTTGCTGAGAAAGAGGATTAAGGTTTGGGAGCATTATGCTACGAGGCTTTCAACTAAAAATTTACAAATGCTTTTTTCCGAAAATGGAATTGGAAATAATGATCATATTCCCCTTGGTAAAAAAATTGCATTGGTATTGGATTATGGCCATGAGAGTGGAAGCTTTTGATGCTGTGTTTCTCAACTTTTTTGCGATAGAGAACTGGGGATAGATTCGAGTTTTGCTGTACTCAATCTAGAAGAAAATCGTTTGAGTGAATCAGATTTTTGAGATTTTTTGAGAAACGAGTATTTGATTTTTACTCGTTTGAGGAAATATCTTTGATCAGTCAATAACCCGATTCATGACTATTCTTGTCCTCAGGATATGATGCTGTGCTAACTTTTGATGAGCGAATATATCATAGATTTCTTAAAATGTGAAATCTAAAAATTAGAGGAAATTTTGATTTTATTGTTGTTTTTGTTGCGAGGATGAATATATCTGTGTCGTAAACAAAAAGAAAAAACAAAAAAATCTGATTTCTTTTGATGCGAGTGATATCAAGATAAATCTTTCTCAAACGAGTAGTTTACCCAAATGAAAAGTGAGAAGCAAGGATTTGGAACCGATTTGTTATTTGTTGCGGATATAAATGGCTTTAATCCTATTGGTTGCGTGTGCATCTAATATCCTAAAGCCTTCTGTATTCTAAGGGCTGCTTTCGGTTCTGAGTCCGCCTGTGGACCAGAGGTATTCCTCTAGGTCTTTTTTTGTACTTGAAATTTTGGATCAATATCGTAAACTGAAATCAGTTTTTTTAATTTTTTTGGTAAAATTAATTAACGAGTGGTATTTTATTTTATACAAATAAAAATGAGTGAAAAAGAAGATCAAAAAAAGACAGAAACCTGACTAAGAGAACAGTCTTCAACAGGGCTAAAAGAGAGTAAGACCTCTTTGTTTGAGGCAGTCAAGGATGCAAAAACCGAGAAAACAATCTATCCAGAAAATCAGATCTCTCCTGCACTGTCTAGTTTTGAGAATAGGCTGATCAAGCAGAGAGAATCAGAATTTAATCAGTAATTATAGAGATGGAAAAGCAACTAACAATTTTACAAGAAGTCTGTATCCACTGTGGATTATGTGTGATGATGGATTTTGCAAATAATAAAAATGGAATGATGATTATTAAATCAGATTTGCCACAAAATCAATATCCTCAGGCTGAAAACTGCTGTCCCGTAGGAGCGATTGTCCAAATAGAAAGTGAGAATCATCAAACAAGAACACTGTCTTAAATAAAAATAAATTTTTTATATTAGATTATCAATACTAATGGATCTTATCAGCATTATCAATCAAAAAACAGGTATGGAAACCTGAGTAATCAATAATATTATTCAACTTTTGGATGAGGGGAATACGATTCCGTTTATTGCTCGTTATCGTAAGGAAATGACCAAAGGTGCAAGTGATGAACAGTTGCGTGATTTTTATGAGCTTTATAGTTATACCAAAAATCTGGAAGCAAGGAAGCAGGATGTGATTAGACTTATTGAAGAAAAGGGACTTATGACAGATGAACTCAGACTTCAGATTCTTTCTGCTGAAACCTTAGCGAGAGTTGAGGATTTGTATAGACCATTCAAGGAAAAGAAAAACACAAAAGCGACGATTGCAAAGGCAAAGGGGCTTGAACCGCTTGCACAAATTTTGGCAAAAGCAGAACTTAGCAAAGAGGGTTTTGAAACTGAGGCACAAAAATTTGTAAAAGACACTGGTGATGCGAAAACTTCTGTAAAAAATGTAGAGGAGGCAATTCAAGGGGCAAAGGATATTCTTGCAGAGGCAGTCAGTGATCATGCAGATTTGAGAGCTGAGATTAAGCAATTTGAAGAAGTAAATGCAAAACTTCAGACTAAAGCTACAAAAACTTTTGAAGAAAATGGAGTGTACAAGATCTATAAAGACTATAACAAAAAACTCTCAGAGATGCCTTCTTATGCATATTTAGCAGTAGCAAGGGCAGAGAAAGAAAAACAATTGTCCGTTGGGATTGAGTTTTCTCAATCAAAGATTTCAGAATTTTCAACTCGTTTTTTTGTTCCTCAAAAGGCTAATTCAAGTGTGGAATATCTGCACGAGGCGATAGAGGATGGTTTGACAAGGCTTCTTTTGCCATCAATTGAGAGAGAGCTTAGATCAGATAAGAAAAGATGGGCAGATGAAGCGGCAATTAGAGTTTTTGGAGATAATTTGAAAAATTTGCTTTTGACACCTCCTGTAAAGGGATTGACGGTTTTGGGATTTGATCCTGCATTTAGAACAGGATGTAAATTGGCTGTTGTAGATCAAACAGGAAAATTCCTTGCAAAAGAAGTTATCTATCCAACAGAACCTCAAAATAGAATTGCAGAAGCAGAAAAATCACTTTTGAACTTGGTAGAACAGTATGGTATTGATTTGATCGTAATTGGGAATGGAACTGCAAGTAGAGAGTCTGAAAAAGTTGTCGCTGATTTTATTAAAAAAAATAATCTCAAAGTACAGTATGTGATCACTTCAGAGGCTGGTGCATCAGTATATTCTGCTTCTCAACTAGCACAAGATGAATATCCAAACTTGGATGTGACGATTAGAGGAGCGATTAGTATTGCTCATAGGGTACAGGATCCTTTGGCAGAATTGACAAAAATTGATCCAAAAGCAATTGGAATCGGGCAGTATCAGCATGATGTAGATCAAAAAATCCTCAAAGAAAAACTTGAAGAAAAGGTTGAAGATGTGGTAAATGCAGTCGGAGTTGATGTAAATACAGCAAGTTATACTTTATTGCAGTATATTGCGGGGCTTTCTACTAGTGTAGCTAAAAATGTGGTAGCTTATAGAGATGAGAACTGAGTTTTTGAGGAGAAAAAGCAGATCAAAAAAGTAAAAGGTCTCGGTCCAAAAGCTTATGAACAGGCGATTGGATTTTTGAGGATCAAAGAGGGAAAAGAGCCACTTGATGCGACAGGTATTCACCCAGATCATCACAAAGCAACCTATGCTTTTCTTGAAGGAGAGCTTGGAATAAAGAAAAAAAATCTGAAACTTCCTCTCCAGATGCCTCACTACGATGAGAGTCAGATTTCAGCTTTTTCTGATAAGTATGAACTTGGATTTGAGACGATGGAAGATATCATTAGGGAACTTCAGAGGCCTGGACTTGATCCGAGAGAAGAAATTGAGAAGCCAGTATTTAAATCTGATGTCTTGGATATCAAAGATGTTCAGATAGGGATGAAGCTTCAAGGGGTTGTGAGAAATGTGACTGATTTTGGGGCATTTGTTGATGTTTGATTGCATAATGATGGATTAGTTCATAAATCTCAGATGGCAGATTATTTTGTGCAGAATCCGATTGATGTGGTAAAAGTTGGACAGACAGTAGAAGTGAGAGTGCTTGATGTAGATGTGGAGAGGGAAAAAATTTCACTTTCTATGAAGTCAGAATGAGAATCAGCCCCAAGAAAACCTAGACCTGAATCTAAAAAAGAAAATAATCCTGACAGAAGTCAGAATTCAGGTTTTAATCTTGGAGGTAATATTACATTTTCGTAAGAGGAAATTAAAAAATAAATTTTATTCTCGAGATCTGTATCGTAGAGGAGGAAAGGGGCATAAATTTCCTGATGTATTTATTCATGTCCAAAGTAAGAAATAGTATTTCTATTTCTCTTTGAAAATCCTCTTTAGCTCCTTAATGTGAATTCATATTAAGGAGCTTTTATTTTTTTAGAGAAGAATATGAAAAAAATATTATTTTCCTTTTTTATGTTTCTTATCTTTACCATTTTTGTTTTAGATCTTTTCTTTACTGACAAAAAAATTTCAAGGGAACTTTTTGATGCTCAACTTTGGGTAACTGATTACTATAGTTCTCAAAATGGAGAAC
>CAUQDZ010000012.1:0-27200 GCA_963517005.1 uncultured bacterium
CTAGTCGTTTTTTTGACTTAAATGAGCCTTTCTGATCAATTCACGAATATCTCCATAATACAAGAGTCCTAGCACCTCCTGAATACTCGCCCACTTGTAAATCCCGACATATCCCTCACCATCAGTAATCTTGAGTGAATCAGGATCCCCTGAAAATTTCATCAAAAAATAGGTTACATCCTTGTCGAGATGCCCTCTTTTTGTCTCAGAGCTTCTGAGAGAAGTCTTTCCAATCTTGTGTTCCAAGGTTAGTTCTGAAGCAGAGATTCCGCACTCCTCGCCTACTTCGCGTACAGCAGCCTGTTCCGGTGTTTCTCCTACTTGAATCTTTCCCTTTGGTGCTACTCGCTCGATTTTTCAGGAAAGTGCCAATCTTTTGATCAATAGGTAGCGAGGAGAGCCATCTTTTTCATGATAATAGATAATTCCTCCTGCACTTTGTACTATTTCTGCCATTTTATTTTGTATCAATTAAGGTAAAAATTCTGATTTTTCATCTAATTTTTAAATTTAAGCTAGGATGCTTTTAATAATGAGTGCTGCAAACTTTGCAAATGGATTTTTTTCTTTTTGTGGATCAATAGAAGCGACTTGATTTGCAGCATAATCTCTTCCTGTTTTTGCTTCTAAATGTTTAAAGTCTAGTTTTCTGTTGAGAATATCTTTTTCTAGCACCTCTAGGCCGAAACGAGATCTTTTCAAGACATTAAGTTGTGATTGAATCTTCATCACTTCTAAATCAAAAGCTTCTCCCTTGAATGCATTCATTTGCTGAATTCTATCCTCAAGAGATAAGAGCTGATCCGTGATATTGCGATCAGCTTTTTCAGCATCAGAAGCTTGTTTCACCTGTTCTTGAAGCGATTTTAGCGCTTGAAGCTGATCTTTGAGATTTTGTTGTACGTCTGCTCTTTGCTTAAGAGATTCTGATCATGAGGATTCAAGGAGAGAAAAATCAGGATTCTGATTTATTTTGTCATTCATCTTACTTACCAAAGGTTTCTAAAACTTTTTTGAGAATAGTAATATTTTTTTTGTAGTCAACTCTGAGTGGCCCAACAATAGAAAGCACCATATCGTAGTCATTGAGTGCTATTTTGACATATACACAGGAAATGAGCGTATCTTGATCATTGACAAAAGTGTAATACACTTCTCCATTTTTTAGGATTTTTTTGTCGATAAAGGGAACAATCTTTTTTTCCTCAATAAAACGAATGATAGTTCTTGTCGCAGAATACTCATCAATCATATCATCACGCAAAAGGTTATTGATTCCCAAGTAATAGTACTCATCATTCCTAATAAATCCAACCACTACCCCATCAGTCACCTCCCCCAAGGCTTCCACAAACGATTTAAGCTCTGCTCTGGTAGAATTGAGATTGAGATCAATATCTTGTGGAGACTGAGCCAAGGTTGATTCTACGTATGCAGAAAGTCCTTGTAATGTCGGAATACGACCCGAAGAATTGTAAGGTTGGTAAACCATTCCTTGTTTTTCGAGGATATTGAGATACTTTCTGAGTGTCGAAGGTGCATAATCCACTGCCTCAAGCGAATTGAGAAATTTGGATCAGACAGGTTCTCCTTTGGTCAAGTAAGACTCAATCACGGTATCCAAAAGAGCAAGAAGTTTGGTATTTTCCGTAGTCATGAGAAAAAAACAGGAGATAAAAAACTAATCTTTTAAGGTATGAAAGAGTGCTGATTTCAGATTTTTGTACTTTTTGGAAAAAGTATTGAGTAACCAGGAATAAACTTTGAGAAAACTCTTTTTACCAATCATTCTGGCTCAGATAATCATCAAAATCATTCCGTTAATCAGAGGAATATAGAGAGCAATAAACCCAAAAATCAACAAAAAGATTCAAAGTGGAATTCTGATAGTAGCTGGGATATTATCGACGAGGTCGAGTTTTCTAAGGAATTGCACTCTGGCGACATTGATGAGGTGAATAAGCCTCTTGTATCGGGACTTGAACGGCATCAGCATCAGCGAAAGAAAAAGATAAATCCCAAAAATTGATTGCTCTCAGTATAAGAAAATCAGGAGGAAAATGCAAGCAGAAAAAACAAAAATCTGATTTTAGAGGTTGAACGTCATCAAAAACACTAGCTGAGTATTGCTTGCAATTTAGATGGAAATGCATATGCTGAGAGATGATATTTTTTCGTAACTTGTTTTAGAAAACCAAAACTTTAGACATAAAAACAGCCCATGCCAAAAAAATCTGCTAATATAGAAACACTCCTTCATCAAACTCATGGTAGTAGCTGAGAACTTGTCTTTGAAGGGATAAAAGTAAACAACCTTAAAAACCTTGATCTCAAACTCCCCAAAAACAAACTCATTACCATCACTGGAGTGAGTGGATCAGGTAAATCCTCACTTGCATTCCAAACTATTTATAAGGAAGGTCAATACAGATATATTGAGTCGCTCTCAAGCTATTTGAGACAATTTTTCAATTTAGGAGACAGGCCAGAAATCGACTACTGTAGTGGACTTTCTCCAGCAATTGCTATCGAACAAAACAAGAGAAATGGAAACTCTAGATCTACTGTGGGGACTCTCACAGAAATTGATGACTATATCAGGCTCCTATTTGCCAAGGTAGGAGATAGTTACTGCTGGAAGTGTGGAACTCAAATCAAACCTCAGACCGTGGATCAGATTATTGCTTCAATGAGGGAAAACTACGATGGAAAAAGAATTTACTTACTCAAGGAGAATGGAACTTTTGCGACCAAATCAGATTTATTAAAATTTGTGAAAAATAATAAGCAAAAAGTAGAAAAAGGTAATGGGTTTACTAGATACCTCCTCCTCTCTCAAAATCCCGACAAACCAGATCCTATTGAATATTTTTATCTCGAAGACCCAAATATTCCAGAAAACTATTTTCCAATCAATAGTTTTGGAATTTATGATCGTATCACCCTTGAAGAGACCAAGCGAGCTAGACTCAAGGAAGACATCATCAAAATCCTTTCTGAAGCCAAAAAATTTGGTGTTTATCATGCAGATCGCATCTCAGAAGAGATAACAATTAAGAACAATAAACAGGTAGAAGCTGGCTTTTGATGAAATATTGAGATTAACACAAAGACAAAAGAAAAACAAGAAGGGAAATCAGACTTTTGATCTCGTTTATCTGCTATTCAGCGATATACCGACAAAATGTGTTGTCCAAACTGTAATATTACTTATCCTGAGTTTAGCACTCAGCACTTCTCTCCCAATAGACAAGAAGGAGCTTGTGAACAGTGTTTGGGACTTGGAGAAATTTTACAAGTAGATTATAATAAAGTCATTGATCCCCAAAGTCCAGTAATGGAGGCAATTTTGCCATGGAGAGATAGTAACTTAGGACAGGGAATTTTGAGTAAACTCTGCGAAAAATATAGTATGGATCCTGAGAAAAAATGGGCTGATCAGCCAGCCTGGTTTTTGAATGTAATTGTAGAAGGCGATCAAGAACTGCTTAGAATTCAATCTGGAGGGAAGCGAACCAGCATCAAATACAACGGAATCGAAGAAATCATCAAAGACCAATACAATAAAGGGCTTTTGACCGTAGATTTTCAGGCAATGCTGAATATGAAGACCTGTCCTCACTGCTTCGGATCAAGACTAAAAAAGGAAAGTTTACATTGTTTTCTAAGTCTAGAGGAAAAAGAAATCAAAAAATCTGACTTTAAGTCTCTCGTTCCTACTTTGTTTATCAATAGAGAAGATATTAACTTTGCCAAGCCAGAAAATGAACATCTAATGAAGATCAACATTCGAGACCTCCAAAAAATGGAACTCAAGGATTTGGTCAGTTTTTTGGAGCTATACAAAAACAAGAGCGACAAAGCGAAAAACTTACTCGAAAGAATTTTAAATCCCTTGCTGGATAGAGCAAACACTATTGAAGAGCTTGGTTTGGGCTACTTGATGCTAACTAGAGCTGTAGATACACTTTCTGGTGGAGAAATTCAGAGACTTAGACTAGCGAAACAGCTCGGAAATAAATTAACAGGAATTATCTATGTTTTAGATGAACCAACAATCTGACTTGATACCTGAGAAATCAAAAAAGCCATCACTGCGATCAAAAGACTCCAGACTATGGGAAATACCATCGTTGTCGTTGAACACAATGAAGAGTTTATCAGAGCTTCAGACTGGATTGTAGAGATCGGACCTGGAGCATGAGATTTTGGTTGAGAACTGGTTTTTAATGGAAGCTATGAAGATTTTCTCAAAAGTAAAACGCTGACTGCTGATTTCATTACTGGCAAAAGAAAAGTTAATGTAAACTTTGAACACAAACCAACCAACAAACGAGTTGAAATCAGAAATGCACGCAAGTTTAATCTCAAAAACATCAATGTCAAACTCAATTTGGGAAGCTTCACCGTGATCACGGGAGGCTCTGGTGCTGGGAAAACAACGCTAATGTATACAACTTTGTATCGTTTTTTGAATGAGAGACAAAAATTTGTCCAGAGTTATATCAGACTTCAACTGCTTAAAAAATGATTAAGCTGGGAAGAAATCCTTGCTGCTCCTGTAATGAGAGCTGAGGAATATCATCACTTTGAAAACTTGGCATTACAAGAGTTTTATGAAGATTTGGGAGTAGATACAATCAAGGGAGAAGAATGGATCAAAAATACAATCTACGTAGACCAGTCTAGTATAGGAAAAACTCCGAGAAGCTGTCCTGCTACTTTTGTAAATGTGTTTGATAAAATCAGACTTCTCTATGCGGGTACCAGTGATGCAAAATATCTCGGTTTTACCAATTCTCACTTTAGCTTCAACTCAGACAAGGGTGCCTGCCCTGCTTGTAGTGGATATTGATATAAGAAGATCGAATTGCAGTTCTTGCCTGACACCTATGTACCGTGTGAACTCTGTCAGGGAAAAAGATATAAACCTGAAATCCTTGCAATCACTTGGAGAGGCAAGACCATCAGCCAAATCCTAGATATGTATATCGAAGAAGCCTTGGAATTTTTCTCTGAAATTGATCATATCAAGGAAGAACTGGAATTGATGGTAGAAATTGGACTTGGATATTTGAAGATGGGACAGCCTGCTCACACCCTTTCTGGTGGAGAATCTCAAAGGCTCAAGCTGGTTAAACATCTTTTGAAGGAATATAGAGGAAATACCGTATATTTCTTGGATGAGCCAACAGTATGATTACATCCTGCAGATATTGAAAAACTCTTGAAAGTATTAAAAAGATTTTTGGACAAAGGAGATACCATCTTGATGATTGAACATGATGAGGATATTTTACAATTTGCAGATCATGTGATTAGATTAGATAATGGGAAATTGGTGAAATAAAAGAAAAGTCAAATTTTTTGACTTTTTTTTAATTACGAATATACTTAAGCTAATTTTTTATTTATTGTGGAGAAATTATGACTGAAAAACTAACTCTCGAAAATTGAGGAGAATTGAATCAGTATATAAAAGAGTCAATAAAAAAAGACCTCTTCTCCCTCAAACTCGAAATAACAAGCGATAATGATGAAATCTTATCGAAATTTAAAGATGAAAAATGGGAAAAGGAAAATGTTAGCAATCTACGAATCGCTGCAACACAGCTGAAACTAAAAGAGTTAGGGTATGATGTCTGAAAAATTGATGGGCTGTACGGTGAGAAAACCTCTACTGCAACAAAAGCCTTTCAAAAAAATAATGGCCTAACTGAAGATGGATTTGCCGGAAAAGATACAATAAATAAAATGCTATCAAGTGATGTCAAAAAAGCTATTACTACGGATACCTCCTCTACAGAAACTGCAGAAAAAAAACAGGACAGTAAAAAAAATGACAGAGATACCACATCTACAGAAACAAAAAACGAAGGAACTGCTAAAGAAATTATTAAAATTTGATCAGTAGATCATATAGTAATCAGACCAAAAACTATTGATGAAATACCTAGTCAAGATAAACGAGACAAAACAAAGAAACAAGTTTATGCCTTCGGATGATATGAGTTTTTTGATAACTGAAGGGCCATGAAGATAAGTGATAGATCTATGCATAATACTAGTGATATAATCCCCAAGTTTAAAGAAAAAGAACTAACGCATAAAGAGTTTGATGTCGAATACCATTCTACAATCCAGAATATGGCAAGGAATATTTTTCAATCAGTAGGATTTAAATATGTGATACGGGATAGCCTCACTGCAAAAGTACCTTATCAAAATAAGCAGATACAAATAGATATTTCAAAATACTGTGATGATAGATGAAATCTTATCGAAACAGAAAGATTAAAAAATGAAATTTCAAAACAAAAAGAAGAAATTGACAAGGCTATTAAAATTAACAAGGAATTAACGAAAGCCCTAAATTTCTTTAAAGATAAGACATATTCTATCCAAACACTCTTCCTCTTTAGTCCAAAGATTCCATGAAGAGAGATACTTAAAGAAAATGATATTAGATATACCACATTTTTTAAGAAATTTAGCAATGAAACCATCGTATTTGACAGAGATACAAAAATTCAAGGAGAAAATCTCATTCTCGAATTAAACGAACTATGAATTAACAACAATAAAATCACAATCCCACTAAAAGAACTCGAGATAAATCCTAAAAATTTTATTTTTGGAAAATCAATTAGCTACTCAAAATTAGAAATCAATCTAAGAAAAGCCCTTGCAAAAAGGATTGATAAAATTGTTGGTTAATTTATTATAATAGGAATTATAAGTAAACAAAATAGAAGAAAAGTATAGTAGATAAGTAATTTTATCTCCTATATTTTTTATATAAACAGAATAAGTACTTTATCCCCACATTCTTTCATCTCTTATTCAATCCCTCTAGATCTAAGAATTTAGATTGTAAAAGATAAGAAAAATACTATACTCAAAGAAATAACCGAAGAAAAAAAAGCAGATTTTTACTATTTTTCTCATTTGTTATATGAAAATATTGGTATCTTGTCCAGCAGGACTCTGAAGCTTGCTTTCTAGCGAACTCAAGAGACTTCAACTCAAGCCATTTAATACTTTTTCCAAAGGAAGTTGGGTTGAAACTGATCTAGAAGGACTCTATAAGATAAACCTTCGATCTAGGATTGCAAATAAAGTTTATATTCAGATTGCCAGCTGAGAAGCGAAGAACTTTGATCAGCTTTTTGAAATAGTAAAAAAATCTGACTATGGACAGCGATCATCTAACGCTAATCTTTCTCTCAAAGTCTCTAGTCATGATT
Organism: uncultured bacterium; assembly: GCA_963517005.1. Taxonomy (GTDB): domain Bacteria; phylum Patescibacteriota; class Gracilibacteria; order Absconditabacterales; family Absconditicoccaceae; genus HOT-345. The sequence goes on from CAUQDZ010000012.1 coordinate 7,248, forward strand.
CTCAACTTTCAGCACAAAGAGCTATTCAATCGGTTGCTCATAAAGCTCTCTTGGAAAGTATCAAACACTTTACGAGAACACAAGAACACACTGAGGAACTCTTACTTTTGATTGAAAAAGATCAAGCTCGCTTACTTTTGAATAGCTCTGGTGCATCGCTTCATCAGAGAGGATATAGAAAAGAAACTGGACTCGCCCCTCTAAAAGAAAATCTCGCTGTAGCACTTGTTTTACTCTCAAGCTGGAAGTTTAAATCTCCTTTGATCGATCCTTTTTGCTGATCTGGGACCATTGCAATTGAAGCACTCTTACTAGCAAAAAATATCGCTCCATGATCTCATAGAAATTTTGCATTTGAAAAGTTCTCGAGATTTGATCAGCATTTATGGAATAAGCTTAAAGAAGAAGCAAAAAGCAAAATCTTTGATGGGAATTACCAAATCTATGCTAGTGATATGAATCCTCATATGATTCGTATAGCAAAAGACAATGCTCGCTCTCGAGGGCTAGAAAATGATATTCATTTTGAGATAAAAAGGTTTCAAAAATCTGATTTTTGAACTTTTTCATGAACTGATCACTGGATTATCTCAAACCCTCCCTATGGGAAAAGAATTGTATCCTCTGACCTGAAGTCTCTGTATGAGGAGATTTATTCAAATTTTGATGAGAATACTTTTGGAGGTATCATTACAAGCTTTGACCAAGTAAAACCAAATATGGAAAAGCGAACTTCTAAACCGATTTTTAACGGTGAAGACAAATGTACTTTTTGGACAAGGAAACTGAATTAAAAAAAACTCTCTAGAAAAGTTAATTCTAGAGAGCTTTTTGTTATCTTAATTAAATTCAGCAAAGATCTGATACAATACAAAGAGGAAGAAAAACAAGCTCACCACTGCCAAAAGGATATTGATCAATGTATTTTTTGCTTTTTTGAAGTTTTCTCCTTTTCCTCCATCGATGACAAGCTGATATCCAGCATAAATAATCATCAGTACAATCACAGTTCCACTCAGATAGGCCAGGAATCTCGCAATTGTTAGAATAAAATCTCCTGCTTGTTGTGTGAAGTTTTGTTGAGAAGCAATATAGTAGAGAAAATCCACGACCTTGAGACCGACCAAGGCAGCAATAACCCCAGTCAGATTTGTGATCAATTTTTTACCTCCTCACTCTTCTCAGCTAGAAGGATTCATCATCTGAAATCCTGTCCACACAATCATCACCACAGCATAAAAGAACGCACCAGCTTTGAGTAAAGACATAACAAAGAATAATAATCCTGATCCACTGATTACGGTATCCCTCAGACCTGAAGTTTGGTTGATGCCAGGGATATTGAGCAAAGTTGAGAGAATCCATACCACACCAAAATACAGTGCAGATCCCACCAAAATTGTCACAAATGAAGAGAGTGCAGCTTTGAGATCATCAGGTTTTTTAGCTGAGATAATGAGCTTACTCGCAGCAGTAATAACGGCAATAAATACGAGGAAATATCCTACATATTTTAATATTTCTCGCAAGAAACCACCTTCTCCTTTTGGAAAAAACAGTGCTTCAATATTTTCTTGGATCGATTTATCTCTACTTACTACACTAATGTCAAAAACCTTTTCTGTTCCCTTTCAGTCCTCAGTATTTCATTCAATAAGGGGCTTTGCAAAGTGTTGTTCAAAATTAGGTGGAGTAATCTTGGCTTCTGTATGAAAAACTGGCATCAAAAGGAGAATTCCCATTCCCAAGATCAGACTTATTTTTTTTATTTTTGAATACAAAGTCCTTTTTGTACTTTTCAAGTTCATCACTTATTACATACGAGATAAAAACTATTTGGAAAAGAAAAAGTTGAGAAGTCAGACGATGATTTTGATAATCACGACAAATCAAGTGAGAATTACGATTCCGATGATAATATTTTGAATATTTCCTTTAACGGTTTTGAGATCTCCTCCATCTACCATTCCTGAACTATTGGTCACAAGCTTGAACCCATTTCGTGCGAGCAAGATCACCCCAGCAGTCATTCCAATAAAGGTTATCCATTGCAAATATGGTTCGATCTGAGTGGAAATATTACCCAGTGTTGAAGTAATTTTATACTTACCGGAAGCCCAGCTTGAGGCTGCTGAAATATCATCAAGCTGTGTTTTTTGTGACTTAAAGTTTGAATTGGAAGTTTGCACGATACGATTGAGAAAATTTTCAGGAGTATCGTTAGACAAGGAAGTCGCAGGAATAACTTTGTCATTAGCAAAAGTCGGCATAAACAAAAGTGCAAAACACGAGAGCAAAAAGAGTGAAACTTTTTTGATCATCATTTAAGAGTAAAACAGAATAAAAAGTCTGATTTTTGTTTTTTTCAATAGTATGAATTTAGAAGCCAAGAGGAATTTATTCCTCATCCTCTTTGGATTGTCTAATTCTCGCCTTGATAGCAAAGAATGAAATCACTCCTACAAAACCGAACACTACAATACCAACAATCCAAAGAAGGACTTTGATTGCGGTTGGCATTCCTCCAGAAGTAGTTGGAAGATTAGCATTTTCCGCTGGAGTAGTTGGAGTAACTTTGAAGTCCTCAGACCCCTGCAATTGATCTTTACAAAAGTCAGGTATAATCTGAAAACTAGTTGCTATCGTACAAAGATTAGGAATAATCTCAGACTTGAAGTCTGCTTTGTCAATCTCATCATCACGGAAAGTGGATCCTTCAACGGATTTAGATCCGATTTCTGAGTAGATAGTATTGAGCAATTCAAGTCTATAGTCCTGCACTGTCTGTCCTGAGAGAACCGCGGTCTCAGCATTTTCAAATTTATTAAAGTTTGCATTGGTATTTTGCTGGAGGGTAAGTGGCAAGATTTGCAAAACTGCTGCCTTGGAAACTTCATATGCAGAACCTCACTTAGCACCTATGGTTGCATGATCTGAGAGTGCTATCAATACAGAATTGAGCAGTTCATCCTGTTTTTTTGAGAGTTTTGTGGTCTTTTTGGCTAGATAATCCTCTACAAGTACCACATTTCCTCTAGTCTTTTGTACATCTCAAAGATCGTTTCTCAATGAAATCAAGAGCACTTTGAGATCAGCATTTGCAATACTTTTTGCATCATCAATCCCTGAGATGAGTTGATTGAGTTTGGTATATTGTATTTTGAGATCATCATCAAGAAGCTTATTTTCATAATCAGCAAAGGTCACTGTAAAGTTTTTTTTGAAGGTTTTTTTGGATCCAGCTGGTTGATAATAGATTCTTCCCATAATTGACTCAGAAACAGGTTGATAGATCTTATTGATGATTCTATTACAAGCAAATTCTGGATCATTATCTGGCTTTCTATCCAGATTGGTATCAATAGTAATATCAGTATCAATTCGACATTTGTCGCTAGAAGAAGCTGTTTTGACATAGAGCATCACTTCATTATTGAGCTGTTTTCCGAGGAAAATCTCAGGAGTTCAGTCAGATTTTTGACCTATTTCTGGCAAAGTTAGCATTTGAAGCCCCGTTGTCAGAGTCGTAAGTGATGATTGAGATCCAACTTTGACTTCTAACGTGCTAGTTGCTTCATTGGCATTACTATCTTTAGCTTTGATACGAACGGTGTAGGTTCCAGCTTTTGGATAAGTCATTTTGAAGGTCTTTTTGAGTGAGGAGTTCGCATCTTTATTTTTTTTGGAAATGTCAAGATAAGCCTGATTTCCTTTCTCACATTGCTTTACATCTCGGCAAATTTCTCTTTCCAAAATATCTCACAATGATACATCTTTGAAAAGTACGGTATTTCCCATCGCAGCATAGATGAGAGCAGGCTTGATAGCATTTCTAACGGTAATCGGTGCAGATTCTCCCATTCCCATATAGTCTCTATAATAGACCTTGGCTACTGGTTGATAAGGTTGCTTTTCAGGTGAGGGAACGGTATAGGTATATTTGATACGATCATCTTTGGTCACGAGATCATCTGTTCCATCTCCATCAAAGTCAATATGAATCACTCTACTTTTGGCAAAGTCTGGTCTGTCTGAAAGCACTTTACTAATCACATCAAAGGTTACCTCTTGACCGACTTCTGTCGCAATCGTACTTGCTTTGAGCGTTACAAGAGGAATATCAGGTTGTGTCCCATCATTTGGAAACATAATAAGTGGACCATTTCCTAAAATATCTTCTGAGGTCTTGACTCCATCATCATTATCAAACATCTTAACTCCGAAGACAAATTCTCACGGCTGTCTTGGAATAGAGAAATAAGTATATGGAATATTTCCTGGGGAAACTCTGGTTTCTAAGATTTTATTTGGATTATCTTTTGGATAATAATATCGCTTAAAATAAGAGATTGCACCATCAGAATCCTGTGCATTGTCTGCAGAAACCTTTACGATTACAGGATCAATCTTATTAGTATTGAAGATATCCTGAGCTTTGTTTGCAGTCTGTTGAAATCCAATACCAATTTCGTTTCAGTATTGTGGCAAGAGCAAAGTTACATTTGAGAGCGTTGGCAAAGCATTAACTACACGGAACCAAATTCTCTGCTTAACATTTTTACCAAGTGTAGTATCCTCAAGCGTATAATCAATATACTGACATCATAAAGCTGGGAATTTATAAGAAAAGTTTTGATTCTGAATAATTTCATCGTTCTTAACCTGGAAGTAATAACGAAGATTATTGTTTACTCCTTGAGCATTAACCGAAGTAGAAGTATCAATCAGAAATCTTTTTTGTCTATCCACTCTATAAGCGGCAACGGTTTGTCAGCTTCAGATTTCACACTTATCATTTTCTCCTAAAACGGTTCCATATTCATCTTTGATCGCATAAGAAATAATTGGTGAATCCTTCTCTCCTACATAAACGGTTTCATAAACAGTATTTGTTGCTCCGTCCTCATCAGTAACTTTGAGAGTCACTTTATAAGTTCAGACTTTGGAATATTTATGTTTTTGGATAGCTTCGGAGTTTTGTCTCACGGTTGATCCATCTCCAAAATCTCGTTGATAATTGAGAATACGCTTGTTGCTAGAGGCAACAAAGGTAACATAAGACTCCCAAACTGCTGCTTTTGGTGTAGCCTTAAGCTCAGGCCTAAGAACTGATTGTACAGAAACATCCTTGGAAATCTCTGAAATCTGACCATACTTATCGGTCACTACCAAGGTCACTTTATGCGTACCTGCTTCATTAAACAATACGGTAATTCTCTTTTTGTCATTTTGTTCTGAAACATATTTTATCACATCAGGACTAGAAAATTTCCATTCATAAGTGAGATTGTCAAATCCATTTGTCGCATCAATATCACTGGTTGCTTCTGCATTGAATGTAAATTCAGACGGATAAAGCCAGGCATTTGTTGGCGTAATCGTAAACTGAGGAATAGGTGCAGTAGATTCTACATACACATTGACTGTATCGATATTTTTTTGTCAAATTTCATCCTCGACGGTAAGTTTAACGGTATAATTACCAGGTTTTTTAAACTGTTTTTTTATTTCTTTTCCCTGTAAGGTATCAAGCTTATTCCCCTCTGAATCAAAAAGTTCCCAAGTATAAAGCTTAATCCTAGAAGTAAGCGAATAGGATGCTGCAGCTGAAAAACTATAAGTCGTAGAAGTTGTTCACTTATCTGGAGTTTGCTGAATATTGGCTACAGGATCAGAAACTGCGAGTGAGAAATTTTCAGTTACCACATTTCTCTCATTGTCGGCTACTGAAAGTGAAACAAGAAATTCTCACTGAGAAGGCAGTGCAAGATTGAGGTATCCAGGCTTCCCATCTCCTGATTTGGTGTATTTGAATCCATCTCTGGAAGTAATTGACCACTGGTGAGACATAATCTCTCTTCATCCCATAGGCAAGGTCGCAGAACCATCAAAGACTAATCCCTTTTTTGCCTCTTGAACTCCTACCTTAAGAGGCTTTTGCTTTGTCATCTTTTTCCCGTTGGTATAAACGATGACATTTGCAGATTTTGGAGAGACATTTACAGAAACTGTTGCTTCTCCATCAAAAATTCCTGTATTGGAACTTCTCACGGTCAGATGCACAATATAGGTTCAGGATTCATTGAATTTATAACTAACAACTGGTCCATAACCGATTGGCTTATCTGTTCCATCAATATCTCTATAGTACCAAAAGTAGTTTCTAGAAGGGATTGTTTCATTAGATGGGTCACGGCTTGCCCTTGCATCAAAAGTTACTGTTAATGGTGCAGGTCCAGAACTAGGAGAAAGTGAGGCTGATGCTTTGATAGAATATTTATTTTGGATTGTATTGGTAATAGCTGTGAGTGGAACTTTACAGTTTTCGTTGAATGAGTTGAAATTTTCTTTATTGGAAGAAGATGCCATCGCTTTGGTAGCTTGCTGACACTGTTTGTAAACGACTTGAAAAGTATATTCCTGTGGAAAATAAGGAAAAATCTTATTCATAATTGTATATAATTCAGCGTACAAACTCGAAGGTCAGACTTTTCCTGTTCTAGAATCAGCATCAATTTCTACAAAAATCTCTAACAGTCTATTTCGCTGTTTTTGAATTTTGTAATTGGCAAAATATTCAGTTGGGACGATGGAATTATTGCTGGAGCTAGCAGCTAAAACTCGTGATCCTAGTCCTAAGAGAAATACCCCAGATCCTAACAGTATTTTTGAAAAAAAGCTTAAAGTCTGACTTTTTTGTTGGTTCATCATTGATCAATGAAAGTTATAAAAACTCAAGTCAATTATACTCTAGAAATGCTTTTTTTGCAAGTTTTGGGAAATTGTAAATGAGAAAGTCCTTGACTTTTTATCAAAGAGATATGTGAGTAAAATTATTTTCCCTTGCAATCTAAGATCAAAACCCTAATCTAAAATCAGAGTTTTTTATTTTTTTTGCAAAAAAGAATGATGAAAAAAAGCTTACTACTTTTGGGCTTTGTAAGTACGATATTGCTTGCTGGATGCGGTAAAAATACTGACCTTAACTCCACTCAAGAAAACACCGGAGGATTAGCATCTGGAACATCAGTAATGAACGATACTCTTACCTTTAAGGCTGAATACGAAGCACTCAATGATAACGAGCATCCGTATATGAATGTACCTGAGAACCTCAATATTCATATACTAAGTTTTGATCAGACTCAAGCAATGCTTAACTCTGGTAGTGGAATTTTGTTTTTTTGATTTCCAAGCTGTCCATGGTGTAGAAACCTCCTTCCTGAACTCTTTGCTGCGATGGAGAAAAGCAATGTAAAAGATTTATACTACTTTAATCCCAAAGAGCTTCGTGATCAAAAGGAACTTGTGGATGGGAAAATTGTCGTAAAAAAAGAGACAAGTCCAGAATATCAGTGGATTTTGGACAAATTAGATACGATTTTGCCAGCATATGAAGGTCTCAATAATCCAACCATCAAAAGACTCTATGTACCAGCAGTTTTGGTAATAAAAGAGGGGAAAATTCTGAATCACCACTTTGATACTCTTCCTGAACAAAAAGATCCTCAAATCCCTCTTACCAACGAACAAAAAATCAAGCTTCAAACTATTTTGCAAGAAGCGATCAGTCCACTTATCAATACGACTTGTGGAATCCCTAAAGTATGAGAGAAACCAAAATACTCTTGCTAGTTTTTACTTATAAACAATACAACGCCTATGGAATTGCCAATTTGCCCAAACTGTAGTTTTGAATTCCCTTATGAAGAAGGGACTGAGCGAGTTTGCTCAAACTGTGACCACAGACGAAAAGAAGAAAAAACTGACTCTAATACCTTGATCGTAATCGATAGCAATGGAAATCAACTTGCAAACTGAGATAGTATCATCATTATCAAAGATCTAAAATTTAAATGATGAAGTATCAAACAAGGGACAAAAGTAAAAAACATCAGACTCGTCCACGGAGATCATAACATCGACTGCAAAGTCGAAGGTATCTGAGCTATGGCACTCAAATCTGAATTTGTCAAAAAAGCTTAAGAAATTTTAAAAAAAGCAGGTAATTCTCCCTGCTTTTTTATGTATCAAAAAGATAAATCTAGATCTAAAAAGCTCTAAAGATGGCATTAAGTCAGGCTTTTTTTTCTTTTTCTGCTTTGATTTTTTCTCGCTGCTCAGAAAGCTCCTTTTCCTTGTCAGAGAAAAAGAATTCAAATTTATTGAGTTTTTCTGAAACAAAAACGAGTTTATTTCCCTCTAGCAGATCAATATTTTCCACATAAAGAGGTTCCTTGTCTATGGAGATTTGCAAGTTGTGATCTAAAGTTTCTGAAGTAAGTGTCAAAAGATGCTGCTGCGATTCTTGAGTAGTTGAGAAAATTTCATTTTTTTGGAAATGAAGAATTGGGATTTCCGAGTTTTGATCTAAAGAAATAATATAAGAAATCTGACTTTGACTCGTTCTTCCCCCTGCTATCTCAAAACTCTCCGAATCTTGATGTAAATGACGCTGAAATCTGAGAATCTCCTTTGCAGAAGTTACCAAATTAACAAATTTTTGCATCAGTTTTGTCCTCTCGGATACTGGCTCTTGTTCAAGTTCTTGATGAGCTTGAAGTTCTGTATTTGTTGATGCTAGTTCAGATGGCTCATCGTCAGAAGCGGATTGATCCAGAGCATCTGAAGGAGTATCTGAAGTACTCTCTTCAAAATTAGATTCAATAACTGGAGAATCTAATTCTGTTACTCAGAATGCCTCTGTAACAGGGATTGATTGATCAGAGCTATTCTCTTGCGAACTAACATCTGGCAAAACAGCATCTGAAACATCTTTTACAAAGTCAGACTCAGCAACCTGAGAAGCTTGTTCTGAAACTCAAAATGATGCATCAGCAGAAACCGTCTGAGCCGCAATATCCGAATCTGCGTTTGGAAGATCAGAATCTCCCGCTGCTGGCTCTGATGGTATTAGATTCGAATCATTAGGCAAGGTACTCTGATTTTGAGATGAAGCTACAAAATCATCTGCTGAAAACTCCGGAACGCTTACTGACTGCGAAGTTTGAGGAGTGAGATCTGGAGAAGAACCATCAGGTGAAAATTCAGATTTTTGGTCTTGATTTTGTCCCTGAGGTGCGACATCTTCAAATTGAAATTCAAAATTAGGTTCCCCTACAGGATTAGTGATTTGCTCGAATCTTTCCAAGTTTTCAAAAGCAGCTGCATTAGTTCCTCAAAAAAACGGTGTATTGGAGGATTGAGAGCTTGCTTGAGATACTGGCTGTGAGGCGATAGGAGTCGTGGTAGTATCTGACATTACACATCATATACAGAGATAAAAAACATATTAATTATATTTATAAACAATTGTAAAGCAAATTTTTTGATTTTTTTTGGAATTAAAGGAAAAAGCCTTGCAAAATCTCTGACAAGTCGTATATTGTGAAAAGCCGTGACTGCGGCAATTCTTTAATTTATTATTTTGTGGTTAAATGACGGAAGGAATGATTATCAGCCAAACAAAACTCTTCGTAGGTTGATTGAATTGGAAAATGAGAGGAAACGATCTCAAAACTGAATTTTCTAAGTATGGAGAAGTCGTATTTGCGAGAGTAAATCTCACTCAAAGAGAACAAGGAGAACCACCAAGAAGTAAGGGATTTGGATTTGTAGAGTTCAAAAATGCTGATGATGCTGCAAAAGCTAGAGCAGAAATGGATGGACAAGAACTTTGGGGTAGAGCTATCAAGGTAGACTTTGCTAAAGAAGATCCTACAAGACTTGCTGCAAGAGCACAAGCACATCACGATGAAGATGAAGAAGTTGAATTCTAAGGAGTATCTTTAGATATCGATATATAAAAAGAAAAGCCTGACAATCTTGATTCAAAAGTATCAGGCTTTTTTTGTAAAGCTTATTCATCAAACGAACAAAGGAACTTACCACCAAATAGTAATATCAGAAGCACAACCAATAGGAAACCGAGGATCCATGGGAGTGTTGCTAGATACTGACTCCAATAGCAGAATACTACAATCCAACAGCAAATACCTACTATCAAGTCAGATGAAACTAAAAGCACCTTCTGTTTCTTGTCTGGATGTTTGTACCATATCTTAAATGGCCTTATATAACACCAAACTCCTAAGGCAATAGTTCCTAGCAGAATCCCCATGACCAGTATGTCGAAGGAGATCTCCACCAATGAAGATTCTCTGGTAAAAGTTTGTTCCAGCTCAGAGAATGCAGAGCGATGTTCTACAATTCCCTGTGCTTTCCTCTGAGCATCTCCCAATTTTGATGCCCATGCCATCAAAGAGAATAAACTTCCAAGGATAGCTGCTGATAGAAAATTCCAAAAGAGGAACTTTCCAAGTTTTTTTAAGTACTCTTTCATACTCCTAAATATTATTTCGTTAGACATATTTATGTTTATACCCTCTTATACCTATTTTCAAAATAAAGTCAATACAAAAAAGAGCAGAAGTCTGATTTCTGTCTTTTTTAATTTTAATGAGATTGATACTATCAGATAACTATGAAACATAGATCGCTCTGAAGTCGATAAAGATCAGGCATAGCTATCAAGCCCCATATTTGTTTTCATCAAGCAACCAAGCTAATAATAAGAAAAAATTCTGTTTTTTATTCATTTTCGATAAACATTGTCTTGCTCCTATAGTGTAATGCTTCCATAATATCTCAAACCACCAAATCTGTCCTCGCATCCATATCTGCGATCGTTCTCGCAAGCTTGAGTAAACGATGGACTACTCTCCCCGAAAGAGAAAATCTCTCCGTCGCTTTTGCAAGAAAATCCTTGCTTGCACTATCAAGCGTGATAAACTGATCGATATCTTTTGCTCTCATAGAGGCATTAACTTGAATTTCACTAGATTTGAAACGGTCTTGCTGGATTTTTCGGGCTTTTTTTACTCCTTCAAAGAGTTCTGCAGAGGAAAGCGAAGCAGTTTTTTCGAGTAAGGTATTGATATTTTCTCTAGGGATTTCCAAGATCATATCTACCCTATCCAACAACGGTCCAGAAATCTTGCTCTGGTAACGCTTGATCTCATTGAGTGAACAAGTACAGGATTTATCTGGATCTTTGTAAAATCCGCACTTGCACGGATTCATAGATGCAACAAACATCACATTGGCAGGATACTGGATCGTTCCACTTGCACGAGAAATATTGATCACTCTATCCTCCAATGGCTGTCTCAAAACCTCTAAAACTTCTCTTGGAAACTCAGTTAATTCATCAAAAAACAAGATCCCTTTATGAGCTAGAGATACCTCCCCTGGAGTCAGATTTGCCCCTCATCAGATAATTGAAACCTTGGAAGCGGTATGATGTACCTGTCTAAATGGCCTACGAACAATCAAAGGCTGATCCTGATTGAGTTTTCAAACAACAGAATAAATCTGACTCACCTCGAGAATTTCATCAAATCACAGTGGTGGCAAAATCGTAGTAAGTGCCTTGCTGAGCATGGTTTTTCATGAGCCAGGAGCTCAAACCATCAAAACATTATGCAATCAAGCAGCTGCAATACTCAGTGCTCTCTTGGCAAATAAGTGTCCTTTGATATACTGAAAATCGTTGGTATCTGAGTCAGATTTTTGGACTATTTCATCCAAAGCCTTTGCATTGCGGAGATAGGAAAGCTGTGCACCCTTGAGAAAAAAGTCGACTATCTGAGAGAAATGCGAGATCGGAATAATCGTAATATTGCTAATATATTCCAGTTCGTAAGCGTTTTCTCGAGGAATAAAAAAGGTTTGATAGCCCTTTTGTTTGGCAGAAATAACACTCGGCAACAGGCCATTTACCCTTTTGAGTTTCCCATCTAGCCCAAGCTCTCAAAAAAAGAGAAACTCTCCCATCCTCTCAGCATGATTGAGCTTGCCATCGTGGATGAGTCCAAGCAGAGCTACAGCCATCGCAAGATCAAAAGACGTTCAGACTTTTCTCAGATGAGAAGGAGAAAGATTGAGGATAAACTTTCTCTTTGGTAGGTCGATCCCTACATTTCTAAATGTCGATCTGATACGATCCTTTGCCTCCTTGATACTTGCATCTGGCAGTCCAATAATCTCGATCGCAGGAAGTGCCTTACTCGAATCTGCCTCAATACTAATCTCATGTCCGATCAATCCGAGATTGGTAAAGGTCTTGGTCTGCATAATCATAGCATAAAAGAAAAACAAGGTAAAAAGTCAGATTTTTTATTTTTCTCTTTTTTAGATTATAGTTATCCTCTCGAAAGTCAAGTAAAAATCCATGATCTTTATTTTGTCAAAAAAAAGTTTGATTATCATCAACCTCCCCTGTTCTCTCCTCTCAGATGGAAAATGTAAGAAAATAAACCTCTTTTATAAAGAACGTAAAACTCTTTCTCGATCCTGAGGAGCTCATATAATTTGTAGTATATCACATTCTAAGCTATTTATCCCTTTTCCCAAATGTTTGATTATCATTTCTCTGATTTTTTCTGCTCTCGGTCTATCAATCTGCATACACAAAAATAAGAGCACCTCTAATTGTATAAATAATTTTGCAGAGCCAGTAACACTTGCACGAGGAGAAAGTCTTAAGTAAGTGGGATTTGTAATACACATTTCATGATGAGCCCACATATTTCTGATCTTGCGAAGAGCAGATAGCCAAGAACTAAATGTTTGAATAGATTTTTTCATAGGAAGATGATAATGAGACACAATATTTACTTTTTTGAGGTCATTAAGATACTTGAAAATAAGCCCTAAATCTCAAAAAGAGCAGAATAAAATCATTTTCCAAAAATTTGTTGTTTTCCTTGTTGGTGCAGGATTTGCACAAGATGAAATCTTCTCTTTATGCTTTTCAATAATCTCTGTTAGGAGATTTTCCATCGCTTGGGTATCATTGATATATGTTCCACTTAATTTATCCGCTTTTCGATCAATGTCTGTTGTCTCTTCTACTAGCTTTGTTTTTATATCTATTTCTAAGATTTCTATTAAAAATCAGATTTGCATTCTTATTTCTCTATCAAAATAATAGATTTTCATCACTTCACTAAAGAGAGGTCATTTATCCATGATCTTGGTATAAGGCAGGAGACGAGAAAGCCCAAAATGTGCAAGAGCCTTTGTACATTCTTCTTGATTGTCTATAATCACCCCTTCTTGTTCTAAGTATTGAAATAGGAGTTTAATATTCATTTTAACTTTAAAAAACAAAATAGCCGGATTCGCAGTATTTTGGATTTTATTCCTCATACCTTCCTCCGGGATATCTTTTGCAGTATACTCAAAACCCTATCATTTGTCAAGCCTTTTTATAAAAAAAGATAATACAAGTCCCTCCCCTAGCCCCTCCTCTCAGAGGGGAAATAGTCGTTATCAAGCCTGTTTTTGCTCACTGTCAGGGGAGCTAGCGAGCGAAGCAAGTCTAAGGGGGTGCTATCAAGGACAATGCAAGCATTGCCCCTACAGGATAAGGTCAAGATGATGGTAGGGACTGGCTTCCCTGTCCTTTTAAGTGGCAAATATAACAAAAAAAAGAGAGTCTCCTCTCTACGACTTACATCTGCCGTGTCGCGATTACAATATACTCATATTTAATAAAAATGCAAGAGTCTTTTACTTTTTCTCTCAGCACCTCAGGGTACCGTTGCCCCCGAGGTGAGACTCGGCTTACTATCTCACTTTTTTCAGCTCACTTAGGGGACTATGTACCCCGAAGTGTACAAAAAAACTCCATAGAAAAAAATCCCACACCAAAGTGTGAGATTTCAGAGAAAAAGTCACTAGAACATATAAATATATCTGAGCTCTGACTTATTATTATAAGTACATACACCATTATCAATACCTGCTTTACTCTTAGCTCCTTCTGTACCTAATTTAACTACTTTGGTACAAGGTTTTATATCTGAAAGATCTGTTGCATTCTGACCAACAGTAGTGATCATCCCTTGTTCTTTTGTTTTTGCACCATCCAAAACAATCCAGTTAGATCCTCATTCTGTTTCACTTCTCGCCATAAGGAGAAAACCTCCCTTATCAATTGAATTCTTTTTCATAATTGCATATCCATATTGTCCTTTGTCAATATCAACTCCATTCGCTCCCTTAAAGGTATTTCCTCTATTTGGATCAACCGGAAGGGAAGAAAGGTCTACTACATCCTTCAAAGCTTTTTCAATATATGATGCAGGTACCATTGTTGTATCAGCAAGAGCTGTATTTCCATCTGCAGATGGAGTAGAAGCAGTTCCTTCAGATGGAGTAGAAGCAGTTCCTTTAGGGAACTCTCCTCTATTATTTACATAAGCAACCAAAGCGGTACCGAGCTGAGAGAGATCAGACTTTCTAGCAGTATCTCTAGCAGATGATTGTGCTCCCTGAAGTCTAGGCAAGATCGCTGCTGCAAGGATACCGATGATCACTACTACGATGAGCATCTCCACGAGTGTAAAACCTTTTTTCAAATTTTTCATTGTGTATGAAGTATAAAAAATAAAGAATTAACAACAGAGGCAGTTGCTCTATGTGTTCACCTTTGCTTATAGCAGTTTTGAGAGAGAAATCAAGGAGAAAAGGACTTTTGAGCTCATCTTTGCTTGACAAAAGGAGTGAAGTGTTTATTTTTTGTTGGTATTTTGGAGAGATTAGGATATAGGAAGTTATTCTCCTGAGCTTGTATTCACCCTTTACTAAAAACATTGATTTAGAAAAAAGACAATGCAAGCACTGTCTTTATACTTTAAATCATTGTTAACCAAACTATGCAACAAGTCTGCGGAGCTGTGAACTAATATATGTTTGATAGGGAATACCTAAATCATGAGCTTTTGCCTTGATTTTTATCAAATCTTCTTCCAAAATTCTAATACTGATCGCTTTTCTTTTATTCATCTTTTTGAGTGTTATCGTTGCATATTGTGCATAACGCTCTTTTTGGTCGTCAAGATCTGGAACCGAGGTTCGCTCTCCCAATTGGAGTTCATGCATTAATTCAAGCTCTTCTGCATCATAACTGGGAGTAAATTGAGTTTTCATTTTATTAGCAATTAAGAATTAAAGTATTTATTGTATTTTCTATCATATCGTGCAGTTTTGAGAAAAATTTTGTTATCATCTTCTACAAAAGGAACACAACAAATATAGCCATTCAATTTTAAGATAAAAAGTTTTTGATGAGGACGCGTAGGATTTTGAAGAATATCGAGATAATTTTTGGATTCTATCATATATACAATCTCTAAGAGATCTATCCCCCTTTCTTCAATCAGTTTTTTCCTTTTTTCTTCATCATATTTGATTATTTTCATAGCAATAGAAGCCTTGTTAAAAATCAGTATATATTTAGTATATACAAATCATTCTCTTTTGTCAAGGTTTTTTTAATAAAAAAAGAGGTAGCAACTCCTATCAAAAAGGGAATATACAATATACAACATACACCAATCTCCTTGATAGGCAAAGTAGTCGATACAACTGGGAAAATTGAAAAAAAGACAATGCAAGCACTGTCTTTATACTTTAATATTGATCCTTGATTTTACCGTTGGGAGACGGCTTTCTCCAAATACCCCCAGATCGATGGTTGAGCTAGAGATTTCAGGATAGGTTTGAATGAGTTTTTGAGCTTCAAGTGGAGTTTTCCCCGCAATAAGATTTTTGAGCGAGGAGAGAATGCCTTTGATATCTCTACTAAAATCGTAGCCCTGAAGAATAGAAACCTTGGTCGGAAGGATATACAAAGGCAGCGATCAGCTTTCATTATTATTTCCTGAGAGTTGTGCGATAATTGGCTCAGTTTTGAGGTTCTCATAGAGAAAATTGAGCGAATTAGGATCAATACTGATGAGCTGGATACTATCAGCCTGTCTCTGACGAACATAAGAGCCAAATGCTTTGGTCAGGTCGTCTCGATTGACATAGAGAAAAGAAAATGAAACCTGAGCATATCCCTTGAGACTTGAGGTTTTTTCACCGATTTTACCATCGATGACAATATTTTCGATCGTAGTTTTGACCAATGGAGAGGAAAGGAAAATCACGGCATTTTTTTGTTGGAATTGTTGCTTGACGGTAGCGAGTTTTTGTTGATAGATGGTATCAGTAAGTTTTTGTCTGAGAATCGCATGATCCTTTTCGGTTACTATTCCAAGCGATGTCGTAGATCAGCCTTTGAAATTTTCTATCGCTTCAGCCCAAATCTTGGTAAGTAAGTAACTTTCCTTAATATTTTTGATCGTCAGCTTGGATCAGCGAGCAATATTTCCTCTCACACCGATTAGATTCCCCGCTTCATCAAACTCAGAAGCAGTTAATTTAACTTTGAGTTCTGAAGCCTTATCCGGTCTTCCCGCAGGGATCGAGATCGGTTCTTTACTAACAAACACGGTACCATCTCCTGCTATAAACTTTGTATTCGCAAGAAGATCAAATTTGTTTGGCGTTCTATTGTAAATTTTAACCGTTCACTCCGAAGGATTACTAATATGATGAATATTGTCAGTACTAATAGCCATCTGATACTGATAACGAATTGATCCTGTCTGATACGGAATACTCAACTGCCTGATAGCTCCACTCAATCCCTGAAATCCCTCAGGATAATAACGGAAATTATAGATAATATCTTCACTGGTCTGAGCAGGGACAAGCTTTATTGTTGCTGAGGGCATAAAAAATAGTACCAACATCCAAATCAGCCCAATTCCTACGGCTACTTCTAACCCAAAAATGAGATACGTCAGATACTGTTGTTTATTTTGGGTGAGAAGATGAAATCTTTTGCTATCAAAGAGGAATCGTCAAAAAGTTTTTAAAAGTTTAACAATCGGTCTTTGCTTTTGCTCTAAAACTCTGAGGCCAACCTGTTCAAAGTAAGTTCTATTAAAGTTTTTTGTAGCTTTAAATACGACATTGAGCTTTCTATTAGTAATAATTTCCTTAACCTGTCTCCCCCATCGCTGATTAACAAAAAAAGCATGTTCAGAATCGATTGCGATCTCAACTTGCTTATTTGAAGGAAGTTTTTCAAGTCTTTTTAATATTGTGTA
Source organism: uncultured bacterium (assembly GCA_963517005.1). Classification (GTDB taxonomy): domain Bacteria; phylum Patescibacteriota; class Gracilibacteria; order Absconditabacterales; family Absconditicoccaceae; genus HOT-345. The sequence continues at coordinate 24,257 of CAUQDZ010000012.1, forward strand.
AATACTATCAGTTTTTGAAAAAAACAGTCTCATACTGGAGCTTGCCCAGAAAATAAAAGTTTAATAAGGCTTTCTCCATCTCCTAAGAAGCAAAAAAAGCCAAAAAATCAGAACCACAATCACGATATGATACAGATCAAAGCGAAAGATTCCTAAATTGATAATTCAGTGTGCAGGATAATTCCAAAAAGGCAAGATGAGCAACAAAAGACCAAGGAACAAGATAAATCCCCAGATCCCAAGTCAGGTTTTTTGTTTACTCATTTTCCAAAAAGAAATCAGCACATTGATCAATAGTGCCCCTATCGAGAGAAAAATCCCGATCGGATATACTCAGCTTGTATATTTTACGAGTTCACTATTGGTTCTGAGTGCATGGACGCAGATCCAACTTGTACATTCATTTCCTACAAAATTATCACCTAGAAGCAAAAAGATTCCAAGAATAACCATCGCATTGATTACTCCAAAAAAGAATATATCCATCCAAATCTTTTTGCTCTCACTCCTTCTAAATCAAGAAAGAAAATACAAGATCGAACCAAATATTCCCACAAGAATACCTAGCAATCCAAAACGATATCCATACGGACTAAAAACACCAAACGATGTCGGAATCAGACTTTGATTTTGGAGTACAAAAGTACTATAAAGTCCTAAAATATAAGTTGAAATTAACAAAACTGGCAATCGAGTAAAAAATTTCATAAAATCCTGATTGTATTTTTTGCTCAACTGATAGACAGTGATGAGAAAAGTCACTCCTGCAAGGATAATTCCGATTCCTGTCATATACCACTTTACGCCAAAGACTTCAATATAAGGAAACATAACAAACTATAAACATATAAACGATTATCTCAGATACTGAATGAGTTTTGTCTCTCTGAGTGCTGTAATTCTGATAATTCCAGGATAATCAAGCTGCTCTTCAATTTTTTCTCAGATTTTTTTGAGCAATCCTTCGACTTGAAGATCAGAAATAAGCTTTGGATTTACAAAGACCATAATCTCTCTTCCTGCCTGCATAATATGTACCTTGTCCACTCCTTCTACCTCCACAATAAGCTTTTCAAGTTCTCCCATTTTTTCAATAAAAAACTCTTTGGTATCAAATCTAGCACCAGGTCTAGAAGCTGACATCGCATCTGCCGCTGCCACAATCCATGAGATTGGATGTGTCATCTCCACATCATAGTGATGAGATTCTGCTGCATTAACAATCACAGGATCCATACCTCGTTTGCGAAGCATATCAGCACCTACTTTGGTATGAGACTCTCCAGCTCCTGCAAGGACTTTTCCTACATCGTGTAAAAGCCCTGCTCTCTTTGCAAGTCCTGCATCTAATCCAAGTTCTATAGCAATCAACTCAGCAGTCTTTGCTACCTCTAATGAATGAATCCATAAATTTTGTCCATAGCTATACCTAAGGAAAAACTGACCAATTGTTCTCACAACCTCAGGCTTCATCATAGGTATATTGAGAACTGTCAAAGCTTCTTTCCCTTTTTCTACTAAGGTAACTTCAAGATCCGCTACCACTTGATTATACACTTTTTCAATATAGAAAGGATTGATCCTTCCATCTTTAATCAAAAGCTCCAAAGTTTTTGCTGCTATAAATCTTTTTTCACTATCAAAAGATGAAATTCTGACACTCAATGGAGTATCATCAATCAAGAGTTCAACTCCTGTTAATTTTTCAAAAAGTGAAATATTTCTTCCCTCTCTTCCGATGAGTTTTCCCTTAAATTCTTCAGAGGGGAGATCAATCATCTTAGAAGTAAACTCACTAACAGTATCAGCTGCAATCCTTGGCAATGCTTGTGAAATAATCATGGCAGCTTCCTTTTGAGCTTCTTCTGTTTTGATAGTTTTGAATTTTTCAATATATCTTACGAGTTCTGCCTCAGATTCTTGTTCTACTCTTTTGAAGATTTCTGCTTTTGCATCTTCTGGCTTGATATTTGCGATTTCTGAGAGCTTTTCCTTTTGCTGAAGGACAATTTCATCAATTTCTCTTTGTTTTTCAATGATTTTTGTCTTTTCTTCTTCAAGTTTTTCAAGCTTTTGATCCATCTTTTCTTCTCTAATGAGGAGACGATTTTGGATTTCTTCCATCTTAGCTAATCTTTGATCTTCGATTTTTTGAGCTTTAATCTCTGCCTGCTCAAGAATTGAGTCAGCTTTTTTTCTTGCTTCATTGAGCATTTCCTCTTCGGTTTCTCTAACTTTCTCCATTTTAGCTTTGTAACGGAGTTGTTTTTCATTGAGAGATTTTTTGTATCCATAAAATCCAGCTGCTCCTCCTATGGCTAGCGATACTGCAGCGGTAATAATCGATGATAATAGTGGCATTATAAAAAGGTTTAATGCATAAAAATTTTACAGCTCCAAAGTCAAATTTCCTACCAAAAAAATAAAAAATCTGACTCTAGAGGTTATCTTGTCTTTACATTCAGGCTTTTAGTTTTTTTACTAATAGTCCTTGAGATTATAAAATTCCCTCCCCTAAATGCAAATGAAAGTGAGAAAAAAAAGTAAAAAAAACTTGCAATTTTATGAAAAAAGAATATATTTATGTTCGTTTATATATTAACCAATATTACCATGACAAGAACACTCGAACTCTCTGAAGAAACTCATGCAAACTTTCTCAAACTCAAATCTGCTATTGAAGACATGACAGGAGAAGAAGTAACCAATGATCAAGTTGTTGACTTTATGATCAGAAGTATGCTCAATGCTGTTGAACTTCCTGATGAAGAAATGGAGGGATGTGCATGTTGTGGCCATGGTGACCACCATCACGAACATCATCATGAGCATCATCACCACTGTGATTGTGAAGAAGACACGTGTGAATGTGATCCTCACCACGAACACCACCATCACCACTGCGATTGCGAAGAAGACACTTGTGGATGTGATCATCACCACG
>CAUQDZ010000013.1:0-26197 GCA_963517005.1 uncultured bacterium
CCAGCTCTTTCTTCGATGATCTTCTTTTCGATCATTGCAGGAACTTTTTCATAGTTAGAGAATTCCATAGAGAAGGCAGCTCTACCTTGAGTATTAGATCTAAGGTCAGTAGCATATCCGAACATCTCAGAAAGTGGAACTTTCGCAGCAATAGCTGTAGCATTTCCTCTAGGAGTTTGTCCAAGGATAATACCTCTTCTAGATGAAAGATCCCCCATCACAGTACCTACGTATTCTTCTGGAGTTACGATTTCTACTGACATGATAGGTTCAAGGATAGCTGGTGAAGCCTTCATAAACGCTTCTCTGAATGCCTTGTAAGTCGCAACCTTGAAGGCAACTTCAGATGAATCCACATCATGGTATGATCCAAATACAGGGACTACCTTAACATTGATAATAGGGAATCCAGCAAGCACACCTTGTGCCATAGTTTCTCTTGCTCCCTTATCAATAGCTGGGATAAATTCGTTAGGGATTACACCACCCTTAATCTCAGATACGAATTCGTAATTCTTATCTTCAGGAAGTTTTTCAATTCTAAGTTCTACATCACCAAATTGTCCTCTACCTCCAGACTGCTTCTTGAATATTCCTCTAGCTTGTCCAGTAGCGAAAATTGTTTCTCTGTATGCTACTTGAGGTTTTCCAGTATTTACTTCTACTTTATGTTCTCTTCTAAGTCTATCTACGATCACATCAAGGTGAAGCTCTCCCATACCTCCAATCACAGTTTGTCCACTTTCTTCATCAGAATGAGCCTTGAATGAAGGATCTTCTTGCATAAGTTTTGAAAGTGCAAGACCAAGTTTTTCTTGATCAGCTTTTGATTTTGGTTCAATAGCAATATGGATCACTGGGTCAGGGAATTCCATTTTTTCAAGAACGATAGGTTTATTTTGATCACAAAGGGTATGTCCTGTTTGAGTTTCTTTTAGACCAAGGAAAGCACAGATATTACCTGCTGAGATTTCAGAAATTTCTTCTCTCTTGTTGGCATGCATGAGCAAAAGTCTTCCAACTCTTTCTCTCTTTCCAGTTACTGAATTGAGCAAAGTATCACCAGACTTAACAACTCCTGAGTATACTCTCACAAAAGTCAAAGTACCAACAAAAGGATCTGTCATAATCTTAAAGGCAATAGCAGAAACTGGTTCGTTGATGTCAGCTTTTCTTACTACTGTTTCTTCTTCTTTATCAGGATTGTGTCCTACCATTTCACCTCTATCAAGTGGGGATGGCAAGAAGTCGATTACTGCGTTAAGCACCAACTGAACTCCTTTGTTTCCAAGGGCAGTTCCACAAAGCATAGGATAGAGTTCATTTGAGATAACTCCTTTTCTAATAGCTCTCTTGATAAGATCATTTGAGATTTCTTCTCCTCCAAGGAATTTTTCTGCCAATTCATCATCAAACATAGAGATTGCATCAATCATAGCTTCTCTGTATTCTTCTGCTTGAACCTGCATATCTTCCGGGATTTCTCCTTCTACAACATCAATTCCCTTTTCTCCTTCAAAGTGATAAGCTTTCATAGTAATCAAATCAATTACTCCCTCAAAAGTATCAGCCTTTCCGATAGGAAGTTGGATAGGAATTGCTTTATTTGAGAGTCTCTGAGCTACAGATTCAATAGACATATAGAAATCTGCACCCATCTTATCCATCTTGTTTACAAAGATAAGTCTAGGAACTCCATATTTGTCAGCCTGTCTCCATACTGTTTCAGTCTGAGGTTCAGCACCTTGAGAACCATCAAGCAATGCTACAGCACCATCCAAAACTCTCAAAGATCTCTCTACTTCTACAGTAAAGTCCACGTGTCAAGGAGTATCGATCACATTGATTTGATTGTCATGCCAAAAACAAGTAGTAGCAGCAGAAGTAATAGTAATACCTCTTTCTTTTTCTTGTTCCATCCAGTCCATATCAGCAGCACCATCGTGAGTTTCTCCGATCTTGTGCTTTTTACCTGTATAATACAAAATTCTTTCAGTTGTAGTGGTCTTACCCGCATCGATATGCGCCATAATACCAATGTTTCTTACCTTGTCCAAAGGTTTTTTGTCATTTGCCATAGTTAAATATGTTGAAATATAAAAAATATAACCACCTCTACTATAAAAAAAAGTCAGACATTTTCAAGAGATTTTGATACGAAAATGTCAAGAGCTTTATTTCAATAAAAAAATAAAAAATCTGACTCGCTCGAAAGATCTTACTCCAAAGTCAGACTTTTTAATTTTTATTAAATACTACATCAATTCTAGAAAAGTCCCAATTGCTGTGGCTGTGTATAGCGTTTTTTGAGTGAATCTAGGAGTTTTTGTATACTAGAGAATCCATATTCTCAAATCAAAATCGATTCTCGCTGATGAATATCTTTATTAGACTCTCGTTGTTTCAGTTCTAGACCTTGAATCTGAGGGACTTGCATCAATTCAATAAGTTTTTTGGAAAAAAATGCATCCTCCCTTCCTAGTTCAAGTTTCTCAGCTAGTTTTGGTGCTATATCAGCAAGATGAACATAAATATTTTCAATAGTTCCATACGTCTGAATTAAATTCATCGCTCCTTTGGGTCAAATCCCCGTAACTCCTTTGACATTATCTGCACTATCACCGATCAAAGCAAGATAATCAACAATATTTATAGGTTCAAATCCTCGTTCTTGCTGAAAATCAAGCAATGTAGTGGTGATATTTTTTGCAGGATCAGTAATAATAATATTGGTATCAAGCAGCTGTTTAAGATCCTTGTCTGAACTAACAACTTGAATGGTAAGATCAGTTTTTTTTTGATATTCCTTAACAAAAGAAAAAATAATATCATCTGCTTCATAGCCCGGTGCTTGATCACTAGCAATTCCAAGCTGATCAATCAAAGCATGAACTTTAGGGATTTGCTGTTTAAAATCATCATTAATCTTAGGTCTGGTAGCTTTGTATTCAGGATAGGCCTCATGTCTCTTGGTCTTGACCGGACTATCTCGTGCAATGATAAAATAATCTGGATTGGTTTCTTCTATAAGTTTGATGATCATACGGGTAAATCCATAGAGTACATTTTGATTATGACCCTGAACATTGATCATAGGAGGAAAGGCAAACCATGCTCTAAAAAGGAAACCTGATCCATCTACAACAACCATCTTTTTCATTTTAATACTTGAGAAATTTTAAAAGTCCTCATTGGATCTGAGTTTTGATTTGATCGAGATTTTCATATTGTGTAGAATCTAATGAATCAAGAAAATCAATCAGTTGAAGTCTGATTTCGGACTGTTTTTGATCAAATTTTAGCAGAGATAAAGATCCTTCTGTATCGAGTTTAGTTGCATTTCGCCACTGTGTAAAAAGACTGAGAAGTTCAGGATCATTAGTTGAGAACTGCAAAGTTATTTTATCTTGATTTTTCACAAGATTATGTGAAACAAAAATCCCTTCCTCAGCAAGCATGGCAAACATCTTTGAAAAAACCAACTCTAAAGTATTTCGCATTCAAAAAAGTGGAAGATGTGCTTTTACACTAAGAAGTTGCCCATCTTTTTCATCAAATTTTCCATAAAGCAGAACCAGAGAAAAGATCAAAGCTAACTCCTCTGAAAGTGAATTAGGAGATCAAAACTCTTGAGACAATCAATAAACAAAAGTTCATCATTGCTTTTTCTCAATTTTCAAATCTAATCAAAAAGAAGATTTGAGTTTTTGTGCAAGATGATCAATATTTTTAGAAAAAGAGGGAAGAAAGGCATATTTTTGTCAAGTCTCTTCATCAAAAGCATGAAACATTGCTAATGTCCTCTTAAGGACAGCTTTATCAAAAGGAAAAAGAGATAATAAATCTGACTTAAGATAAGCAATTTGCATTCCATCACCAAGATTTTTGAGATTGATAAGTTTTCGAGCTCTTTTGTAATAGACAAAAATCTCCTTATCAAAACTAGAAAAACTCCACCCACTCAAAGTATAGGAATAAGGCTTGAGCTGAGGGAGATCGGGATTATAAACTGAGAGGATATGATTTTCATCAAAGGAAATCAGCATTTTGAAACTTTTTTGAGGTAAAAATTTACAAGAATATTTTCAATAAAAAATGAACAAAAACGAGCATCTCAAGCTAATACTTGAGAATACTCTTATCTATTGATGAGGATCTTGTAAATAAGGGTAAGCTGAACAAAATTGATCATCAGTGCAGTCCCTCCATGGCTCACAAAAGGCAACGTAAGACCTGTATTTGGAAGGATTCAAAGATTTACCCCAATATGTACAAAAACCTGAATAATCAGCAATGAAATTAGTCCCGTTCCCACAATCTTAAAATAAGGATCTTTAAGTTCTTCTAAACCTCTGATCACATTGTAAAAGAGTCCAAAATACAAGGAAAGAAGTACCAAATTTCATAGCAATCCAACTTCTTCTGAAAAAGCGTCAAAAATCATATCCGAATGGGCTTCTGGTAATGCTCCCATTTTTTGCAACCCCCTTCCGTATCCTTGTCCTCGGAAACCTCAACCTCCAACTGCCATTATTCACTGTTTAAGCTGTCGTCATTCATGCTGTTCCTGATAGAGTTTTTGCTGAGAATCCGTCGTCATAAAGGTTGTCAGTCTAATCAGTGCATAACTATATTTACTACTAAAGAGACTAATAATCAATGAACCAACAATCAAGACAACACCCGCAATTCCAGCTAGAATTCAAATTTTTTTGAGAGGAAGTCCGTAATATCGACTCATAATTGTTGCCGTTGCTCCGAGAATAAAGATCGTTCCAAAATCTGGAATCATCAACAACACAAGAAACACCACTCCATTGATCACTGCAAACTGTACGAGAAAATTCGTTGTTTCAATAATTTCCTTTCTCTTACTAATCCAATATGCCATAAAAAAGATATAGCCAATCTTGAAAAACTCAGAAGGTTGCATATTTGGTAGTCCTGGAATATCTACCCAACCTCTAGCAGTTCCATATCTTGCTTCAAAAGCAGGCACAAAAACCAGAAGTTGAAAGAGAGTCACTCCAATCAGCATAGCCCATATTGTTTTCTTGTTTTGTAGGATAGAGACTGGAATAAAATACACAATCACTGAGAGAATCAAAGCGATAATCAGACTTCTTAGCTGGTTTGAAAAGTATTTGTAATTATCTTGTGTTTTTACAATCTTAGTTTTTGTACTTACAAGCTTACTTTCAGTATCATCCTTTTCCAACTTAGTCAGCTCCTCAGATGGCATAATTATTTGTATCGCATTTGGATCTGTATCTTGCACAACATTTCCCCCACTCGTAACCTGAATTTTCTCACCAGTTCAGATTGTCGGTGGGGTAAAGAGTACTTGTGCTCCTGTAGTATTGATTACTTCAGTAGTTTTTTGATCAATAGTCTCAGAAAGTAAAGTATCAAAAGCCTTAACCGTATCAATATTTTGCACAATAGTAACTTTTGCTCCCTGATTAAAGGACTTTCGGATACTGGTACTATACACCGCAAATAAACCAAATATTGTCAGCAAAAATCAGAATATCCAAACATATTTTGCTTTTCTCATTAATTTTCAATATTTAATGCTAAACGCTGCAAAGGCTGCTTGACTGCGATTTTATTTTTTGATCTGATGAAGAGTGCGAGTTTGATTGCTTTTCTCACAAGGGCAATTTCTTGCATAAGCTGTTCATCGATATAATGCACACTCGCAAATGGCCAAGCCTGAAGGTGGATAGATTCAGATTTTTGATCTATTTTTTCTGAACTAAAAGCTTCTAATTGAAGCCAGATATGCTCAGTAACAAATGGCGTAAATGGAGCCATCATTTTCAAGTAAGTAGTCAATACCTCATAAATTGTCGCATATGCTGAGATTTTATCAGTACTTAATCCATTTTCTCGGAATCTTCTCCTACTTCTTCTGAGATATCGATTACTAAGTTTTTCAATAAAGTCAGTTCCTGATTTAATCGCGGAGTCAATTGCATAATTTCTAAGCATTTCATCTACACTAGCAAGAGTCTTATGAAGTTCTGCCAATATCCACCTATCAAGTTCGCTCGTAATTTGATAAGTCGGAAGTTTGAGAATTTCTTTTTCGGTCAAGGCAAAATCTTTTTGTATTCCATAATTTTGAAGCCAGATTTGAGCAATCTCAGCATCTGAAGTCAAAAGAAGTATAGTCTGTCCTAATTTTTGAGACAAAAGATCGGAAATCTGACTTGAAACCTCGTTGACAATCAGGATTTCAGCCTTTTTATTAAAGCTCTTTTCAAGAAGATCCGCATATGTTCTCGCTTTTGGTGCTACTGTCTCGTTTACAATGATGAGATCTGGATTCACTCTTGCAAGAGTTTCTAGCTCTAGACTAGAATTCTGACTAGCTGCAAACAACTGTGTTCCTGTTGGCTTTCGACCATCAATTTTAGCATAAGCTTCAAAGAATTTATATACATTTTCAAGTGGAATATTGAAGTCCTTGAACGCCTGCTCCACCCCTCTTTCTGCAAATCTCATTGGTTCAGATCTTACCACTGGACTACTCAAAGTATAGAGTCTAAATGCATCTGCACCTCGCTTTTCGATAAGCATTCTCGGATCAGGATAATTTTTTAGCGATTTAGACATTTTCTTTCCATCTTCTGCAAGGACAAGTCCATTTACAACAACATTTTTGAAAGCATTTTGCCCCTTGATCGCATGCCCAACGACATGGAGAGAACGGAACCAACCTCTCGTTTGATCAAGTCCTTCTGCAATAAAGTCTGCTGGATAACTGATATTATGATCTGCCTCTCCTAAATAATGATCCTGTCCAAATGGCATAGAACCTGACTCAAACCAACAATCCAAAACTTCAGGAGTTCTCTTGTAGGTCTTTCCATTTTGAATTCCTCGATAATTATCTACATAAGGCTTATGAAGATCTACTTCTGCTTTTCTATCGTTATCCCAATAGTGAACCTTGATTTCTGCATTTTTTGGAAGGAAAATTTTTCTCTGCTTTGCATAGTCAAAATTACGGAATGCCTGTCTTGCTAAACCAATCGTATCCGCATGAGAAACAAAAACTAAAGTCTGACTTTTTGCCTTATTATTCCAGTACTTCAAAGCATTTTTTACTCTTGAAGAATTTTGAGTAATAGTTTCTCCATCGATTCCTATAGGTTTAGATGACTCTTTTCGGTTGAGGAGGTCACACGGTCTTACTGTTGCTTGATCTGCGAAAGAAAGATGGTCAGTCAATCTCCAATCTACAAAAATCTGCTCTCCAAGTGGAAATACTACTTGCTCATCAGCACCTTGAAGTCTTTCTTGGAGTGATCTATCTGCGAAAGCTGCTCTATACTGTTCCCAAAGAGCATAATACTGACTTTCTCGAGAACTTACCTCAGATTCTGAAAATCGTGAAAGCAAAGTAGGTTTGATCGTTTGTCGAGTCCTCTGAAGTGGAGAGAGAACAAAGATAAGATCAGATTTTTCTGCTTTTAGGTTTTCAAGCTTTCCAACTAGATTTTGTGCTTGTTCTTGTCCAAGCTCAGTCAAAACAGAATCTCCAAGAGCATCGACTTTTTTAGCATCATTAAAATCAGTTCTTCCATGACGAATAAAAAGGTTTTTAGTCAGATTTTTAGAACCTGTTTTTGTGAGATGGAAAAGCTCATCAAGATTTGCGATACTCATTCTATCCTCTGGATCCGCAATATTTTCCCAAATTGGCAATGGAGAACCTCGATATCTATTTCTCGCAACGTTCCAATCAGGAGCAGAAGCAAGACCATTTACAAATCTATTTTTTACTGAAGCAGGCGTGAAATTGATTTGCTCTGCATCAGATCAAGTCTGGGCATTCATCTCCTTTTCCTTGATAAATCGGCTTGACATCGCCTTATAAATAAGAGGTGTTTTACATCTTCGGCAGTGTGGATAGGAGTGATTGATAGATTCAGCTTTTACGAGTTTTTGAACAGATTTGAGATACTCGATGATCGGTTTATTGGCATCCATAACTTTCATCCCCGCAAATTCTGGAACAAGATCGGTGAAAGTTCCATACTCATCCACAGGCATAAAGATCCAATCTTTTGCGAATTCTCAACCGAGTTTTTCAGCAACAGCTCCAAAATCGACTTCTCAGAAACTCGGTGCGATATGCACAATTCCTGTACCGTCTTCGGTTGTAACAAAATCTCAGCTTAAAATCTGGAAAAACTGCTCTCTATACTGAGGATCGATTTGAGAACTCTGAGCATAAGGGAAAAGAGGTTGATAAGTCAGATTTTTGAGTTCTTTTCCTTTTTGACGATAGATGAAACGATATTGATCTGGAGATTTAAAGTATTTTTTCAAAAGTTTTTCTGCAAGAACATAATATTGCTGTGAAGCTGGATCATACACAGTAATATAATCAATATCCTCTCCGATCGCTAGATATACATTACTTGGCAAGGTCCAAGGTGTAGTGGTCCAAGCAAGGAAATTAAAATTTCCTTCAATAAGCCCTTTTTCTTGAGGATCGAGAACATTTCTAAAGAGATGAAAATCAATAAAATCATGAGTTAATTCTTTCTCATCATCGATAATATTTCCTGCAATATTGAGACAGAAACCAAGAGCATTTTCAGATTTTTCTTCTTTTACCCAAACAAGTGCGTTGTGCTTATCCTGTTCCTGAATAGTTGGTGTTCCGTCGGTTGTAAGTTCAAATCGATGTACTCTATAAGGTTTCCCAAGATGCACGATTTTTACAGCTCCAAGATATTCTTTTTCCTCAACATCAACTCCTACTTCTTCTTTCATTTCTCTCTTGAGTGCAGAAATTCGACATTCTCCTTTTTCCACCTTACCACCTGGAAAAAATCGAAGATTTTCTTTAGTATGATGCACCATAGCATAAGCTCATTCCTCGTTTTTGAGTACTCCTGCCACTACATCAATAAAACCATCCTCTGATGACTCATATCCAGCAGTATTTTTATTGAAAAGTGAAAACTTAACCGTAATAGCGGTATCTTGACGATCTTCATATCCTTCTGAAATTTCATTGTTTGCAAGTGGTGTCGCACAGCTCGGACAATATCCTTGTACTTTAAACCCCTTGTAGACTTTATTTTGACGATAGATAGATGAGAAGCAGTACATCACGCTCTCCATAAAGTCCAAATCCATCGTAAAATACGGATTTTCAATATCAGCCCATCTTCCTGTATGATCTACAAACCAGTGCCAATCAGCATTAGTCTGATTTACATAATCTCTACACTTTTCGACAAAAGTTTCAATTCAGATTTTTTCTTCGATATCCTTTTTTCCATCGATTCAAAGTGCTTTTTCAACTGCCTTTTCTACAGGAAGTCCGTGACAATCTCGACCTCGCTTTCTCTTGACTTGATAGCCTCTCATCGCCATATATCTTGGGAGAACATCCTTGATACTTCAAGCAAGCAAATGTCAATAATGAGGTGTTCCACTAGCAAAAGGAGGACCATCAAAAAAACGATATTGAAGAGCAGAGCTTTTTTCTTCGATAGACCTATTAAAAGTATTATCTTGTTTCCAAAAAGTAAGGATTGACTGCATAAGTTCGAGATTTGACATTTTGAGCGTATAATGATCTAAAGTCTAACTCTCTTTATAAAAAAATACAATCCTTTTTCAAGTTAAAGAAAAAGAAAAAAGTCTGATTTATTTTTTTATTTCCCCTTTTTTATTTAGTTTTCATATTTCCTTGAAGTCCTATTTAAGCCAAAGTTTAGATGTGATGCTGTGCTTCAATCTAAAAAGGAAAAAACACCCGCAAAATTCAGACTTTTTTGCTTTTTCAAAAATTTTAATTATTATTGTTATTGTCAGTGAAATTAGCAAAAAAAATCACTTGCATATTAGAGAGAAAACAATAAAAAGAAATCTGATTTTATCCCCTTTTTGAATAAAAAACGATGACACAAAATGAAAAAACACTCGGTCAAAAAGTTGACGAAATGACCAATAAAATATCAGAAGTAAGTTCTGAACTTGGAGAAAAATTTGAAAGCTCAAAAAAAGAAACCAAAAAATTTGCTCGTGGAATCGAAAAATGGCGAAATCATGCTAGTATTGAAACTCGCATTACTACGATCATTGGTGCATTTTTGATCGCAGCAGCACTTTGGAATCTAAGAATGATTCTTTGGCAGCTTTTACTTTTGACAGGTGGAATCTTAGCAGTGACTGGAGTTTTTGATACTTTTGTCAATGATGGATTGGAATTTCTCAGAGACAAGCTTAACTCAGCACAAGCAAAAAAAGCAGCTAATAAGAAAGAAGAATCCGAAGAATAATTCAGACTTTCAGAGCTTTTTTATACCATTTTCAAAGCGGCCTACAACGCTTCACATCACACTCCCCTTTTGATAAAGGGGTTTTGTGCTTAAAATTTACATCAGTTTTATTGAGGGGAAAATGACTAGCGAGGAGAAAAAAACACTTAAAGAAAATATTTTTAAGTTGGTAATTGGTGTTATCTTATTAACGACCTGTTTTGCCTATTTACACCAAAATCCTGCAGAGAAAATTGCTTTGTATTCAGGATTTAATCTTATTTTTCAAAAAATTGAAGTTGCATATTTTAATATCCTTGGTAAAGACTGAGCTTTACTAGATCAAAAATATAATCTCGAAAAGCAGTATCTAGACTTGATTCATTTGGCAGAAGAGAAAGGCTGCTCTAATGCACAATTTCTCCTAGATCTCAATACCACTTATCAAAATCTCCTCTCTGAATGAAAAGAGAATATTGATCAATATATTGCTAGATACACCTTGCTTGGAAGCGACTTTCAAATGCAATTGGATACTGATAATTGTGGTGCTTAATTTAATTTATAAAAAAAGAGTATGAGAATTGGAATTGATATTGATGAAGTGCTTTGCGAGACGATCGACTATGTCTTGAAATATCAAAACTACCAAATTGCAGGGATTCCTATCCAAAGATCAGATTTTACTGATTATTATATCAAGAACTTGCCTGGATTTACTCATCTAGAACAAGAAACGACAATCAGTTTTTTTTATGATGCGATCAATGCTTTAGAAAAGGGAAATATTGTACTTAATCCAGTAAAATGAGCCTTGGAAGCATTAAAAAAAGCAAAAAAAGACTGACATCAATTGTATGCGATCACCGCTAGATGAGAAAATGTTAAAAAAGCGACACTCGAGCGAATCGATCAGCATTTTTCTGATATTTTTGAAGAAGTAATTTTTTGTAACTATCACGAGGAAAATAAAATTAGCAAAGAGGAAGTTTGTAAGAAACTGGGAATTGAACTTTTTGTAGAAGATAATTTGCTATATGCACAAGCTTTGGCAAAGGAAGGTATTAAGTGCTTTTTGCTCTCAAAGAGACGAAATGCTAATTTTGAAGCTGACAAAAATCCAGATATTTGTAGAGTTTCCGACTGGGGTATGGTTGATTTTGATCACTGGGGAAAGTGTAAATACTACCTTACCACAGCAATTCCATATATGAATGGGGCACCTCATGCTTGACATGCCTTGGAGATCGTACAGGCTGATGCACTAGCAAGAATGCAAAGATTTGTAGGAAAGGAAGTGGAATTCCAGACTGGAAGTGACGATCACGGAATGAAAAATCGAAACACCGCAGCAAAACAAGGCCTCGAAGTCAGAGAATTTATCAAACAAAATGCTCAGCTTTTTTTGTCTCTTTATGAAAAATTGGATATCAGCTATACCAACTTTATTCATACGAGCGATGAGCAAAAACACTATCCAGGCGCTCAGCTCATGCGAACAAAACTTCAAGAATCAGGAGATATTTATAAAAAATCTTATACTGGACTCTACTGCGAGGGATGTGAGGCTATGAAACTTGAAAAGGACTTGATCAATGGATTTTGCCCTGATCATCCAGGAAAACAGCTTCAAGAAATTCAAGAAGAAAACTATTTTTTCCGCCTCTCAAAATATAAAGATCAAATCAAAAATCTGATTGAATCTAATGAGTATCGTATTGAGCCTGAAGTAAGGAAAAATGAGATTCTTGCCTTTTTAGAGAAAGCAGAAGATGTGTCCTTTTCTCGTCAAAAAAGCAAGATGCCATGGGGAATTCCTGTACCATGAGATGATGAACATGTAATGTATGTCTGGTGTGATGCTTTGACTAATTATATCACTGGACAAGGATTTGGAAGAAATGAAGATTGGCACAAAACTTGGCCTGCAGATTTACATATTGTAGGAAAGGATATTTTGAGATTTCATGCGGCTTTTTGGCCTGCAATGCTTTTGAGTGCTAACTTACCTCTTCCAAAGACCCTTTTGGCACATGGTCATTTGACCCTCAATGGAGAGAAAATGTCCAAATCTACTGGAAATGTGATCGATCCAAGTGAAGTAATTGAAAAATATGGAAGGGATCCTTTTGTTTTTAATCTGCTCTATGATGTTTCACTCAATGCTGATGGAGACTTCTCAGTAGCCAGACTAGAAAATGTATACAATAGTATGCTAATCGGAGCATGGGGAAATCTTGTCAATAGAGTCGTAAGCTTATGTAAGAAATACGGTATTTCAAAAGGAATTGCTCATCAATCCATTGAAAAAGAATGGAAAAATCTGACTCAAGATCAGGATTTTGTATCTTTTTTTGACACTATTGATGAAAAGTATTTACAAAACTTTGATTTACAAGGTTATTTGCAGGAGCGATACAAATTGGTACAAGCAGCAAACGAACTCATCACCAAAGAAGAACCATGGAAAAAATACAAAGATGAAGCAACGAGACAAGAAGCAGTTCAGACCTTAGAATTTTTGCTTTATGTGGTCAAAAATTTGAGTATCTTGAGTGCGGGGATCTTGACTCAAGGTTTTGAAAAGATGAAACGTATTCTCGGGTATGAAGCAATGAAAGCTATTGATACCAGCAAAAATATAGATCATGATAAGCTAAGAGCAACTCTTGTAGCTCAAGAATTTAAAGTACAGCTCGAACCTGAAATTTTATATCAAAGAATTGAAAATTAAAACATTTAGAAATAAAAAGAAGAACGCTGACTTTATTCAGCCTTTTTCTTTTTTTTGAAAGTGAAGAAATTTGCTTTTTAGGGGAAAAATCAGTATAATAAAGTGTATTTACTAACTAATAAGATAAAATGAGTGAACTCGAAACGGGAACAATCAAGGATCACGGACATCTTACGCCAGATAAGATCCCTGAAAATGAATATTTTATGGATATTACACGTGTAGTGGGAGAAAAAGGGACTTGCTCTCGTGGAAGGAGTGGGTGCGTAATTGTCAGAGATGGAAAAATTATTTCAACAGGATTTGTCCATTCACCAGAGGGAAGTCCAAGTTGTGATCAGAGTTGAAAACATCAGATGCGAACTATCACAAAAGACAATGGTGAAACCACACAAAACTGCATGAGAAACTGCTGTGCAGAACTCAGTGCTATTTGTGCTGCTGCTCGCCAATGAATCAAGCTCGATGGAGCTACCCTTTACACTAAAATGACCCCGTGTTATGTAAGACACTGTGTTCATTTGATCGTAAGTAGTGGAATCAAGAGGGTGGTTTGTGAAAAACACTATCATGACGCTAAACTCAGCGAGGAAGTTCTGAAAAATGCAGGAGTAGAACTCATCTATCTTGAAGATGGTATAGAAACTTATGATTCTGAGACTAAAGGACAAACAGCAGAATAAATCTGATTTAAAAAATATAATATACGGCATATTTTAACCTCTGATTAAATAAACATGCCAATAAACAATCCACAAGATAATAAAAATCCAATAAAGCTTACTCCAGCTCAAATTAGGCATTTAGTCCACAGTGATATTTATAGTCAGATCACTTCACAACTCCAAGATGCCTTGATTTTGAATAATCTCATTTTTAACAGAAGTGGGAAATATCACATTGGAGAGATAGCATTTGATGATGATGAAAATCTCAAAGAAGAAAAAGATCTTAAAGACACATTGAGAGATCCAGTAGATGTAAGTTGAGAGCTTAGTAAAATCGATATCCTTAAAACAAAAGATCAGCTTTTTAGACTTGTTGATCAGTATGGGAATATGGATGAAGAAGAGAAAAAAAGGATAAAATCAGCAATTAGAGATTTTATCTGTGAAAGATTTCTTGCTCCACAGAGAGAATTACAGAAAAAAAGAAAAGCAAAAACTCTAGAAAAAGATTATTTTCACTATAATCAGCAACTTGCTGCCCAAAAAGCACAAGAAAGAGGATACAGCCTTGCACAACAAGAACTTTACAAAAACATCTCACATAGTATTGCTGGAATCTTGTCTAAACAAAATCCTGATTTCATTGCACAAGATGGATCCGTAACCAGCTCTGGTCTAAAATTTATTGCTAAGGTTTTTTTGAGAACGATTAAACATATTCACACCTTGGAATCCTCAAAAGGTGTACATTATATTTTTCATGATGGAGATTTTCATTTTTTGAGAGTAGAAAATGGAGATGGTAGTCCAAAAGTAGCAACCTTTGATCACTATGTAAGAGCGATTATGTATTTGATGGATCAAAATGGGATCAACCCATATGGAAAAAATAGTGAAGAGGGAACTAGAGAATGGAATAATTCTAAAAATAGTTTTCTCAATAATCTTTACAAAACCCTCTCCTATACTGAAGAACCCAAAAAAGAATCGTTTCCGGACAAAGAAAGTATCCATTATAATTTTGCTCATGAATGGGAACAAATCCATGAAGAAAATAATAATAAAGATGCCGCAGCAAACGATAGTTCTGGATCCAGTCGAATCCCTGTTAATAGATACAAAACTGAAGCATCTAGACTCAGTAAACTTGCCTCCAAGGGAAACGACTCTCTCACTGATGAATCAGGTCTAAGATCTACTTTTTATGGTGATAGTAAAGATAAGGAATTTATCTTTGATCATATTGAAAAAGTGAGCACAGAGTATCTAGATAAAATTAGTAGAATTCCTTGAGTTTCTATAAGTAAAATCTCCACAGTTAGCAAATGAGGATTTATCAGTCAAGATCAGGAAAATGATCTCATTGAAAGATTCAAAGGTTTTTTTGCTCATAAAGACGAGGATCACATCCCAGAAATAAAAAAAAGAGAAAAAAAATCTGGTTCTATTGATTATTTCCCTTTGATTGAACAAATTTCAGAATCCAGCCTTCAAACTAAAATTTCTCCTGCACAAAAACATGCCTATGAACTTGCAAGCGGGAAAATTTCCAGAGGAAGCAACGGGGATTATCAAGATTTTAAACTCGTAGTACAAATTGATATTGATAAAGAAACCTATCAAGAATCACCACAACTCTATCCTCTGATCAATGATCCAACCCACAAATGAAAATCAAAAATTAGCCTTTTTCAAGAAATATCATTCTATCCATTTGACAACGATCTCAATATCGGAAATCATCACTTTCTAGATCTAGAGAAAAAAATCGATACCAGAGTTAGCAATATGAATGATCCTAAACTAGGAAAAAGTATTAGCTTGGATAGACTGAGACGATTTGTAGAGACTACTATCAAAGACATTAGTTTTGATATTGATATGTACGAAGAGAAAGTAGCAAAAGGTATCTTGGTCAATCCTCGCAACGACAACTATAAATATCTAGAAATTAACGGAGAAAGAATCAGTCTTAAAAATCTGATTTCCAGAAACGAAAATAATTCTGAAAGATTTGACCACATTATCTGTTACGTACTTAACTATTTTATCAAAGAAAATAAATTGCTCTATATCAATACCGATAATGTCCACCACTTTGGTTTTATCACTCCTAAAATGCTACATGAAGAAAATGGAACTAAAGGCAGAAGATTTACCATTCCAAAGCTCCTAAAAAATATTGCACTTACCAGTCAAAACGAAAATAAGAATGAAATGAAAAGCTTTACCTTTTATCATCAATGAGCTGAGAGCAATATGGAAAACTTTGAAACAGTACAATTTAATGATCTCAACAAACTCTGCAAGCTTGAAAATACTATCAAAAAAAATAAAAGATAAAAATATTCTATACATTCTCAAAAATAAAAAATTTTATTGGGAGTATTGTCAATATCGAATAATTTAAAAAAGAGAAAGTCAGACTTCTCTCTTTTTTATCTTTTAAATTTTAGATAGTATTATGCCTCACATCAATGACAGATGATAATTTTTTTGCTAAACTGCTGTGCAGCATTCATACTATGCTGATAGTAGAGTGTCTTGATACCAAGCTTTCGAGCCTGGATATAGAGATAATTAACCTCTTTGGCTGGTGTAAGCGGACTGATCATAATATTGAGAGACTGAGATTGATCAATAAATTTTTGACGATCTGCTGCTTGATGGATAATAGACATCTGATCAATCTCACAAAAAGTCTTGAAAACTGACTTTTCCTCTGAGGTCAAAAAATCTAAATGCTGAACTGATCCATCATTATCTCTAATCGAAAGCCATACTTCTCTAGTATTTCTACCTTTTTGTTCAAGAAGTACTTCGAGATAGGGATTTTTAATAGTAACTTTGATCTTAGCAACATCCTTAACATAGCAATTAGAGAGATATGGCTCGATACTTTGTGAAACTTGACCAAGGATAAAGGCCGAAGATGTCGTAGGAGCAATAGCATTGAGCGTTGTATGTCTTCTTCCATACCCTTTGAGAAGTTCTGGTTCTCAGTATTCCTTTGCCATCTGCTGAGAAGCAGAATACGATCTTTTTTGAATAAGTTCAAAAATTTCTTTATTGAGATTTTTTGCTTGCAGAGAGTCAAAGCTATACATCTTAGACTGCAAGAGAGAATGTCGTCCCAAAACTCAAAGGCCAATTGCTCTATTTGTTCTGGCAAAAGCATACGCTTTTTTCATAAAGTCAAAAGCTTGACGATCATCTTTGTGCTCAGAATCTCTAAGATTTTCAAGTTTTTGGATAAATTCAGACATTACAGCATCAAGGAAGTATACTAATGTCTCAACAGCATCAGTATCTTTTCGCTCATCATAAAGTGCAAGATTTATCGAAGAAAGACAACACACAAATGACCATTCCTCAGTTGCTGGTAACATAATCTCAGAACAAAGATTACTTGCAAAAATATTCAGATTTTTATCCTTATAGACATCTGTTGCATTATTATTGACGGTATCTGAGAAAAAAATATACGGATATCCAAGCTCCCCCCTTCTCTGAATAAGTTTTGCCCAAATTGCTCTTTTGTCCTGATCCCCATCGATCATCTCTTGAATCCACTGATCACCTACTGTTACTCCGTGAGTGAGTTTTTGAATTGGATGCCCCTCAGTTCAAATATCCAAAAATTCTGAAATATCCGGATGTTCAATTGGCAAATAAGGTGCAAAACTTCATCTGCGGACATTTCCTTGACTTACTACATCAATAATTGTCTCAAAAAGTTCCATGAAATGTACTGCACCTGAACTAAACCCATTATTTTTGATTGGCTGCCCCCTTCATCTGAGTGCTCCAAAGTAACCTGAAGTTCCTCCCCCATATTTGCTCATCATACCAGCTTCTGCCTGAGCATAGAGAATATCTCCCATATCATCAGCTAAATAGGATCAAAAACAACTAATTGGTAAGCCCCTATCAAGTCCAAAATTTGACCAAACAGGAGACGCAAGAGAATAAAATCCACGTTCCATATAATCATAAAACTTATCCGCAAATCCAGGCTTTTGCAAAATTTTTTGAGCAGTTTCTGCAATTTGACGGATTCTGGCTTCTGGTGTTAGATCTCCTTGCAAGTAACCTTTGGAAAGGAATGTTCTACTATATTCATTTAATCGTTTCATCAATAAAGGAAAAACAAGGTAAAAAACTGATTTTTTGATTTTGATTATTTTTTGATTTTAAAGTCTTGACCTCAAATGAAAAGATTCCTCGAAGTCAAATAATAACAAGACAAGAAATATTAAAACAAATCATCACTAGTAATACTCTGTGCTCTCTTATTGTAATTGATCGATCTTTTATTGAAAAAATCAACATGCTTTGTAGCAATAACTTCATCATCAAACCAATCCGTTTGCTGCACTAGTGTTTCATCGACATCAAAAATCGGCTCCATCCCAATACTCTTTAGAGAATTATTAAATCTATTTTTGATAAATTCTTTGATGATAGTTTTTGGAAGGAAATCAAGCTCTCCAAGCTCAAAAATCCAATCAACAATTGCTGATTCAGCTTGATATGCCTCCTGACAGTGTTTTTTGATCTTATCATAATAATGATCGTCAAATCGTTCAGGTTTTTCTTTTTTTATAATATTGATAATATCAATCCCAAAAAGTCCATGAATTTGCTCCTCTTTGGAGGTTGCCTCAACTGCATTGGACATCCCTTTAAAGAGATTACGATATTTATTAAATGCCATAATAATCAAGAACTGGGAAAAAAGTGAGACATGCTCTATAAAAAGAGAAAAAAGCAGAATGGACATGGCATAATCTTTTTCTTCATCGGTTCAAGTTGTTTTGATGGATTTTTCCAGATAATTAACTCTATCAATAATACAAGGAACCGTCTTGATCATATTGAAATCATCATTGAGACCTAGGATTTCTAGCAAGTGTGAATAAGCATCATGATGACGTACCTCACTCTCTGCAAAAGTGTATCCAACAGATCAAATCTCAGGTTTTGGCAACTTTTTGTAAATATCTCACCAAAAAGTCTTAACACTGACTTCTATTTGAGCAATAGCAAGCATGGTATTTTTAAGAGCATTTCTTTCTTGCTCAGAGACATTGACCTTGAAATCCTGAATATCTGAGGTAAAATTGAACTCTGTATGAATCCAATACGAATGCCTAATTGCATCTACATATTCAAGCAATTCTGGATATTCATACGGCTTGAGAGTGATCCTTTTTTTGAAAATATCCCTTTTTCTCTCTTGGGTTCTCTTGTCTCTATACAGGATATAATGCTTGGCAACTTGATGCAGTCCAGCAGACATTAAGGCTTCCTCAACAATATCTTGTATTTCCTCAACAGTTGGAATATAGTCTAGATTCTGATCTTTTTTTGCAAAGAGTTTTACTTGTACTGATTGGGTAATCCTTACTGCATCTTCAAAATTATCATACTGAGCATCAATCATCCCCTTTTGGATAGCATTACTAATTTTTGCACTATCAAAAGGAACAAGCATTCCATTTCTCTTTCTAATCGTGTCAAGAGTCATTTGATTTTTAACAAAATAAAGGCTAAATCATGAAAGGTCTTTACATTACCAAATAACTATATGTAGTATAATAAAGAACATTTCAATACAAGATATAGTATTCTACCCAGAAAAATCAAGTGTTTTTTCCTTTTTCAAAAAAAGAAAAACTGACCCAAAAGTGAAGTCAGATTTCTCTTTTTTATTAGTATGATTATTTACCATATTTTGCATTTGATCCCAACTTTTCTTGGATTCTCAAAAGTTGATTATATTTTGCAATACGATCAGTTCTTGATGCAGATCCTGTCTTGATAAATCCAGTATTGAGAGCCACTGCCAAATCTGCAATAAAAGTATCTTCAGTTTCTCCTGATCTATGAGAGGAAATTGATCTCATTCCGTTTTCATGAGCCATATTGATAGCATCAAGAGTTTCTGATACTGATCCAATTTGATTGAGTTTGATAAGAATTGAATTTGCGATTCCTTTTTCAATTCCCATCTGAAGTCTTGAGATATTAGTCACAAATAGATCATCTCCTACAAGCATCATCTTGTCTCCAAGTGCATCAGTAAGCTTTTTCCATCCATCAAAATCATCTTCTGCCATACCATCTTCGATAGAGATAATAGGATATTTACTTGCCCAATCTTGATAAAGAGCTACAAGTTCATCAGCATTGAGCTTTCTACCTTCTCCTGCCAAATCATACACACCATCTTTGAAAAATTCTGATGATGCTACATCAAGAGCAAGAGAGATTTTACCAGTATAACCTGCTTTTTCAATAGCTTCCATGATTACTTGCAAAGCTTCTTCATTTGATCCAAGATTTGGTGCAAATCCTCCCTCATCACCGACTGAAGTTACGAGTTCTTTTGCTTTGAGAATAGATTTGAGGTTGTGGAAGATTTCAGCTCCCCATCTGAGTCCTTCTCTGAAATCTGGGGCTCCAGTAGGAATGATCATAAATTCTTGAATATCTACATTATTGTCAGCATGAGAACCACCATTGAGAATATTCATCATAGGGAATGGAAGGGTATTTCCTTTTCCTTCTCCAAGATATTCATAAACCCATTTCTTTTCTGTTTGAGCACAAGCTACTACAAATGCCATACTTACACCAAGGATTGCATTTGCTCCGAGCTTAGATTTATTTGCTGTACCATCAAGGGCAATCAAAGTCTCATCCAGTTTTCTAAAATTTTCAAAAGTCTGACCTTGGATAGCATTTGCAATAGTAGTGTTTACATTTTCTACTGCTTTGAGTGTTCCTTTTCCTAGATATCTAGACTTGTCCCCATCTCTAAGCTCCAAAGCTTCATGTACTCCTGTAGATGCTCCAGATGGAACTAAAGCTCTTCCCATAACTCCGTTATCAAGAGTAATTTCTACCTCAACAGTAGGATTTCCTCTAGAATCAAGCACTTCTCTTGCATGAACTTTACTAATTGTGTATGACATATTATATAAGTATAAATTAAAACCAACTTACATCATAGCATTTTGCCTAAAAAAAGCAAGATTAAAAACACACAGAATATTTAAGGTCTATTGAAATTCACCCTCCAGATCATAAACAAGATCAAAAAGTCTGTTTTTTGTTTATCTTTTTTCTGTAGAATAACAATATTTGACAAAGAATTTATAATTTTTTATAAGAGAAGTAATTTTTGCTAAGAAGGACTATCTCAGGTTCTTTTTTGTTTAGAGTTGGATTTTTTATGATGAGCTTCAGCTCATTTTACTAAAGCATAGGCTTGAGCTCCTTCTACTAGTGCCCAGGCTTTTGACCCTGCGACTTCTGCAATCACTATAGCGCCAGGTTTTGTCGTAAATACTTTAGCCCCTGAAACGCTCGCAAATGCTTTAGATCACTGGATAGTTGCATAAGCCTCGGACCATTTTGCTTGAGCATAGGCTTCAGAATCTGGGGCAGCTGCAGATGCACTAGCCCCCTCTACAAGTGCGTAAGCCTTTGATTCTGGAGACTTCGCAATGGCCCTAGCCCATTTTGCTCTAGAATATGCCTCAGATTCTGGAGATTCTGCAAAAGCTCGAGATTCTTCTGCAAGAGCATAAGCCTTGGATCATTTTACTTGAGCATGTACCTTAACGTATTTTGCTCTAGCGTAAACCTCAGCTCAAGAGGCTCTAGCAAATCCAAATTCAAGGATGGAATCTACATAAGCTCTAGCTCATGGTGCATCAGCATAGGAGCTCGTCGCTTTCCCTTCTGCATAGGCCTCAGCATCTGAAGCTACGGCAAAAGCCTTCGCTAAAAATCCCCTCGCATGTATTTCACAGCCACTTCCTCCACGAATCCTCACCCCATCCTCTATAAAAATAATTAGCTTCCCACAATCAAACTCTTGAGCTGTAAGGACACGATCCTCAGCGATGAGTTCTTCCGTTGGTATTGTCTGAAGTCTACTCCCCTCTTCATCTTCCAAGAAAGCTTGCTCTGAATAGATAATCAGTTTCTTTGTCAACAATATCATGGGATAACTCTTAAGTATTAAAATTAATTATCATTATAGCAGAAGTTGCTTCTACTCGGATAAGTAAGCAATCAGGATCACTATAAATATATACTAATAAATATCAAGATAGAAAACAAAAAATCTGACTTTACCTCACGGGTTAATAAGATTTTAGATACTATTTATTGAGCATCTGCAGAAAGTTTTCTCTGATCTCTTTCAGTAGTTACTTGTGCAATGAAATCTACCACAGACTTCTCATATTGAGCTTTTGATCTAAACTCACGAACTGAAACAGAGTCAGAATTTTGCTCTTTTTCACCCACAATAATTGTATAAGGGATTTTCATAAGTTCAGCATTACGGATTTTCTTTGAGAAAGAATCTGATCCATCATCAACTTTTGCCCTAATGTCAAGCTGATTGAGCTGAGATTTGAGTTGGAATGCATAATCATTGAATTTTTCAGCAACAGGAACAATCTGGATTTGGATTGGTGCAAGCCAAAGTGGGAAAGCCCCTCCGAAATGCTCGATCATCACTCCCATAAATCTTTCCAAAGATCCTGAAATTGCTCTATGAATCACTACTGGTCTCTCTTTTTCCCCTTGTTCATTGGTAAAAGATAGGTCAAATCTGACAGGAAGATTAAAATCACATTGGATAGTAGCAAGTTGTCGCTCTCTACCGATTGCATCCTTGAACATAAAGTCAAGCTTTGGCCCATAAAATGCTGCTTCATCAATTCCAATCTTGAATGGAAGATCAAATTTTTCACAAGCAGCTCTGAGTGCACCTTCAGCCTTTTCCCAAACTTCATCTGATCCAAGATACTTTCCCTCAGGTCCACGAACTGAGAGACGAACTCGATAATCATTGATCATTCCAAGAGTAGAATAGAACTTTTTGATAATTTCTACGATAGTTCCTACTTCTTGCATAATTTGATCCACACGACAGAAAAGATGTCCATCATCTTGAGTAATCGATCTTACACGAGTTAACCCAGAAAGTTGTCAGGTTTTTTCATCTCTATATACCGTTGCAGGTTCAAAGTAACGAACTGGCATATCACGATAACTAAATTGATTATCTGCAAAAATCTGCATATGATGAGGACAGTTCATTGGCTTCATAAAAAAGTTTTCTTCCTTTCCTTTTACTCTAAAGAGCTCATCTCCAAACTTTTCTGCATGTCCTGAAGTCTTATAAAGATCTTCTTTGGCAAGATGAGGGGTCCAAACTCTCTGATATCCCTTATCTTTGTGAAGATTCCAAAGGAAATCCTCAATTTCTTTTCTGATGATCATTCCATGGGGTTGTAAAAGCGGTAATCCTGATCAAACCAATGGTGAAATAGTAAAGATTTTTAGCTTTTGACCTAAAATCCTATGATCTCTTTTTTTTGCTTCTTCCATCATAGAGATATAAGACTGCAGTTCATCCTTAGTATCAAATGCAAGCCCATAAACTCTCGTCATCATTACATTGTCTGAATTCCCTCTCCAATAAGCTCCTGCAAGTTTCTCAAGTTTGAAAGCACGAGGATCAATTTCCTTAGTAGATGAGACATGCCTTCCTTCACACATATCGAGAAATGTTACAAATTTTCCAGCAAACTGATCTGGAAAACGAGCTTGTAAATAATCTGTCACTGACTGATAATATGCGATGTAGTCAGCATTTATACCTTTTAATAAAGCATCTTTTGCAGACTCTACAATAGTATTGGCCCAAAAGGTAATTTCCTCTCCTGCTGCTGCAAATTCTGCTCTCATCTCTTCTTTATACTGTTGCTTCATAAGCTCAAGTACGAGTTTTTGTGATTCATCATCTGGCAAAGCAAAACCAACAAAATCCTGATTTTCTTTGATGATTTTCTCCATTTGAGATTGGATTTTTTTGAGGTCTTCTTCCTTGATTTGTTTATCCTGTGCAAACAAAAAATCATAATAAAAACCATTGTCAATCGCAGGTCCGATCGCAACTTCTACATCTCGTTGTTGTTCTCTTTGTATTGCTTGAGCAAGAATATGTGAGAGAGAATGCCTCTTTCTATAAAGTCCTTCTTCCATTCTGATCAAAAATAAAAAACTAAAATTCATCGAGATTTTAGCATTTTAGAGATACAATGCAAGAGAAAGTCAGTTTTTTATTTTTTACGATCAAAAATATAACAGAATCATTGCTGTATATCTATTGATAACATTCAATATTATCATCTTCTCAATAAAATCATAAGGAAAAACCTGACTTTTTTGATCAGGTTTTTTTTGATTTCAAATTTCTCTTACAGGATCGGATACCCTTTATCATTCGTTTCAAGAGGTCTTTCTGAAGAAAGAAGAAACGCTGCATCATCATCTTCATTTAATCGTAACTTTGAGCCATTAAGATCAAGAGACTCAGGCAAATCAAAGCTTATCATTTCAATGTCTTTGTCTCCAGGATTGTTCTCACAAGCAATACATCCTCAAAATCATTCAGGAAGAAATTCAGGAGGAGTTTGCTCTGTATCTGATGCTCTATATTGAGTTCCATCTTTTGCTTCAAGAAGAACTGAAAATTGACTAAAGCTTTTGAAGTTTATTTTTTTACCATTATTCTCGCTTTCCATAGCGATAACTATCATTTTTTTACCATTTTCTGTTTTATAATTGTTGATGCTTCTTACTTTGACTTTGATTGTTTTTTCTCCCTCTCCAAAAGTATAAAATTCTCCAGGCTTTACCATTGTTACTTCTTTTTTCTTCTCTTCTTTTTGATCATTATTTACTCCCCCAAAAGCCTGACTGAATCAGTCTACAATTGCAGATTGAATCTGATACTTCATTTGTTCTCTTCCTGCAAAAAATCCAATAAGAAAAATCACAAATCATCCTCCAATTAAAAATCGTGTTGTTTTTTTCATAATATTATAATAAAAAATAAAAAACCATATTTTTAATATTAAACTTTAGTGAATTATCTCTAAATAGTCATTTCAGCAATTAGGACAAATATATGAATTTTTTGGTACAATATAATAATACAAGATACCTCAAATTACAGGGAAGAACAAGAATAGAATCCAAAAGATAACTGGATTGTAGTCTCATTTGATCTCTTTAGTTATTCCGTGGAATCAGCATTTTGGACAGCGAACATTTGCAGGTCATTCTTTCAAAATTTTGCATCTTGAAAAGTCTCCAATTCAGTTTTTGTTTTGTTTTTTCTCTTGATCTAGAAACTCTCAACAATGCTTGCATTTTTTTGCTTCTGCTTGAATTTCTTCTGCACAAAAAGGACATTTTTTCATTGTGTTGTTTGGTGACCAAATAAATATATTGATATCATACCAATATTTATGCAACTTGCAAGCCTTTAGCGATGAGATATTCACTCAAAGAGCGATACCCACCAGCTGAGGCGTATTGTTGCAAAAGCACTTTGTCTCTTGCTTTTACTCTGATATTGATCTGCGAATCTTTTGCAGTTGCTAATTCATCTCTGATCAAGTGTTCCATATCTTGAATAAGAGCTGGTAAATCAGATTCAGGATACTCGCAGTCAATACCTGCTTCTTTACACTTAACATATACCATCTTCTCTCAGTCCCAAACCTCATCAAGAGGCTGGATACTGAGCTGATAGTTTTTCCCATCTACAGGGATTAGGATTCTTGTTTCTTTTGTCATTTTTCTTGGTTTCTAAGATAAAATTTTTTGATCATTGTCTTGTATACATCTTTTACTTCTCCATTGTGGATAGGCAAAGGAATTGAAGTCCCACTTGCAAGATGTAAGAGCTTGTGATGAGATCAGCCACTAGGCTTTCTCAGCTCATACCCTTCAGACTCCAATAGAGCGATTATTTCGCTCAGCTTGGTGGTTTGAGGATTTTTGAGCAAATCTTCTTTTACTTTCTCTTTTTTAGTCATTTTCTGATGGATATATAAACTTTATGTATATTGTATTATACATTTTTCTATACAAATTGCAAATCTTTTTTAACTTTTTCTATACAAAAAACTACTTCATTTACGAAGTAGCTTTTTAACTATATGGTATTCTAATACCTCTCAGCATTTAATCTAAAGAATAATGCCACAAAAATAGAAATCTTATATAGTTTCTAAAGTTCGTAGGAGTCCAACTTTTCCACTCTCGATCTACAAAAGTAGAAATCTTATATAATTTCTAAACTTCAAAAAAATCCAAGTCTGTGTGATAAAATCTACAAAAGTAGAAATCTTATATAGTTTCTAAACTCCACTTTTGGCTTACTTAAGCCTTTTTAAAGCTATTAAGTTTTTTACCCAATAGCTCCAAATCCGCTTAAGACCATCTTCCAGTTTTATGAAGACGGTAGGTTTACATTTTTTAGAAACAATATCATGATTTTTACTTTCTGAATAATCAGATTTCTATCTTTTTTTCTTGTTAATGATCAAGATGCTACATAAAGACGAGTTCTTCCTCTTCATGCACTGCATATCCGTACCTGTGAATTTTCTTTTTACATC
>CAUQDZ010000014.1:0-23644 GCA_963517005.1 uncultured bacterium
AATGCTCCTTTCAAATTTCTCTTTTTGATCCATTGATCTGCAAATTCCTCAAGTTCAATCAAGCTAATTCCAGCTTTAGTCTCATCTTTGAGGGTATAAAGCAATTCTGTGAGGTATTTACAAGACTCAGTGATATTTTTGATTTGAGTCGGTGTTTTTATAACTGATTTCATATGTATTACTACAAAAAATAAAATTATTGTTATTTTTTACGATAAATAAGATCTAAAATCTGATTTTTTTTCTGTTTTTGCTTTTCTCCCTAGTTTCATTTGATACGGATACAAGGCTACTTTTCTCCCGTCGATCCAAAACCTCCACTTCATCTTTCTGAGCTAAATGCCTCCTCAAACTTTTCCCAAAGTGTTGGATTGATTTGCATTTCAATATCTGGAATTTCTTTTGTTCCAAACTGTTGATTCCCTCGACAATGTGGGCAAAATTCAATCTGACAAATTCTTGTTCCTTGTTCAATTGTAATGGCTTCTTTTGTATAGTTGAAAAGCTGCATTAAATATTCCCCTCTATAATCGCTATCAATAATCCCTACACTATTTGCGAGCATGAGCCCATTTTTAATAGGGAGGGAGCTTCTAGCATACATTCTGCTATATCGACCAGTTGGGATATAGGTTTTTATCCCACTTTTTACGAGTTTGATTTCTCCAGGAGGAATCGTGATTTCTTCCGTACATTTAATGTCTCGGCATGCAGCTTCAGGTGTCTTTTTTTCAGGGAGGAAAGCATGATCTTGTACACAAATCAGAATTTTATTCATTTGTTTATGGGAATAATTAAGCTAAAATCCTTTTCAAAAAAAAGAAAAATCTGATTTCATTGTATTGAACTTAATCCGTATTACAAGTAAAATTCGTTCAAATTTTTGACAAATGTAAAAAAAAAACTATAATTTGCTCAAGAACTTATTTTAGTTTCTACAAAAACACAATGCCTGAAAATCAACAAACTCCGCAAACAGTAGATCTTAGCTCAGTAAATGCACAGCCAAAGTCTGAGGGATTTTTTGATAGAATGATGAAAAAATCAGCATCTTTTATTGCAAAGGTGACTTGACAGCCAGATCCTCAGACTTGAGTAGTTGATTGAGTTTCGCAAGATCAATCAATTCAACAGTCTGCTCCGGTTCAGCCAGAGATAAAAGAGGAGGTTGGATTTTTTGATAAGCTTGTTACTTCCACACAAGGACTTTTAGCAAAAACACAGGAAATCTCTGAAAGTGTAGTTGCTAAAACGCAAAGTATTTCAAATACCGTAGTTGAAAAAACAACTTCTGCATCTCAAATGATTCAATCAGCACCGGGAAATCTTGCAAATAAAGTCTCTGAGATAGCAAATCAAACTTCACAAACTGCTCAAAATCTTGCATCTCAGGCAACACAAACCGTGGGGGCAACACTGCAAAAAACACAAGAAGTCTGATCCAATATTGTAAATACCTCAACACAAGCGGTTTCAAATGTTCAAGCTCATGCAACTGATTTTGTAGCCAATCCAATTCAAACAGTACAAAATGGTACCCAAACTATTGTCAATCAAACACAATCACTCACTGCTCCTATCGTAAATCAGGCTTGAGGTATGGTTAGTCCGATGCAATCATCCCAAGTACCGACAGATGATCAAACTCCAGAACAAAAGCAAGGATTTTTGGCACAAATCAATCAAGGCCTTGGCCAAGTGATTCAAAAAACACAAGAAGTCTGATCTGGTGTGATTGCTAATACCAAGGATTTTGTTCAAAATCCAATGGAAAAGATCGATAACTTTGCTGGAGCAGGAGTTCCACAAGCTCCAATTCAGACCGAGACAGACAATACAACTGCTCTCGATAATCTTACACAAGGCTCACAACAGCCTATTCCTGATCTAGATCTAGCTCCACAAGCTACTTCTCAAAATTTAGAAACTCAATCTCAAAGTGAATCTATCATAGCAAATACTACAGAAAGTGCTTCAGAAGTAGTTCCTCAGACCCCAAATTCAATACTTGAAGTTTCAAAAGTTGCAGAGCAAGAACCTCAAACTCCTGATATTATTCCTGGGGTATATCAATAATAAAAGAAAAAAGTCTGACCAAAATCAAGGTTCAGACTTCTTTTTTTTATTCTTCTTGAGGTAATACCTCAAGTCCAAGCTCATGAATAAGCCCTTCTCCAATATCACTCGGTGCATTGAGCATCAAATCACGATATTTTTGATTTTTTGGGAAAAGAATTACTTCACGAATATTTTCCATATTTTGGTAGAGCATTACGATTCTATCCAATCCAAAAGCACATCATCCGTGAGGAGGAACACCATAAGCAAAACACTTAAGCAAATGTCCAAATCTCTCTTGTATCTGTTCCTCGCTGAGTCCCAAAAGTGCAAATATTGCGTGTTGAAGCTCAGCATCGTGAATTCTGATACTTCCTCCACCAAGCTCATATCCATTCAATACAATATCATAAGAATCAGACTTTACTTCAAGGAGTTGCTCTCTTTCCTCATCAGTCATTTTTTCTCCGTTTGTAAGCTTATTCCCAAGTTTTTTTACAAAAGCAATGTCTGCATCAGTTGGCTTGGTAAAAGGATGATGTGTAGCACCAAGTTCTCCATCATCTCCTTCCTCAAAAAGCGGCATATCTACTACAAAACAAAATGCTAGTTCATCTTCCTTTCCTTTCAAAAGGTCAAGTTGTTTGATTGCTTCAATCCTGAGTTTCCCAAGATATTCACAGGCTTTGAGCCAAGTGTCTGCTTGAAAAATAATTGTTGTTCCCTCAGTTGCTCCAGTGAGCTGTTTGAGTTCTTCAAGTGCCTTTTCATTGATAAATTTTGCAATTGATCCTTTTAGTCCTTCTTCTTTTGTTAGGCAAAGCCGAGGCATTCCTTTTGATCCAAAGCTTTTTGCTAGTGATTCATACTTTTTCTCAACTTCAGATCTTCCCATTTCCTTAGGCAAGACAAGTGCTTTTACACAAGGTGCCTGTTGAAAAACAGTAAAATCTGACTTTTTTGCTCGTTCAGTTACTTCGTGAAAGGTAAAGTTATCTACTCTGAGCTCAGGTTTATCGATTCCATATAAATCCATCGCTTCTTTCCAGCTAAGAACTGGGAATGGTTCAGACTTTATCTTTTTGTTTGGATAAAACTTTGCTGACAGGTGCATAAAATATTCCTCAATGAGAGCTAAGATATCTTGCTGTTCTACAAATGAAAGTTCAAAGTCAATCTGAGTAAATTCAGGTTGGCGATCTCCTCTAGGGTCTTCATCACGATAACATCTTGCAATTTGAAAATATTTGTCAAATCCAGCTACCATGAGCATTTGTTTAAACTGCTGAGGAGATTGTGGGAGTACAAAGAATTTCCCTGGTTCAAATCTAGCAGGGACAACATATTCACGAGATCCTTCAGGAGTATTTTTTACAAAAGTTGGTGTCTCAAGATGCAAAAACTCTTTCTGATCAAAAAAGTTCATGGTTTCCATCACGATTTTGTGTCTCATTACAGCATTATCTTTCATAGTTTTTCTTCTGAGATCTAGATAACGGTATTCAAGTCTAAGATCTTCTCCTACAGGATTTTCATGGTCTACTGAAAAAGGCAATTCTTTACAAATTGAAAAAACTGACATCTTTGTTGGTTCTACCTCGATTTCTCAAGTGATCATATCTTTGTTGATCATATTTTCAGGTCTAGCAATGACTTTCCCTTCCACTTGAACAACATATTCAGACTTGATCTCTGGAATTTCAAAATCTACTTTTGCAGGATCTAGTGTAATTTGTGTAATTCCATATCTATCTCTAAGGTCAATAAAGAGCATTCCTCCTAGGTTTCTCGATTTATTTACCCATCCAGAGAGTTTCACGGTTTCTCCAATATTTTTTGCTGTAAGTGATCAGCAAGTATGCGAACGAAGCATTGTATCTTGTGTTATTCAAATAAATATAAGTTATATACTGATAGTCTCTTTTTTTATAGTGATTTTATGCTAATTTGCAAGGGGGACTCAAAAAATTATTACTTTATAAAGAAAAACAGAAGCAAAGGAATCTTTACTTCTGTATTCTTCTCAAGGAGTGCCTTGAGAAAGTGTTTGTCTCTTACGCGTAGAGAGATTAGATGTAGAGTTCAGAGAGTTGAAGTTCTTCATCATAGCGTTCCCAGCCTTGACAGTGTTGTCGGTGGCTAGAAATAGCTAGATCAGATACTAAACGATGGTTAGTAGAGGTTCTACTAGAGATCGAGGAGTGAAACTCTTGAACTCGGATCTTTTGACTCTGAGAAGTTTCTGGTTGACGGGAGATCTTTTCCATGCGATGGAGCATTTCTTGATGATCATCATCTGTGAGATAATCATCATCAAAGAAGGAGCCATTAGCACGGTTAGGTTCTTTCGCCGAGAGAAGAACAATCTTTTGAGTCTGGGGTTTTGTTGTTTTCATATTACTAATATTTATTTACATTTTTAATTGTAGGCAAAAAAATAGAAAAAGCAAAAAAATTAGACTTTTTTCTTTTTTTTAACATCATTGAGGATTAAAGTTACTAAATTTTAGAAACATCTCATTTTTTATAAAAAATACTTGACATTTAAAAATAAAATGATAAATTGGGAAAATAAAAACTAAAATAAAAAACAATATGGAAACAAAACACAGTGTGATGCTTGACATCTTTTCTCAGATTGGTGACGAGCCTATTTCTTTACAGAATCTTCGTCAAGAACTTTCAGTTTATCAGGAGTGTTATGTCTCTTTGATTAATACTGCGCGTTCTCAGCGACTTTATGATCAGAAACTTGCCAAAAAGCAGGCTTCTCAGTTGAATGCCTATTGTAGTGAAAAAAGACACTACCTAAAATCCTTGTCTTCTACGATGGTAATAATGCTATTCGTTCTCGTATGGGGGATATGTTTTTTTAAGAATTGGTATTCCCTCTCTAGTTATGCAACTCCATTCGTGGTAATATATATGGTAGGGATCTTGCTTATTGCTGAGCACTACTATAATGATTACCTAGACTTGAGAAGTTTACGGAGAGGAGAACAGAATAGGATTTTCCATGAAATGCAGTTATATCCTGTGTATCGTTACTTGGATTCAGTGTATTTTCCATATAATGATCATCTTGTTATGAAGCTACTTGAAAAGCTTAAAGATGCTCGTTGTGAGTTTTTACACTTTCTCCAAGAAGAAGGACTTTCTGCAACACCTCCTCATAAGTTTTCATCCAAGCGTAGGCAAAAGAAGCTAAAAAAAATTCAAAAGCGGATTTCCAGGGAAGATCGTACCCCAGGAAATCGCCTTCTCTCTCAAAAGATTCTTTTGAAAAGAGCAAAAGAAGAATATGAATCAAAGAAAAAAAAGCACCTTCTAGATCAAAAGATTGCTTATTGGCATTATAAGGTCAATACTAAGTTACTCTATCTCTCATTTCGATATGGTATTCCATGTGAAATGATTTATCCTTAACCTATAAAGACCTGGAGAATTTCTCCAGGTTTTTTGTTATCAAAATTTGCATATTTTCACAAAAGAGATATACTTATAAGTGATTTATTCTTTTATACATTGCTGATGGCACTATCAAAGCAAACGCAATCTTGGCAGAGATATTATTATTTCTTACTTACGTTGTTTATCCTCGGAGTATGAGCTTTGGCGTCTTTATATGGATATCGTTATTATCTTCAGAGACAATCAACGCTCTTAGATCAAACCATTACTGACAAAGAAAATCAGCTTTCATCTCTTTTGTCTGATGCAAGTTTTGCTCATTATCTCCAAGTTCACGACTTAGAGAGTAAGACACATCGTATTCCTTGGTCCGATTATGTGCATCGTATCCTAGAAATCCTTGAAACCCTTAAAAGTGTAGAGGAGTCAAGATGAGGAGTTCAGCTTTCAGATTTCAAGGTTGATCTAGAAAAACTCTCGCTCAATGGTGAAGTTTCCAATCTCAGAGTTCTTTATGGAAATCGCCTCTGAAGCGGAGGTTTGCTTGATAAGTTCAATAATTTAGACTTCCTCTCAGATATTACGATCAGAAAATATGAAAAATCTAATGAAGGATCATCATTCACCTTTACTTTATCTGCTAATGTAGTAAACAATGCCAACACAGGATCAGTCGCTCATCAATAATCTTATTCAGCAGCAAAATAGTTCAGCTTATGATCAGCAAATGGCTTCTGAGATTGAATCTACTGCTGCAGACAATCATCTTCAAGTTGCTAGGGTTGTAACTGCAAAGTACAAGATTTATGTGATTATCTTACTGATTTTGAGTGTGATTATCGGAGTAAATTATGCGCCTCAAGTCCGATCTCAATTCCAATCAGTTCAAGAGCAATTTTTGCACAAACAAGAAAAAATCTGATCTTTGGATCAGGAGATCGCCCAGATTTCAGATCAAAAAAAGACTCGAAAGATTGCAGAACATCAGCAGGATCTAGTTTTGAGTTGTATCAATGATAAAACTAATTGCGATGCACTTTCTCCTGCTATTTCCCAACACCTTAATGTTGTCAGATCCTATCTTCAGCTCGGTGGTCTCAAGTCTGAAAAAATGGGTATTGATGAAAAGAAAATTCTCAAAAACCTTGATCAATATCTGCTTAGATCAGATCCTTCTCAGCCCTCATCTCCGAGAAACTGAGAAATTCAAAGTATTGAAATCTGATCAGGGACTTTGATCGATCAAAAGACTCAGTTTTATAAAATCCCTATTTCTGTTAAAGTTGTTTTCCCTTCAAAAGATGAATTAGTATCTTTTGTCGATAATATTGAGAAATATATCATTTCTGAACCAAACGATCGTATTCTCTATCAGATTGAAGAGGTTAGCTATGATATGATGGCGTATGCAGAATCTCAAGAAACAGAGCTTAAGCTTTCCGCTTATTACTTCAAATAATTCTTATTTCCTAAAAGCCCTTTCTTATGCCCGAAAAAACAGAAAAAATCTGACGAATGGAACAGATGGTCATTTCTTTGATGCAGAGTATGGATATGCAGTCTTTTTCGGTAAAGGAAAAGATTCTCTTTTATAAACAGCTCGTATATATGCTTAAAGGAGGAGTTTCCATCCTCCAAGCTGTTGAGACGATTAAACAATCTACTACTAACTTTGCACTCAAAAAAGTTGCTACTTCTATTGCCTTTCATCTCAATGAAGGAAAAAGTTTTTCTTATGCTCTCTCTCGTTTGCCAGAATATTTTGATGAATCAGATGCCTCTATTGTTAAAACAGGAGAAAATACTGGGAATCTCGATATTGTTCTTCAAGAGCTCGCTAACGAGTATACTTATCTTGAGGGAATCAAAAATAGATATAAATCAGCTTTGACGTATCCGGTGATCCTGATTGTGATGGCAATTGGTGCTGTGCTTTTTCTCTTTACGAGTGTATTGCCTGATATTTTAGATATGGTGGCAGGATGAGATCAACAGCTTCCCCAAATAACTCAGATCCTCAAAGAGATGTCAGATTTTTTTGTTACTTTTTGGAGGCAAATAGTAATTACTTTAATTACCGTACTTGTTGTGGCAGGGATTTATACTACGACAGATAGTGGTAAAAAGCGATTGTCTGCTACAATGCTTAATACACCTATGCTTTGATCGATGACAAAAACTTATTATTTGATCAAGCGAGTCAGATATACAAAACTTATGATCGGGTCTGGACTTGACTATGTGCAAACATTCCGTTTGATGAGAGGGGTTTTAGATATTCCAGCGTACAAGGAAATGATTGAAAATATCATTGCTTGACTTCAACTTGGAAAAACGATTTTTGATACGATCCAATATGAATCACATCTCATTTATCCTAATGTTGCGGTAATGATCAAAGTATGAGAAGAAACTGCAAATCTGGAAGATGCACTAGCTAATATCATCTCGATGTATCAAGAGGAGCTTGATAATCAGATTTCTCAGTTCTCAAAAGTCCTTGAACCTGTAATTCTCATTTTTATGGGAGTGATGGTTGCTTTTGTCGCATCAGGAATTTTTGGAGTCGTATTTTCTGTGATGGAAAATGTGGGAGTTTAGTTTTTGTTTATCAAAATATGAAAAAAAAGAAAAAAACCTGATTCACATTGATCGAAATTATTATTGTAGTTATAATTATTGGAATTTTGATGCTTATCGGACTCTGATTCAATAGATCTCATCTTGCATCTCTCAAATCTAATACCAAAATCGAGCAAGTCAAATCAGATTTTGATACTTTTTTTCTCCAAATTCTCAATTCCTCTTCTTATCAAGGAAAACAATATGATCAAGCTACTTTGACACTTTCAAAAGGTTGAGAAAGTCAGCAAAATCAGCCTATTATCTATACTTTTTTGTCTTCAAATCAGGATCAAGATACAAAAGAAGATAAAAATCAGACTGCATCGATATTTTTTACGCAGAATTCTGATTATCAACTTACAAAATTAAAACTTAATGATAACGAATCTGACTCTTTAACTCTTACTTTCAGACCATATCAGTTTGAATGCTCAGTAGATGGACAAAATAAAGAACAAAGAGCTGATGACAAAATTACATTTACACTTCAGCCAAAATGATGAAAAGAGGTTTGTTTTCAACTACAAAATTCTTACTGTAGAATTCAGTCTATACCTTGTAAAACTTTATCTCAAAATTAAATATCCGATGTTGCCGATTTTTTATCAGATCTGAGATGCGTCGACTTATTCAGGTAAAATTGAAATAATGTGGAGAATCCAAAAGGGGGGATTGTCAGCTTCAGATTTAGATTCTCTCCAAAAAATAAATCCCACTATTCAACTGGATTTAGAGAGTGATCATTGTGCAGATCGAGTCTATTCATTTTCGATTATAGAGAGTCTTTCGGAGGATTTGATTAGAGTTTTTGATTTTTTTTGTACTCAAAAATATCTTTCGAGCCTTGTATCACTCCATATTGCACAAGAGGAGGGAGAGCACGTGAATCTTGATGTTTTTGTCAATTATGTAACCAAAAAAGATAGGGATCCGCACCTTTTCTCTTGTTAAAAATCTTTTCTTTTAAGATTAAAAAAAAGATTAAAAGCCAGACTTCAGTCTTTTTTTATTCCAAAAAAAGAGGACTCTATTTAGGAAAAACCTAAATATTCATCCTCTTTTATCTCCAATTGAGAAATACACTTTGGAGACTGTAACTCTCTATCCTTTAAGGAGAGAATTACGAGTAATTTTTACTTCTTACGGTGTCTGGAGGTCGAATGATGACGCGATACGGCAGAAAGTAAAGCTTTTTCTAGTGAATCCACAGGAAGATCTCTATTTTGAGAGAGCTTGATGTTGTGGATTTGAGGGGTGCCTTTGTAGAATCTTTCTCCGGTATGGTCAAGTCTGCCCTTACTAGGATAGATAAGTTTTACTACTCGTGCATTCCCAGTAGAGAATTGGTCTGTCCAAAACTCTCCGAGATGAAGTGTGTTGAAGCTTGCTTCTCCAGCACTGAAGATTGAAGTATGAAGACTACCCAAGGATACAGATCCTCTGAAGTAAGCTTCTTTTGTAGAGAATACTCTACGTGCAGACCAGTGTTCTCCATGAACATTTCCCAATACCACTGCTTGATCGCAGTTGATTATCTCGGTTTTGAGATCTCCGAAGCAGATATTTGCACAGAAGATGGACTGTCCTAAGAAGAGCTTCGTGATGTTGGTTTCCTCAAAAGTGAGATCTCCCCAAAAGTTAGCCTTTTGACAAGAGACAGATTTGAGTTGAACATCTCTAAAGGAAACACTTCCTTCAAAGACTCCTTCACCAAGATAGAGAGAATAGCCATTAAACTTGCTAGAGATGATGACATTTTCTATTACACGATAGGAGAGATCCTTGAGATTGCCTTGTTTTTCGTAGAGGTAGTCAAGAAATTCTCTTGCAGTAAAAAAGCATACATCATTCTGATTAGAATCCTTAGCTATTCTCCTTCTGTCTGAAGGAAGA
This sequence comes from uncultured bacterium, assembly GCA_963517005.1. Lineage (GTDB taxonomy): Bacteria > Patescibacteriota > Gracilibacteria > Absconditabacterales > Absconditicoccaceae > HOT-345. The sequence continues at coordinate 9,988 of CAUQDZ010000014.1, forward strand.
AATATCGTTCTGCTTGTTGTAGGTTGAGCTCCGCTAAGCTCCTTGTTCTTACTCATAAAATTTTACGAAGTTATTTGTTTATAGATGTTAATTATTTTTTGTCTCATAAAGAAAAGAATTTTTCTTTAATAAAACAAATTTCTTATATCATTCTTCTGGTAAATGTCAAGTTATTTTTTCTTTTTTTATTGTTTTTTGTTTAAATAACGTTATACTCCTTGCATTTATTTTCTCAGTATAGTAATGGATTTAGTTGCCAATTTTCAACAATCTCCTTTATTCTCAAAAAGTTTTAAAATTTGACTTTTGATCTTGATCCTTCTCTTGATTGATCGAGGGACAAAATATGTATTTTATGATTTGAAGATAGGAGAATCTCTTTTTTTTCTAACTCCCGTTTTCAATAAAGGAATCTCACGAGGTATTGCTATTGATCAAACTTTGATTTGGATTATTTCTATCGTTGGAATCTGATTTTTTTCTTTTTTGTATTGCAAAAAGACTATTTCTACTCGAGTTTTTCTCTTGCTAATGGCAGGAACAATTGGAAATTTTGTAGATAGGGTATTTTTGGGAGGAGTAAGAGATTTTGTTTCCCTAGGTACTTTCCCAGTTTTTAATATAGCCGACTGTTATTTGACCTTTGCAGTGATTTTTTTGATCAAAAAAGAGATTTTCCCTTGCAATTTGACTTCAAAAAAGTAAATTGTAGATGAGTAAAATCATTTTATTATTATTTACTACACATTATGCAATACCAAGGAACTGTAAAACACATCGCCCCTGTAGAAACTATCGGAGCTAATGGAGACATCCAAAAACAAACTATCGTTTTGGAGGAAATTTCTGATAGAGAATTTAAAGGGTCAATCGCAGTAGATTTTTTTAGAGACAAGATCGCTCTTCTTGAAGGAGTAAATCTAGGTGATGTTATCACTGTTCATCTCAATGCTAGAGCAAATGAATCTAAGAATCAACCAGGTAGATTTTTCAATTCTATCACTTGCCGAAGAGTTGAAAAAGGAGAATCAGCGTCTAATTCATCTGATGATCTTCCATTCTAACTTGGAGATTAATACTTATAAACTCGCTTTATCAGCGAGTTTTTTTATTCAAGTTTCTTGTTTTTTTCTGTTTGAAATTGATCGTAAAATTACTATACTTCCATTAGATTTTATTTGCTATATCAAAATCATCATGGATACAGCTCGTTTTGCTGGAAAAAAGATTGCTATTCTCGGATTTGGACTAGAGGGAAAGTCTACGCTCAATTTTTTGCTTGAAAATAATTTTGCTTTTGAGTCTTTAACAGTTTTAGATATGAATCCGACATCTGTATCAACACCAGGGATTGTGGTGCATTCAGGTCAAGATTATTTAGCTCATTTGGACGAGTTTGATGTGATTTTTAAGTCTGCAGGAGTCCCATATTCTCCAGAGCTTTTAGCACAAAAAGATAAAATTCTGACTCAGATGCAGTTTTTCTTTCAAAATTACAAGGGAAAAGTTATCGCCATTACAGCAAGTAAGGGAAAGTCCACAATGAGTGCTCTTGTTTACTCAATGCTCAAAGATGCAGGTTTCAATACCAAATTAGTTGGAAATATTGGAAATCCCGTTCTCGAAGAAATTGATTTTGATCAAGAGTATGATTTTGTAGTTGCAGAGATGTCTAGTTTTATGCTCGAAGATCTCCATCCTCATACCTATATTTCCGTGCTTGGGCATCTTTTCCCTGTACATATGGATTGGCATGGTAGTATTGATGCATATTATCAGGCAAAATTTAATATTCTCCAAAACGCAGAGCATAATTTTATTCTAGCAAAGACAGCTCAAGATTTTGATTTATCACAAAAATACCACAACATCCATACCTATGGAATTGATGGGGAGACCTCACGAAATCACGGATACTTTACTCATAATTTGCAGGAACTTTTTCCTACTGAGGACCGTATTCTTCCTTGAGATCACAATCTTCAAAATATCAGCCTTGCAATTGGAATTTGACTCTTTTTACAAATTCCGATGGCTTCTATCCAGCATACGATCAAGACTTTTCAAGGACTCCCACATAGACTACAGCTAGTAGGGGAGTTTAAGGGGATTCGTTTTTATGATGATGCAATTTCAACCACGCCAGATTCCACAATAGAGGCAATCAAAACTTTCGGCTCTGAAATTGGAACACTTTTTCTCGGAGGGACCGATAGAGGATTTGATTTTGCTCCTTTGATGCAAAAAGTGAAAGAAATCTGAATTCAGAATTTGGTTTTCTTTCCACAAACAGGAGAAAAAATGGCAAAACTCCTTGGCAAAACTTCCGCCAATATTTGCTATGCTCAGTCGATGCAAGAGGCGATAGCCTTTGCTTATGCACATACTCCAAAAGGTAAAATATGCTTGCTTTCGACTGCCTGCCCTTATGGTCTTTGGAAAAATTTTGAAGAAAAGGGAAAAGACTTTGCTAATGAAGCTCAAAAACAAGCTTCTCAATCTTAATCAAGCCCTTGTCAATTTTAATCATAAACGTTCTCAAAATTCAGACTTTATTTCTTTTTTTTGAAATGTCTCCAGACTCCGTAAATATAAATGCCTCTCGAAAAGAACACTTAAGGTCTGAATTTTCTGCTCCTTATTTTCAGCAGATTAAGGATTTTCTTCTCGATGAACACAAAAATGGTTTTATCACCTATCCTTTGGGCAAGGATATTTTTCGTGCTTTTGATCTAACACCTTTTGATCAGGTAAAGGTTATTATCTTGGGGCAAGACCCGTATCATTGAGCAGGAGAGGCTCATGGACTGAGTTTTTCAGTTCCAGAGGGAGTAAGAATTCCCCCATCGCTGAGAAATATTTTCAAAGAACTGAAATCTGATCTCAACATTGATCCTCCTTTATCCTGAAATCTTGAAAAGCGGGCTCATCAGGGAGTTTTTCTCCTTAATGCAGGATTGACCGTCCGCAAAGATTCCCCAAATTCTCACAAAGATGCAGGACGACATCGTTTTACAGATGTGGTAATTTCTCTCCTTTCAAGAGAAAAACAAGGATTGGTTTTTATTCTTCGAGGAGCCTTTGCTCAGCAAAAAATTCCTCTTATTGATCAGTCCAAGCATCTTATTATAAAATCACCACATCCCTCACCATTTTCTGCGGATAGAGGATTTTTCGGGTCTCGCCCCTTCTCTCAGTGTAATAACTATCTTATCACTCAAGGTAAAACTCCAATCAATCGAGATTTGAAAGAATAATAAAAGTCTGATTTTTTTAATATTTTTATAAACCCCAAGGTAATATTATTACCCTGGGGTGATTTATTGTTTTTCTCTAGATTTTTTTTAATCCATATCTTCTTCATCAAAGAGATTATGAACGATTCTTTTGTTTTCAACTTTAGGTTGCTGAGCTTCATCCTCAACGATGTTTAGAATTTTTGTTTTTTGTGAGTTTTGACCTGCCGCTTTTCGAACCTCTTTTATTGAGATAATCATTCCAACGAGTAAGATCAATAATTGGAACCAAATTCCTCGAGAAAGTGAAACCGCACCTGTGAAAGTCGGTAAGAAACCTACCATATCCAAAATTGGCATATAAACAGATACAATCATCCACAAAAACATAAAGTTCAAAATTGGTTCAGATTCTCTAAATCCAAAGCACTTTACCATAAATGCTTTGACATTAGAGTGGAGATTCCATCCATAGAGTCCTGCAAGTGAGATAGCCATGATTAGAAACGACTTGAAAAGCTTAAAATTCCAAATCCAGAGATGATATCCATTCATTTCATCACTAGTTGGTTCAACACTAAGCATCGGTAAGAGCACAACTGCAGCTGTAAAGACAAATAAAAAGAGCACAAAAGTCTTTTGATGTCTGGTAAAACTTGTAAATTTGTGAACAAGTTTGTTAAAAGCATTGAGGTAGTCGTTGTTTCTGTTGTAAGCCATGGTGCTAAAATACACAAAATAAAAATTAAAAAGCTGAATTAGGATCTGATTTTTCTTTTTTTGTTTATCCAAGGATGAGGGTTTTATTGTTTTCTTTGAGCTTTTGCAAAAGTGCATCTTTCTGCTTTTGATCTAGCATTATTTGCCAAGTTGCCAAATCTAAAACAAGAATTTTTTGCTCTGGAATTTCTCAATTTAACAACGATTTAATTACTTCTTCAGAACCTTTTTGTCCTTTTTGCCAAAGGGGCTGTGCACTTTCCACATCTCCAAGCAAGACAAATTCCTCAGGAGCGAGTTCACCTTTAAGTAAATCAAGATATCCATTGAGTATAAAACTCGCTCTATGTGCAAATAGGAAGTCCGCATTAGCAGGAGCATCTTCGATCTGCTGAGCTAAGGCTAGGTAAGGAGCTTTGTCCTCAATCTCGAGCAAATCCAAGAGTAAATCGAAATAATTACGCATGATACTGAGCATCAAAATCTAAAAATTCGGAGATGATCTGATTTTTTTCTTCTTCATTTTCTACAGTCTCTTCAAAAAGCAAATTTGGATAAGAAGAAATGAGCAATGCTCTTGCTTGTTCAGCAGAGAGTCCTTTGGATTGGAGATAAAAGAGCTTTTGCTCATCGAGACGATAAATTTTGGCTCCGTGAGCAGCAGCGATATTGTTGGCTTGGATATCCAAAATCGGCAAATTTCTCACATTGATTTTATCTCATAAAATGACAGTTTCTTCGAGAAGTTCGCTTGCAGATTCTTGGATGTTTGGTTGCATATAGATCGTAGCTGAAGCTTCATTTTCTGCATCAGAGAAAGCAAGAGATACCATATGGAGATCGATCTTGCAATGATTGTGCCTAAGGTTGAGATTGATATTGATTTTTGACGAAAGGTTTTCGATCACCGGAGTCAGAATAAAAATTTTTAATTCTGATCCATCACGAGCGGTATTTACATCGATATCAAGTTTTGCGTCTCTCGCCAAAATCGAGTACTTCAGCGGCTCTTCATTGTTCATAATGATCGTCTTTTTCCCCTCAATCCCAGAAAAAATATCTAATTGAGAATTGTTGCTAAAAGTTAAGTCACTAAGTAGGTTTTTATTCATCAAAAGTTCCTGTAGAGGTAAAATTTCCCGTTTGTCCATTGTAAAGTTCGCTCATATCTTCTCCAGAGAAAAGAGATTCAAAATCTGAACTCAAATATTGTGCACTAGTTTCTCCAGTTGAGGTCTCGAGTCCAAAGATATTAGGATTTTGAAGCTGTTGATCTACTTGTTTGGACCATCTGAGTGCAAAGATTGCACCAGCTACTGCAATTATTGCAATAATCAGTAAGAGAATATTTTTTTTATTCATCATAAAAAAATAGAGAACTAAACACTTTCAGTGTAACAATTGTAACCAAGAAATCAATAGATTTTGAGCAAAGTGACTTGACTTGATTTTAGCTTTAATTTACATATAGTAATTTGAGTATAGTAATTATCGTGTAATTAAGATAAGAAGAGTTCATTACCAAAAACTTAAAACAAAAAAGAAAATGAAAAAATATGTTAATTTTTTGCTCGCACTGCTGGTAGTGGTGTTTGTAGCATCTTGTGATCGTAATGATACTGTAATGGAAACACCATTAAACACGGTATCGAGTGTTGAACAATCTAAAAATGGTGCTTTAGAAACAAGAAGCCTAGTAAATTCATCACTGATACAATCCTTCCCAGAGACAGATATTATCTTCAAGAACTGGAATATTATCACTCTCGAAAAAGGTGTAGTTCTTCTTAAGTCTAAGTTTCAAGAGACTTATGTAGTTGTTGCGTCTTTGAAGCAAGGTGCAAAGTTTGGTCTTGTATATGAAGTAAAATCAGGAAGAGGTACCGAAAAGGCTTTGTTTACTAGAAAAAAACTTGAAGACTTTGGAGCTGGGCAAATTTTTTTTGCTCTTTCTAATGCATTGTTTTTTTACGACGCTTCTGGAAGTGGTCCTGTTATGCATACTTTCCCATTCAAACAGTTCGGCGATGTCCCAACTTTAGGAAAATCATCGTATGAATTAACTAATCGTGCTGCATTAATTATTTATAATAATTATGCAGATATTCAGCAATTGCCTTCAGGTAAGATTAATATTTCATCTCTTCATAAGTTCGGAGGCGAGAAGGTTTATGTAGCCTTGGATTATACATCCAAATCTAAATCTTATGATAGTTATGTAGGAAGAACAATGGTGGGAATTTATGATCAAGATGGAGATGGTAGATCAGAGATACTTTGTTTGTTGGTATCTAAATCCATGAAACAGAGTGAGGCATCTAGACTATTGAAAGAGAATTTTGGTTGTACCAAAATGATGGCTTTTGATGGTGGAGGATCTAGTCAACTTTTTGTTCAAGGGAAGCATCGAATCAGTGGAACTCGAAAGTTAACTAGTGCTTTCATTATTAAGTCAGCACAATGATGTGCTAATTCAAGAATGATTCTATCTTAAATTACACTTACGAGGTGGGAGTATTCTCCCATCTCTTTTCTTTATCCTGATATATCATAGTTATGAAATATTTTATCGTACTAGTTATTCTCCTGATCCCTGTTTCTTCTTGATATACTTACGATAATTTTGCCAAAAGAGATCAAGACCTTCAAAATAGCCAAGCAGAAATTGACCTTCAGTACGAAAAAGAAGCAAAGATTTTTTCAAAGTTTACCTTAGATTTTCCTCGTAGATTTGTTGATTTTGTATATGATGATACCACACTTGCACTACAATTTTATCAAAAATTTACCTTCAATTTTATTAAATATACACTTCCTTTTGCAAAAAATAAAACCGATTATTTGAACTTTTTTTATGCTTTTGTTGATTATCCGCATAGATTTGATCATAATGATTTATCTCATTATGTCTTTTCTGAGCTTTTTAATCGTCACAAAGCAAAATATTCTATCTTTTCATTTGCTCAAGTACGGCAACATATCCAAAAATATCCTCTTTATCAAAGGATTTTAGATAGGGAGTTTGTAGAGCATAGTAATGTGATTCGTTTTACAGCAAATATTCTTGATGAATTTGCAGTTGGCGACTTTCTTTTGGGAGTAATCAAGCAAAGTGATCAAAAAGACCCTTCTTACCGTGCTCTTCGAATCCTTAAAGCCTGAGATACACACTGGCAAGAGTTTACTCTGATCTCAGCCAAAGATCTCTCACTCATTGACTTTCCTGATCAAGCACTTTCGATCACAAATAAAAAGCTTCGTCTCTCGCTCAACCTTCTTCCATCATCTCAGCAAACTGACCAAAAGAAGTTCGCTATAGCAACTTTTGAACTCCAAAAAGACCGCTCGCGAAAGCTTGTCTCTTGCTCTCCAAAAAGTCTAAAAATCTGATCCTGATTTTGCGCTGATCAGCAGATATCGATCCGTACCCTTTTGGACAAATAATCTCAAAAGTCTGGTTTCAGACTTTTTTTATTATCAAGGATAAAATTTGATTTTTTTAGTATTTCTAACTATAATTGAGCAGTAAAAATTTACTCACAAAAACAAAAATATGACTGCAGAAAGTTGTGCTCAAAATCTACTTGCTATTATGGAACAAAACCCTGCAAATAGCAATGCTTCTCAGCTAACTTCTCTAGCTCGAGGTACTCAAAAAGCCGATTGCGTAACGCAAATGGGAGGTTTTTCAAAGATTACCGATTTTATTGAGCAAAATAGTGAACATTCCGCACCAAACAAAGTTCAGACTTGTGATGAGCGTTTGGTTGCTCAGTACAATACGAATCGTAGCCTCAAATCTAATCTTTCCAAGCTCACAGCTACCGCTTGGGGCACAGATAAATCTCAATGTCTCAAGGAACTTGGGGGGTATCCTCAGATTTCTGTTTTTTTGGATAATGTGGACAAATATGGATCAGAAAACCTTACAGCATTGAGAAATAATCAGTCTTCTACACCAACAACTCAAGCCCCAGTTCAAGTCCATCAAAATGAACCAAAAACAGAAGAAAAAAAAGATAAAAATCAGAATTCTGATACAGGAGTTCTCAAGACTTCAGTTTCAGAACACTCTCAACTCATCAATAATTTTAAAACACAGTATCTTACTGGAGAAACAGCAAAGCTAGTAGATACAGGACTGACAAAAATGCATCAAATAGGGCAGTGGATTGGATATGGACTACTTGCTATCATCGCATTTGTGATTATAACCTGGATTACGAGAGTATTTATGAGGTATATCTATTCTTTTGTCAATACGAGCAGAATGATCTATCTCAAGGTAATGCTCCCAAAAACCGATGGAAAGACCGATCGTGAACAAGAAAAGGAAATCGCAAAAGATATGAAAGAAAAAGTATCGAGAATGTCCCAGCTCTATAGTGGTTTGCATAAAATATCAGATCTTAGTACTTGGGAATCAATGATGCATAAATTATTCGGAAAGCAAAAGCTTGTTATGATTTATCAATATAATGAAGGTCAGCTTAGTTTCATTATCGGAACGTATCCTGAATATCAAGGAATTTTGGAAAGTGCGATTTCTGCGCAGTTTGCCAATTGTTCACTAGAAAGAGTCAAAAAACCTGATCCTTTCCAAAAGAAATACTCAGATATTATGCCTCTTGAACCTGAAAAAGATCCAGTCTACACGATCAAAACCTTCAAACAAGTTCCAGATGATCCGATCAATAATGTGATAGATACGATGAGTAAAGTCTCTATCTATGATACAGTGACTGCGATTTTGGTGATCAAACCTGAAGATTCTTCATACAATGCTAAACGTCAAAAAGCTGCAGATAGACTCTACAAAAATCTTTCACTGTATGAAACAACGCTTTGGTCACGAAGTACTTGGCTCAATCCTTTTAAACTTCTCTCAGTTATCTTTATGGGACGAACTGGAAAGCTCGTAGCTAATCAAAAGGAAGAAGCTAATGTTACTATGGTAAGAATGGTAAAAGCCAAAGAAGAAGCACTCAATACTATCGGTGAAGAAGCGGGAAACCCAATCTACAAGTCAGGTTTATTGATTGTTTCTTCCTCAGATGTCGAAGGTCAAGCCAAGCAAAATCTTAAAGCAATGGAATCTGCTTATAACGTTTATACCGATGAATATGCAAACAGGCTTTCCGATGATAACACAAAACATGATATGTTTCCATGGATTTTCCAACCACTTTGGAGGATTGGAGTAGGGTATTATTTGACAGGATTTTTCTATAAGTATAGTTACTTTTCGACTAATGAACTTAGCAGTTTGTATCATTTTCCAGATAGTATTTATAATCGTTCGCCAATTATTGAATGGATGCAGTACAAGGTTCTTCCTGCCCCTGCAAATCTTCCTCAATTCTCAGATGATGAGCGAAATGGAAAGGTTATGACAGGAATTCTTGCTGAAAAATTCAAAGATGGAAAGCTTTCAGATATTCTCAAGGATTATACCAATCATCGAGCAGTAACTTCTAGAGAAATAGAAGAAGAAAAGCTGACTCCATTTGCCGATTATCAGTCCACCCATCAGGGAACACTTACTGAACTTGATGGCAAAAAATACTACAACGGACTTGAAGTTATCACAAAAGGTGAAGAACAATTTGTCAGAGAAATTATCGACAAGAAGACGGTTTACGGATATAAGCTCTATAAAAATGCTGTTCTCTTGGGGACAAACATTTACAGAAATCAGCTTTCTCCTGTTTATATGAAGAGAGAAGATAGAACAAGGCATCATTATATGATAGGAAAGTCAGGTACTGGAAAATCAGTGTTCTTGCAGACTATTGCTAGACAGGATCTATGGAATGGTGATGGAATTTGTCTTATCGATCCACATGGAGATCTCGCAGAAGATGTATTGAGCTTTGTTCCAAAGGAAAGAGCTAAGGATGTAGTATATTTTGATGCAGGAAATGAAGATCGTCCAATGGGGCTTAATCTCTATGAAATCAATTCTCTTGATGAGGCAGATAGAACGGTAAATGATGCGACAGAAATTTTCTTGAAAATGTTTGGACCAGAGATTTTTGGACCAAGAATCCAAGAATATTTCAAATATGGAAGTCTGACTATTTTGGAGGATTTTGAAGATAGACCGACTTTGTTGGATGTAGTGAGACTCTTTACCGACGAAGCCTATAGAGAAGTTAAAGTAGCCAAAGTTACCAATGCAGTCGTGAGAAATCGACGAGAGAGAACCTATAATTCTATGGGAGATAGAGAAAAAGCTGAAATCATCCCGTATTTCTCTTCAAAGTTTGTATCTTTTAATACCAATAGACTTATCAGAAATATCATCGGACAAACCAAGTCAGCTTTCAATTTTGATGATGTGATGAATAATCAAAAAATTCTTCTCGTAAATCTCTCAAAAGGTAAAATCTGAGAACTTAATGCTCAGCTTTTAGGAATGATTCTCGTTTCCAAGATTTATAACTCAGCAATGGGAAGAGCAAAACTCGATCCAAAGGATAGAAAGGATTTTTATCTTTATGTAGATGAATTCCAAAACTTTGTATCAGGGACTTTTGCGGATATCTTGTCTGAGGCCAGAAAATATAGACTTGGATTGATTATGGCTCATCAGTATATCGCACAGCTTGAAACAGGAAAAGGTAATGGAGAATGAGGAAAATCTGATGTAAAAGCCGCAGTATTTGGTAACGTGGGTACTATGATGTCCTTCAAAATTGGTGCACCTGATGCCGAATTTATGGAAAAAGAATATGCTCCACTTCTCTGACCTCAGGATATTGTAGGAATCGCTAACTACAAGTCCTATATCAAGCTCAATATCGACAATGCAACTTCTAAGGTGTTTAGTATGAATTCTATTTATACCAAGGATTATCAAAATAAAAAAATAGCGCCATTGTTGATGGAATATTCTTCCAAAAAGTATGGTAGAGCAAGAGAATTTGTAGATGCTGAAATATCTAATAGGCTCTGAGTAGGTAGTGATATTGGAGTGGATGATTTGCCATCTACGCCAGATTCTTCGACAGCGTCAGAATAATTTATTTCTCCAAAAAATAATTATGCAAAAGCTTTATAATACTATTGATCAAGCATATCAAAAAAGAAAAGAAAATCTGACTCCAGAGATTGATCACCTTAAATCTCAGCAAAAAGGATCCTCAGATAGAGATTATCATAATCTTAAAGATCAGATTGAAAAAAAACAAAATGCGATCAATTCTCTAGAAAGAAGAGAAAATTTCAATACCCTTATCCAAAAGACGCAAACTGAGCTTTCAGATGTTTTAGCTATGGAGGAGATTGCAGACAAGATTCAGACTTTTGTGCTTCATTCTCCAAGAGGTCTGAGAAGTTTAACTTCGCTATATGACAAGCCAAAATATGCAAAAAGAATGATCAGACATTTTTCTCAGTATTCAATAGAACAAATTGAGGAACTCGCAAAAATGCCTGAATTGCCCTCAATTACAAGTATGCTTAGTGGTAGGGGGCTTTGTTGTTCATTAGAGGAAATTAAGCAATGCATTTCCAAAATAAAAGAGTTGTGACTGAATATTCAAACCGTTGCGACGGCATATTCAAGGAAGGGACTTCCTTCTGATGCACAGCTTCATCTTCTAAAAACGGTTTAGAATTAGTAATAAACAAAAAAAGACTAAAGTCAGATTTTTTAGTCTTTTTTTAGGTTATATTTTATATTCTAACTTTTTGTTCGTAGGTTTTGTCAGTATAAAACTCATTTATTGGACCTGGGAGATCAATTACATAGTAGGTGTTTGGTGGAGAATCGGTATTCCCATCAACACTACAAACTCAGTGCCCCCATTTTAGGGGGAGTGTTGTATCGGTCTTTACCGTTGTCGTGCATCTTCCAAACCGATAGTTCCAAATACCTCTCCGGTTCTTTTTCCGTTCTCATACTTCATCAAATTCTGGTAATTCATGCGATCATGCCCATCAGACTCGATTAGCATTTTCTACAGCTTCTACTTTAGCAAAGAGCATCATATGATCATGGATCTCTTTCTGATTGGTAGGGAGCGACCAAAAGAAATATTCTCCATCCTCGAGCGTATCAATAAATTTTGGATCTCTCTTGAGACAAAGAGGATCTGAACTATAGTTAGAATATCCATTGTTACGATTATGACAGTATCGATTCATTGTCTGATGATGAGAGTTAGGATTAGGGTCTTTTGGGATTGAACTGAGATAAGGAGAGAGGGCATCAGAGATCTGAGAGACAGATCACATATGGTTATAGCCAGTTCGTCAGCTATGTTTTTTTCTCATTTTCTCTTGATATTCTTTATTTTTTTGAGGCCATGTACCGTGCTGGTCATAGTAGAGCTGCATAGCAGTGGCAATCTGTTGTAGATCGAGTTTCCTCTTGAGATCTCTGGTTCTCTCCATGTATCCTGTCATCCTTGGGATGATAGCAGTAGAGAGGATCCCTATGATTGTCACCACAATCAGCATTTCTATAAGTGTAAAAGCTCCATGGAGAACTGGTATTCTATTTTTTTTCTCTCTCCCTCTCATTCTTTTTATTTTTTTTGATAAAAGTTTAGTAGAATTTTGTGGCTTGTGTTCGTTGATATTTCTCTCCAATGGTTGTAATTTAATCACTAGATTGAGTTAGTTTTTTATTATTTTAGTTTTTTTTGAGATAAAACCAAGCAGTCGTTTTCTCATTTGGAGTGATTCTCCAAGTCGTTACAGGAGCAAATAGTCTGATATTTCCATCAATGATATTTCCATTTGATACGATGATGTTGATGTTTCCAATTTTGCTATCATTATTGATCGCAAAGAGATCCCCATATCGCACAAAGCTTTCATTGGCAATATCAAAGGTGGTGATATTGGTTTTTTTGAGCTTATATCTCTGACCTAACAACTCCGTAAATCCCTCTTGAAAAAACTGATTTTTAAGGAGATTTGCATCGATACTTACAGAATAATTTCCGCTAGTATTGAGGAATTCACCATCAGCACCTTTTACAGTTGAGATGAGTTCATTTTTGAGTTGAGAAGTGTTGAGATTGCTCAAGATTTTTTGCTTGATCCAAAATCTATAAAAGATCAAAGCCGTTTCGTATCTAGTAATCGGAGATTGGATAGCAAGTGCATCATCGTTGTTGATCAGACCGAGTTCTCTTGCTTTGACAAAATAGTTTTTCCACCAAGGATTCTGATTTTCATCTAATTTTTTCCCTTCTGCTAATCTAATCAAAAGAGTAATAAATTCTGATTTTGCTAGCGTTTGTATTGGAGAGAAAAGTCAGTTATTCCCTTGCATAAGTCCGAGTTGACAAGCTTGCTGAATACTTGTTGCGAGTCCTCCATTAGCATATTTTACATCTTTAAATTCACAGCTATTATTTGTTCCACTTATCGCCTTAAAGTTCTCGATTTTTGCAAATTGTACGAGCATCTTAGCAGCCTGTTCTCTAGTTAGATATTCAAAGGGATTATAAGTACTGATATCGCTCGCATTAGTAAGCCCATATTCTTTCATTCGGTGCATTGCCTCAGTGATTTCAGGATTGTTGAGGATGCTGAGTGAGCTTGAGCTTTCATTCCCCCCTGACAATAAGCTTAGAATCGGATTATTTGTATTTGCTCATGTGGTATTAGTTCAAGTAGCTATACTTCATGTCAGATAATTCTGCAAAAAAGAAGTTGGATTCTGATTTACGTTGTTCAGTTGA
>CAUQDZ010000015.1:0-22149 GCA_963517005.1 uncultured bacterium
TTTCTTGGTTGCGAGAATCATATTATCTATTTCCTATAAAATTGCAAGTTTTTTTGTGAGAAAATTTTTATAAGCTTTTTAATTAGCATTTCAAACCTTTTTGGGACTAAAGAAAAAATTAAATCTCGAAAAGAAAAGAAGAAAAATGATAAAAATCAGTTTTTTTTCTCTTATTTTTTTCTCTAAAGAAATAAAAGCAAAGAGCTCTTTCAAAATCTCATTTGCAAAATTCCACAACATCAATATAATTAAGAAAACTTTTTATATCAACGCCACCAATGCTCCTGTATCTCCTCACTTATATTATACTTATCAATCTCATCACTTTCATTATCCGAGGTATCGACAAGCGAAAAGCTAAACATCACAAACGAAGAATCTCAGAAAATACCCTATTAGGACTAAGCCTTGCCTGAGGACGAATTGGAGCCATCTCTGCAATAGGTTTTTTTAGACACAAAACCATTAAATCTAGCTTTCTATGGAGATTTTATCTAATCGGATTTATCTGGATCTGTGGACTAATAGCACTTGCTCTTATTTAACTTCTACGATTTTAACGATATGCGTATCATCCTCACTTGCAATGGAGAATATATCAATGCTCATTGCCCTAGCCTCGGTCATTGCAATGATAGGCTTTCTGAAAAATGAATCCTATCCTCTCTTCGCCTAGCAAAAGAACTCAAAAATCAGATTTTTGACTATATTTTTTGTAGTGATTTTGGATACAGAAGAACGACAACCGATCTCATCGTTGAAGATCTTATCTACAAAAACTGCAAAATCATAGTAGACGCAAACCTTAGAGAAAAAGACTCAGAAATTTGTACACAAAAAATCAAAGAAAATCTGACACAATCAAGCGATCCTCATCCAGAAAGTAGCCAAATTATCTCTAGACTCTTTATCAAATCAGACATTGTACCTACAACAAAAAATACCAGTGAAAGTTCGGAACAAGTGCTTATTCGTGCTCAAAATTTCCTCCACCAACTTTTTCATAATTATCCGAGTTCTTCAACTGTTCTCATCGTAGGAAACCCTATTATCAACAGCTTTATCATCGCTCAACTCAGAGGTTCCTCAAACTTTACTCAATATATCACCAGTCCTTGTTCTCTTAGCGAATACGAACAAAAAGGGAATAATTGGCAACAACTTCGCTTCAACGACATTTCTCATTTATATCTCAAATAATCTTGATGTACTTTGCATTCAAAACTCACTACGAAGATTTTATCGTTGAAGAGCTTCTTGATTACATTCCTAGCGGAATTGGCGATGCTTGGCACCTTTTAATAGAAAAAAAAGGGATCAATACTATGGATATTGTCAATCATCTCCTCGATCACTTCCCTCTCAAAAGAGGAGACAT
The DNA here is from genome assembly GCA_963517005.1 of uncultured bacterium. Classification (GTDB taxonomy): domain Bacteria; phylum Patescibacteriota; class Gracilibacteria; order Absconditabacterales; family Absconditicoccaceae; genus HOT-345. The sequence goes on from CAUQDZ010000015.1 coordinate 1,379, forward strand.
TGGAATTGCTGGTCTCAAAGACAAAGACGGAATTACTAGACAGCGACTCACTTTATACAAAAAGAGAATCAAGGCTTGTGGATGAGAATCTGCGATCCTTTCTGCTCTCAGTCAAAAATGCACTATTTTGCAAAAAACTCGACACGAAACTCCACTAATGGTTTGAAAAAACCTCGGGAATCACTTTCAAATCAGACTCAGAAAAAGGGAAAAACTTCCCGAAAATCTCAAAATCCAACTTGAATCTAACCTTGAAAAAAGTCAAAAAGACTGATTTCCGAATGTGTTTGGTTTCCAGAGATTTGGTAAATGAAATAAAAACTTCAAAAAAGCCGACAAAATTTTTCAAGAAGGACTTTCCCATCCTGCAACTTATGAAGTCAAATTCAAGCTCCAATCTCGAGGAAGTATACGATTCAACGAATATGTCATGCAAAGACGAGAAAAAGGAAAAATCCTTATAAACTGAGATCTACTGATCAATAGTCACAATGGATTCTGAGCCCAAGTCGCATATTATCAGGATCGCAAACTTCATCACTTTGACTATTGAAAATGTAAAGAACAAAATCAAAAATCTGATTTTTTTACTCCTGATTTTGAAACCTTTGCGACAGACTATAATCCTGACAAATGGCGAGTAACTGGACCCGTCCTCTGACGAAATCAACTCCTCCCTTCAGAGTGAAGTAAAGCGTTTTTCTTCGACCAAGATTTCATCAAAAAAACTGGATTCAAACCAGGAGGTATTGCTATCAGCAAAAGATATCACCTCTATGGTTTTAGAAGAGCTCTTGTCATCAAACCTCAAAATCTGGAACGAAAGCGAGATCAAGATGACCTTATTATCTCTTTTGATCTCCCAACAGGATCGTATGCCAGTAGTTTCCTAGCCCATATCTTACAAGACATCGACCCCAAAGGATGCATCAGCAATAACCTTATCATTCCTAGGATCTCACAATAACAAAAAAGAAGTCTAATTTTTGAGATTAGACTTTTTTGTGATAAAAATTTGTAAAGACGTCAAAATACAAAGAACCCAAACCTAAAAGCGCTCCCACAACCAAAACAAACAAAATTCAAAAAAGAAAAAAATCTGACTTCCGAGTTTATTCTTCCTCAAAAATCAGACTTTTCTTTTTTTTAATCATTATATCCTTGTTCTTCTAGTGTCATACCAATAATTTCATCATTTGGTTCAATCTGAATATTTTGCACTGCTTCACGATTGATATACACATACATAAGCATAAGCATAGGCACTCTACCAATAATCTTTGTAATATATTCGCCGAGATCTTCTCTGATATTTTTGAGATTATCTTTGATATCCATTCTCTTTTTTGCATTGACTCTATACTTTTCTCTCGCAAATTCTACAATCTGAGTATGAATCTTCTTAACTTCTGAAGAATATACAAAACCTCTTGATTCAATCTGAATATTTCCAACAAGTTCTTTTGTTTTTGTATCTACCTTAAAGATAAGTCATATTACACCATTTTCTGCCATAATATTTCTCGCCTTCATCACATATTCCCCAGACAAATGTCCTTGTCCCTTTCCATCAATCATCACGGTATCAAGTTTAATCTTTTTATCTGAGGTGAAGACAATATCATCATACATCTCTATAAACTGTCAATTATCTGGCAAGAGAATATTTTGTCCAGGAATTCCCATTACCATAGCGATTTTCTTATTAGCATGTCTCATATATGGTTCTCCATGGATAGGACAATAAAATTCAGGATTAACCAAAGACATCATCAATTTTATATCCTCTTGATATCCATGCCCTGAAGTATGAGTATCCAACCCTGGTTCATCAATAACTTCCACTTTGAGTCTTACAAGATTATTGATCATACTAATTACTGATTTTTCATTTCATGGAATGGTATGAGATGAAAGTAATACCGCATCTCCAGCCCTAAGTTGAAAATCCTTAAATTCTCAAGTAGCCATCCTTACCAAAGCACTATTTTCCTCTCCCTGTGATCCAGTACAGAGAACAAGTACTTTTTCAGCTGGCATAGATTCAGCTTCTGCTGAGAGCTGACGAATCATTCCCTTTGGAGCAGTAATATATCCAAGTTCCTGACAGAGCTGTACATTTGCAATCATAGATCTTCCTGCCAAGAAAACTACCTTGTCATACTTTATCGCACTATTGATAATTTGAATAATTCTTCCCACATTTGAGGCAAATGTTGACACAATCATTCTATAATTTTTGTAAGCACGAACAACTTTATCCAAATTTTCTCCAATAACCTTTTCTGATACAGAGTGTCCAGGCTTGTTAGCATTTGTAGATTCTCCAAGGTAGAGCCTCACTCATTCTTGTCCAATTCTTGAAATTTTTCCAAGATCTGCTGGCCTATCAATAGAAGGCGTAAAATCTACCTTAAAGTCTCCTGAAAATACAACCAACCCCTTTGGAGTATGCACAGAAAGACCCATAGATTCAGGAATTGAATGATTTACTCTAAAAAATTCTACTGTAAAAGCTCCAAGCTTAACAATATCCATATCTGGATCAACAAGCTTAAATTTCAATTTTTTAAGATCTCTATCATCAAGTGATTTTTTGATCATCCCCAAAGTCAAAGGAGAGGTATAAATTACAGGGAAATCAAGCGGAGCTAAAATATTTTTGAGAGCTCCAATATGATCCAAATGCCCATGCGTGATCAAAATTCCTTTGATATTTTTCTTTTTGGCTACAAGATAGCTAATATCTGGAATAATATAATCAACTCCTGGCATATCATCAGATGCAAATTCCATACCTGCATCGATTACGATGATATCATTTTCATATTCCATCACATTCATATTTGATCCAATCTGTTCCAAACCTCCAAGTCCAAAGACCTTTACTGGTTTTTCTCCCTTTTTGATAAGTTTAGTAGGATCTTCAATCTTTTTTACCACAGGACGATTTCTATGACGAAGAAATGCTTCTGATGACATTCTCTTTTCCCCCTTTTCACTTGTAGATCTACGAGGACGAGGTGAACGAGGTTTTTGTTCAGACTTTTTATTGTTTTTTTCTGGTAAATTGATAGAAATGTTTGATTGCATAATTGTTTCCATTTTTTATATATCGTATAAAGTAAATAAATGATTGATAACTATTTAACCACATTAAGAGCTTCCTGTCAACAAAGAAGAGTCCCTCTCATCTCACCTGAATCACAAAGCATTTTGCTCAAAATACTCACTACATACAAACCCAAAACATGCCTTGAAATAGGAAGTGCTATCGGTTATAGTGGGATTTTCATTGCAAATACAATCAAACAATGGTGAGGAAATTTAACTTCATTTGAAGTAGCATATCCGTCTTATCTAGAAGCGCAGTATCATGCTCGCCAAACCAAGACAACTAATGTGAAGCGGTATCCTTTTGATCTTACTAAAATCGAAGATACAAGCAATATCTTGCCAAAGCAATGTGATTTTGTATTTATTGATGCACAGAAAAGTCAATACTGAATCTATATGGAGAAAATACAAGAAAATCTAAGCTCGGAAAATATAATTGTACTCGATGATATTATCAAATATCATACCAAACTAACTTGATTATACGAATTCCTGGACAAAAATCAAATCAATTATGAAATCCTCAATAGTGAAGAATGAGATGGTATGATGATTATCCACAATGCAAAAGCCAAAACTCTTAAATAAAAAAAGAAAACTGACCGTTGATTTTGGTCAGTTTTTTTTATTTTAATTTAAGAGATACTTGCTAAAAAAATACATAGCTAATTTTAAGATTTCTTTCTCTATTCTAATTTTTTTAGATGAGATTCAAAAAGTGCTATATTAAAATCACGAGCATCCTCAGCAGATTTACAATCTGCATCACAATAACCAACAGTCTTTTCAGCTAAAGTTCTTTCTATACTTTTTAAGTCTTTTTCTGACGAAAGACACTGCCATAAATCAGATTTCTGCAAATCAGTTGCAGCAGCAAGACGAGAGTAACAAGTAATTGAACTACTTAAATTCATTTTATACATAGCTAATATTCCTTTAACATCTTCACATGAAGCATAAAAACCATATTGATAATGTTTACAATCAAGATCTTTTTTGTTTAACTTCTGCATCAACTCTTTTCAATCCTGGGCAGCCTCAGAAAAAGAACTTAATTCTGATTTATCAATAGTTAAGTCTTTTCCTGTATTTTGTTTGTATTGTTGCTCTACATCACTCATAGTTACGACAGTACGCACTCCTCAAATAGTCAAAATACTAATTGCTCCCATACCAATAACTTTTGCCAAACCTCTCATAATAATATCATTAAATAATAAAACACATACTACTTATTAAAACAAAACATCAAAAGAGATAAAAATAATCTATCTTTATCCTACTGATTTAAATTAGTCTTTAATTTCTCTCATTATAACTCACAAAAAAGATATAAAGATTATTGAAACAATTAAGCTATTATCTACATGCTTAGTTATTTACAATCACTCCAAAGTCCTTTCCCATGAGTAACCGCAGAAGCTTGATTTTGTCTAAAAAGTGATTGATATTTATAAGGAGTATTATAAGTATATTCCTTAGCATATCCTTCAGCAACAAGTTGATTATTAAGATTTTCTTTCTTATCTGTATACACATAAGCTAAGGTTCTACCATATTTATCATATTCTCCTTGTGTAGCATCCATCTCAAGATACACACTCCTTCCTGAAAGTTTCTGACTTACATAGTCTTTAGCTGGATAAGAATAACACTCTCACATCTCCGGAGTATTGATCCCGATAAATCTAATTCTCTCAGATTCACCATTTCTAATTACTCTAATTGTATCTCCATCAATAACCTTTTCTACAATATACGGACCGAGCAATCTTGCATCAGCAAAAGAAATCTGCCCCCCTAAAGTTGTTTGATCACCAGTCTGAGATCCTTGTTCTCCAACTTCTTGCTGAGATCCTGAAAGAACTGTTTGATACTCTTTCTGAGCAAAATAAGGCTCAACTACACCATGATCAAATCAATACATCAACACTCAAAGTAGCAGCAATCATCCAATCCCAAAATAATATCCCAAAAAATTACTATTTGAATTTGGCAAAACCCCAAATGAATCTCACCTCTTTTTAGCAATAAGCTGTCTGAGCAAATAAATAATCCCACCAACAATCGCAATCATTACGATTCAAAATATAAGTTGTATCATATTATTTTTCCATCAAACCTTCTAAAACACCTTGAGACACCTCTTGAATTCTTTCATTAATCTTTTGCTTGTAAGTAGCAACCTCTCATTGCAACTGAGGAATTTCCTCCTCCTTGATTTTTATTATTTTTACATCAAATTCTTCAGTTCCCATCTTGATTGCATCAAACTTGTCATTTTCCAACTTAAGTAATTGATCCTGATATCCCCTAATTTCAGACTCATAAGATGAAAAGATCATATCAGACACCCTTTTGAGTTCAGATACCAAACCTCCCATTTCATGCATTACTTGTCTCTCATCTCTCTGTTCTAGTACCACATCTATCGGCATAATCTCAACTTCTGAAATAGTCGAACTCTGACTTTCGACGTCGTTTTTTCCCAAGAGTGCAGCAAATTTTGACTGTGCTTGAGCGTGTTCTTCTTGAAGTGTCGGAGTTTTGACCTTCTTCCTGTCGAGTGATACCCTTCCCAGAAGCTGATCAATCTTCTTACTCGCTATCAACTCTCCAGCATAAGCTTGGATCTTTGCTGGAATGAGATAAAACTTTTTGGTCAAATCCCACAATGCATTTCGATTGATCTTTTTGAGGATCACATCACCCACAAACATAGCAGGGATAAATAAGATTCTAAAGATCAACTCTACATTATGCAAAAGATTTCCCCCATCAGCTAAAGACTGACCAAGCCACAAGAACACAAATACCCCCAATACCGCATAAATAAGCTTTGTTCTTCTTGGATATTGCATTTCTCCATCAATCTCTTCTTTTTCAAGCGGAATAAAATGCAAAAGAAGCATAGGTAGCATCGTCGCCATAATTGTGAGTACCGTAGCAATAATTTCTGCATGAATAGTTCCAATTCAAAAAGGCAAAACAACTTCTAAAGCTCTAGATGTTCCCACTCCAACAAAATTAGACAACACCTGATATGCCAAGAAAAAATCTAAAAGCAACACCAAACAAAAAAGTACAAAAAATCCTACAGTTTTCCCTAATTCACGAATCTCTGGGAAACAAAAGTCCTCCTTGATCTGTTCTGAAATATTTTGTACAATTTCTATTTTTTGTTCATTGAGATTCTGAGCAAGTACTGCTTTATAGCTATCCCCACTTTCTTGCATAAGCTGAGCTACTGCATCTACCTTACTATCCAAAAACCTAGATTGCTCTACCAAACCATCAAGCATCTCACGATCCACAGACAAAAATACCGATTTCCTCTCTCTCAAAAGTTTCAATTGTTCATCATACTTTTGAACAATAGCCTCAGCACGACGTTTTTTTTGCTCCTCTAGAGTTGCTATTTCTTTCTTCTTTTCCACAATCCTAGACTCCAATTCTGCAATTTGCACATCAACAGATTCTATTTGAGTTCTGATTGTTTCTTTTCCTACTTGTTCAGCAAAACGATTACAAAATCCCACAGGATCGTCTTTTTGTTTTTTGAGAGCCTCTTCATAAACAGACTTCAACAACCTTCCCTGTAAATATCACTTCTTCTTAAGTGATGACATAAAAACACTTCTCATTGCCATAATTATTGTATATTATAAACTAAATAAAATTATTTCACATCCACCTTACATCCTTCAAAAAGCTTACTGTAGTAATCTTTTGAATACTGTATAAATGCAGTATTGTCAGTTTCTGAGAGACCTATCAAGCTGATATTATTCCCTCCCTCTTTACAAAAATCTACCATTGGTTTGATATGAGGAAGAACCGCTTCCCGGTAATTTGCAAACCAACTATCTCTGGTAAAATTATTACCATTGTACACGTAACCATTTGCAGGGATATGATATTGTTGATTGAGTTTTGCTAGGGTCTTCTCATGTGTCTCGCTTCTGAGCTGAAATTCCCCATCGGAAAAGATCACAAAATCTCAACCTTCATCAAATTCATTTCTTGTCAACTTTAAATACTCTGGCAAAAAAGTTCCTCTATTCCATGTCCCATCCAAATACTGCTTTCAAATTCACTTAAGAGTCTCAACAAAAGGCTGAACACCTCACTTACAATCAAAAGAAAAATCCGATCCATCTTCCAGTTTACATCATTGATCTCAAGTTACTTTTCCTTCTATCAGATCAAGCTTCACATCTTCAAAATGAAATTCATTACTGTTTCTCTCTTTTTTGATATAAGATTTTGCATCTGCTGTAATGCGAAGCATTTGCCCCTGTCTATAGGGCTTCAGTGCAAAAACATACACATCCTTATTGATTGATCTCTTTTGTCCTTCTACTCCCTCTTTAGCTCAAAGGAAACCAACCCTAACTTCTTGTGACAAATATTTTTTCTTATTTCTTTCCAAAAATGCTAATGCATTATCAAATCTTTTCTTAGGATCCGCATCATTGATTACCCCTTCACGATAGGAATCTGTCACATCAAAGACCAGATTTGTTGTCTTTTTCTCCCATTTTTCTTTTTTACTTTCAATAGGAACAAAATACTGAAGTTCCTTATCGGTAATCTTTTTTCCTAGTTCTTCTTTCATTTCTGTAAGCTTATCGGTATCCAGCTCCACAAGTTCCTCACCATCATAAATAATTTTCAGCACTTCCTTTTTATTTCATTCACTCATACCAACTTCAAATTTAAAATCCTCATTATCTGAGTTCATCACAACCTTCAAATGAGAAGTTGAAAACATCGAATAAATAACAAGCCCAGCAACCAACACTACGATACCCACAACCTCTAGATTTTTTTTCACAAAAGTAGAAACTTCTTTCCAATCCAGCATAACACAAAACCACTAAAAGAATAAAAACAGAATAAAAGATATTGACAAATAAGGGTGTTTATTTACACCCTTTTCATAAGGATTATATAAATTCCGTTTTTTTTTTTCAAGAGAAAAAATACCAGTTATAAACTAGTATTTCTCATCTATCAAAAATATTTTTTCTCTTCTTCCTCTTTTTTATTTTCCAAAATTTTGACTTCACAAACTCTGTTCATATCGCTCCAATGCTTTTCCTAATTCCTTTACCGTAAAGTCAGGACAATACAAATCCGTAAAATACAATTGAGCATACCCAATCCACCAAAGCATAAATCCAGAAAGTCTCTTCGCAAGTTTTTGTTTAGTTCTGATTACAAGTTCTACAGAAGGCAACCCAGCAAAATCTAGATACTTTTCCATATTCTCCTTGGTCACATTCTCTCCACTAGCAATAAGCTTTTTTGTCGCTCTAAGGATTTCATCTTGTCCACCATAATTGACAGCAAGGACAAAGTTTTTTTTACTCTCTGGATAAGTAAATTCATCTTGCTTTTGTTCCAAAAAGTCCACCAAATCATGTGGCAATCCTTCCATATCCCCAGCTACACGAAAATTAACCTTCTCTTGACGAAACAACTCATACAAATTCTCCGTAATCTGCTTATACAAATCAAAAAGATAATCCAATTCTTGCTGACTTCTATTAATCAGATTTTCAGTACTCAATCCCCACAAAGTAAAAACCTCAATCTCTGTCTGAGTATAAATATACTGTGCAATCTTGATCATCTGATTAAATCATTCTAGATGCCCAAAAAAACTTTCAAGCCCTCTAGCTTTTGCCCAAGTCCTATTTCCATCAGGGATAATTGCAATGTGTTTTGGATATTTCATCATCTCAAATACAAAATAAATGCTTCGCCAGTTTATCAATCTAAATCACAAATGCAAACAAAAGTCATCTGCTCACTATCTCAACCTCAATCTCACCAATAAACAAAATCAAAAATCTGATTTCTTCTTTGTTTTTCTTTATTCTTCGTTCTTTGTTTTTCTTTATTCTTCGTTCTTTCTTTTCTTTGTTTTAAGCGTTCTTGCAAGATTGTCTACTTGCTCTTTTTTGAGTCCAAATTGTTCAGCGATTTGCTGATTTGTAAAGTGATTATCCTCTTTATTTTTCACAAGCTCTAATACCTGCTCCCTATACTTTTGCAAAGGATTTTCTTCGAGTAATCCCTTTTCAATCAACCTTTTCTTGATACGGACAATTGGAGCTGTCAAAAGCTTTTTAGCAGCATTCGTTGTTGCTTGCTCTGCTTGTTCAGGAAATAGCTCTCTTGCGATCTCGAGATTACTCTTTTCTGCTCCATTAGTCACAAAATACTCGTAAATCTTCACATGCAAACTTGTCACATCAAATCCAAGCACAGATTTGAGCTGATCAGGGATTTTTGGTTCTAAACGACCGTTACCTTCCAATTCTTTCCTCACCCTATGAATATGCACACGGGAAACGCCCGTTTTCTCAGCTAATTCCTGATCGCTCGCATTTGGAAATGCTTGAAAAAACAATTTCACTATCGCCCTTTTTGTTCCTTGTTCATTATATTCTTTTTTACTAACAAAGATCAGATTTTTCCATGAAAGATTTTGCCAATCATCATCTGCGGGGACTAGCATATATTTTCCTGGATTTGTTATTGCTTTCGCATAGCCAGGAAAATAAGATCAAAATTTCTCTTCCATCAGTTTTAACACATTGACTTCTACTTCTTTATTGACGATTTCTCAAGTCTCTGAATCTCTAATATGCTGATGAATACGCAATCTCAGAGCTTTCTTTTTCGGATGGATAAGATATTTCATGATCTCACCATTGAGTCCTCTAACTTGTCAATCACGATCTAAAGTATATTGTCCTCCTGCATAACTAGATATACGCACGGGATTCTCAGGAGGTTCTGTCCCCTCTCTCAATTTTCCCAAAATTCCATCAATAAAACGATCTGTAATCTCAGGGTTAGTATGATTTTTTCCCATCGTAGAACGCTGCTGACTGAGTGCAATCCCTGAGGGATTTTTCTTTGCCATAGTAAGAAAACAAAAAAGTAAAAAACTGGACCTTAAAGTTCATTTATCCCTAGATTTGGAAAGATAGTCTCAAACGGACAATTCCCCAAAGTCAAAAGGTATTCACTCTATTATATCCAGTTTTCTTCTTTTTTTCAAATTTTAGACATTAAACTTGAAGACAATCACATCGCCATCTTGTACGATATAATCCTTTCCTTCTAGTCTAATCTGTCCTTTATCTCTCGCAGCAGACCACGAACCTGCATCCAAGAGTTTTTCTGTACTGATCACTTCCGCTTTGATAAATCCTCTCTCAAAATCTGAATGAATTGCACCAGCCGCTTGTGGAGCTGTCGAATTAAGTGGAATAGTCCAAGCTCTCGTCTCTTTTTCTCCAGTAGTAAAATAATACATAAGCCCAAGCTGATTAAACGCCAAACTGATCAAATCATCCAAAGTTGGGATTTTCTTCTCTCCTGAGATTTCAAGCAATTCATTGATAAATTCAGCTCTTTCTTCTGCAGAAAATTCCATCATCTCAGATTCTAACTTAACACATACAATTGCAACTGGTGCATTAAGTTTTGCTTCATATTCTGCCTTGAGTACATCTGCATTTGCGAGATCCTCTTGTGCAATATTGAGAGCATAAACAAACGGTTTAAGAGTGAGAAAATTATAGGATCTGATCAATTTCAAATCTTCCGCACTCAACTCTGACCTAATAGTATTTGCCAATTCTCCTCTATTCAATACTTCTTGAATCTTTTCCAAAATCGCAACGACTTTCCCCTCGTCTTTATTCTGACTTATTTTTGCTTTTTTTTGCAATGCTGGCAAGCTCTTTTCAATCTGTTCCAAATCAGCAAAAATAAGTTCTGTATTGATAATTTCTCTATCTCTAAGTGGATCAACACCTCATTCTACATGGACAATATCACTATCTTGAAAATGTCTAAGCACCTGCACAATTGCATCAACCTCTCTAATATGAGACAAAAACTTATTTCCAAGACCTTCCCCCTTACTCGCACCTTTTACAAGACCGGCAATATCTACAAATTCTGTATGAGCATAGACAATCTTTTGTGTCTTGGACATCTCAGAAAGTGCAATCATCCTAGGATCCTTTACATCTACAATTCCTACATTTGGTTCAATTGTACAAAACGGAAAATTCTCCGCAGGTGCAGCATACGATTTAGTCAATGCATTAAATAAAGTAGACTTTCCAACATTTGGTAGCCCAACAATTCCTATTTTCATTCCTTTTTCATAAAACTAAATATTTCCCTTTACTATAAAGAAAAGCAGGGGAGTTTTCAAGGACTTTTATACAAAAAAAGACAAAAATCAGATTTCTGTCTTCTTTTTATCCCTATTTTTTGTCTTCATTTATTTGTCAGACTTCCTCCTATTGCATGGACGACAAAGCATTTGACAATTAGCCGCTATCGTTTTTCCTCCTTGAGACCAAGGATCAATGTGATCTGCCTCCATTTCCGAGATCTCAAAATGCTTCCCACACTGAATACAGATTCCAGCTTGTTTTTCATAAATTTCTCTCTTGATCTTATCAGGGAATACACACAAATTGAGATATTTCTCATCTCAGGTCAACAAATACGGATAAATGCCCTTCTTGTTCTCTACTTCCTCATCTTCCATCAAGATTCTAATCTGCTGATCTAGCTTTTGTGCATCAAAAAACTCTTCTTTATACCTATTATACCAAGCACCCCAGTCTAAACCTTTCATCTCCTTTCTATAACTCGGAAAAAGCATCTGCACCCAGTTTATCACAGCTTGAAAATACTGCCATAACTCGCTCGCATTTTCATCAAACTGATGATCTGCCATATATTGTGTTATTTGTCCTTCTGACTTCCATTCCAATACCTTTTACAAATAATCCTAACGAATCGCCGATCCATTCAAATATTTATTTCCAATTTGATAAGCGGGACAAGAAGTCTTGCTAAAAAACAGTTGCGGATAAAGCGCCTTTCTTTCATCAAAAAAACAAAAAAAACAGCGAATGGACAAGCAGCGTTTTCAAAGATAAACAAAAAGCACCTTTACTTACGGTGCTTATCTAATCAATGTAGAAATTCTTCGCCAATTGATTAGTCCGCAAGCAAAAACGCTTAAAAGACCGATTAACAAAGAATCGAACATTGAAAATAACTACATAATAATTAGCTTGGACAAGCACCCACAATATAACAAATAATCACAAAAATGCAAGAAAAAAAGACGAAAACCCTGATTTTAGATTTCGTTTTTCTTAAAATTTAGATATCGTACCGCCTCTCTTTTTACCAAATACAACATCTAAACATATCACTTCCTCAAATCTAAGACAAAAAACCTCAACCCCCAGTTGCTATCATCTCCAAAAGAAAAATAAAGATCAATACAATCTCCTTCCTTATACTTATTCATCTCAAAATAAAAAATACTCTCTTACAATTAGTCTCAATAACATCTCCCCCTAAAATCTCCATAAAAAGAACATCCAAACTTTTTCATAAAAATGATAAGTACCTTTTCTCCTATTTTACAAAAACAAGAAATATCTTTCCCCAAAAAACAAAAAAAAGTCCAAACTCAAAAGTCAGACTTTTCTTTTTTATTATTCGTAAATTTCATACTTTTTCATAACAAGATCTCCATCAATCTTATTCATAATCTCTTGTACCACACCTACAATAATGATTACTCCAGATCCAGTCACCACCATAGGCAAAGATCCAAGTTCACTTACGATACTTTGGATAAATGGTAATGCTTGAAGTACATAAGTATAGATACCAATTACTGCAAGAGCTAAACCACCCCAAAGACAAAGATGCATCAAGATTTTATTGATATATTGAGCAGTGTGCTGTCCTGGTCTGATTCCAGGGATAAATCCACCTCTCTTTTGAATATTATCAGAGATTCTATCAGGACTGAAAGTAATCATCGCATAAAAGAAAGTAAACAACACGATAAAGATTACATATACCACGATAGCCCAGAGTCCAGGATTGTGAGAATAGATATTGAAATGAGTTTCAATCCAGTTTGCTACACCAACAAGTTGCTGATTTGCAGGATTAAACTGAGTAATCAACTTTGACAACAAATATGGAAAAGATACAAATGCCATAGCAAAGATAATTGGCACCATTCCTACAGGATTGAGAGGAATAGGGAGAATTGAAGACTGCTGAGCCTTACCTTGCTTTGCATAAATCACAGTAATTTCCTTGAGTGATCTAAGCATAAAGATAGACAAAAGCACCAATACCAATACAATCACAAGCATAAACAAAGCCATTCCTCAGATATTCGCAGTAGTAGCAAATGATCCGTAGAGCTGTTGTGTAATACCTGCTACGATAGACGAGAAGATCAAGAGAGAAATTCCATTTGAAATTCCCTTACTTGTAATGAGTTCTCCAATCCACATAAGCATAATAGATCCTACCATCATCACAAATGCAGACAACATCACATTAGCAAAGCTTGTTTCAATAACTCCACCACCAAGCATACTATTTACCAAATATACTGCACCAATTCCTTGCAAAAAAGCCAAAGGAACTGTCAAATATCTTGTATATTGATTGATTTTAGCCTGTCCAACTTCTCCTTGTTCAGTCAATTCCTCCACAGCAGGAAATACCACACCAGCAAGTTGCAAGATGATAGAAGCAGTAATATAAGGAGAAATACCAATAGCAATGAAAGAAAACTGATCCAATGCTCCACCAAGAAGCATCATAAAATTTCCATAATCAGAATTTGAGGTTCCAAGAGTTTGAGAAAGCAATGTCCCCAAATCAGCAAAAGGAATCGGAATAAACACAAGCAATCTATAAACAGCTAATAGAGCCAAGGAAATCAGAATTTTATTTCTAATAGTCTTGTTTCCAAAAATCTCAGACATTTTTTTAAAGAACTTTTTCATCACAATCGATCAAAAAAGATAAATAAAGGTGATCCTGACATCGTTTATCTTCAGACAAGGATCTTTTCACTAAAAACAAAGAAGAAACGCGATGGTTGGTCGCGTTCCTCTCGAGAAGACTCTCACTATTTAATGCTTCCACCTGCTTTTTCAATTTTTTCTTTAGCAGAGTCTGAAAATTGTTCAATACCTTCAAATGACAAAGCTTTAGACAACTCTCCATTTCCGAGGATCTTTACAGATTCTGCAGAAGATTTCAAGTATCCAAGTTCTACCAAAACTTCCTTAGTCACAAGAGTAGTAACTCTCTCATCATTTTGCAAGCTAGCAAGATTTACTACTGCAACCTGATCTACAAGTTTATAATATCTCTTGAAACCTCTATGCTTAGGCATTCTCTGAACGATTGAAGTTTGTCCTCCTTCAAAGAAAGGCTTCATTGAGTGACCACTTCTAGACTTTTGTCCATTAGCTCCTCTTCCTGAAGTATTTCCTCTTCCAGAACCATTACCTCTACCTCTTCTGTCGAGTTTATCTTTCAACCCTTTACTTCTCACCAAACTATGAAGTTTCATTATCTCATTATCATAAATACTAAAAACAAAAATTCTGATTATTCTGCTTTTTCTTCAGTTTTAGCTGTTTTTTTAGCAGGAGCTTTTCTTGTTGTAGCTCTCTTAACTGGAGCTTTTTCTTCTACTGCTTCTTGAGCAACAACAGGAGCTTCTTCCTTCTTTGTCTTTTGCATAGCAACAAAATGTTCCGGATGCTTGTATGAAGACAAAGCCTTAATAGTAGCCAAAGCATTGTTAAGCTTATTGTTTGAACCTACCATCTTAGAGAGGATGTTAGAGTATCCTGCAAGTTCCAACACAGATCTGATAGATGAACCAGCCTTAAGACCAGTACCCTCTGAAGCAGGCAAAAGTTTTACCAAACAAGCCTTAAACTTTTGAGTAATTGGATACGGAACAGTATTATTTTTTGTCAAAGGAACTTCAAAGATGTTCTTATAAGCCTCGTGAGAAGCCTTTTGAACAGCACTTGCTACATCATTTCCTTTTGAAATACCAAGTCCGATTTTTCCTTTCTTGTTTCCAATCAAAATAGTAGCTCTGAAAGACAATCTTCTACCTCCAGTAGTCACTCTTGTTACTCTTCTAACCTCCAAAAGCAATTCATCAAACTCCTTTTTTGGTTTTTCTCTTCTATTATCTCTTTCTGGTCTCATAGACATAGTAATTAATATAGATAAATATTATTAAGAATTACTTAAAACTGAATTCCTCCTTTTCTCAAACCATCAGCAAAAGCCTTAATTCTACCGTGATACAAGAAACCATTTCTATCGAAAGTCAAAGATGAAACATTTTTTTCTTTCAATACAGCAGCAAATGCCTCACCAGCACTAGCAGCTCTCTCAGTTTTTGTAGTACCAGTAGCAGCTTTATCTGTACATACTGCAACTACATTACCGTTTGCATCAAGAACTTGAGCCTTTACATAAAGATTAGATCTTTCAACCAATAATCTGTAATCAGGATTTAAACTTTTAATTTTTGAATTCACCTTATTTTTTCTCCTCAAGTATTTTCTAATCTTATCTTGGAGTTTATTTTTCAAATAACTCATAACAATAAACATATAATAATGTAAAACCACATACAATAATCTAAGCTACTATTTCTTAGCTGATTTACCTGGCTTAATCTTAATAAATTCATCAAAATATCTAATACCCTTTCCTTTATATGGTTCAGGCTTCTTGTATGCTCTTACCTTAGCAGCAACTTCACCTACAAGTTCTTTATTGATACCTGAAATGAAAATAACAGTATTTCCCTTTGGATCTTGTTCAATTTTCATATCAATACCTTCTGGAATTTGATAATTTACCTTATGTGCAAACCCAAGAGAAAGTACCAAAGTTTTTCCTTCCAACTTAGCAGAGTATCCAACCCCAATAATCAAAAGCTTCTTTTCATATCCTTGAGAAACACCTACAACCAAATTAGAAACCAAAGTTCTCACCAATCCCCAAAGATTTTTATACTGATCTTCCAAGATAGAAAAAACTAATTCTGATTCATTTTTTTCGATTTTCACTCCATAAGGAATATTCAATGAAAGAGTCCCTTTAGGTCCTGTAACTTTCACAGAGCTTTCAGCTAATTCAACCTCAACTCCCTGAGGGATGCTAAGAGGCTTCTTACCAATTTTTGACATCTAATAGCATTTTAAATAGTAAAGCATAAGACTCACGATATCGCAATCTTGACTAGTAAATTTCAGCAATCAATTCTCCACCAAGTTTCTTTTGTTTTGCTACATGAACAGGCAAAAGTCCTTGATTTGTAGAAATGATTCCAAGTCCCTTTCCTCCAGCAACAGTTTTCAAGTCCTTGTATCCAACATACCATGGTCTAGAAGGCTTAGAAAAGAACTTTACAGAAGGAATATCATTTACAGGATTAACAACCTTTTTCAATTCAATAGAAATTACCTTTTTTGCATCTGTTCCTTGAATAGAGAAATCTTTTACAAATCCGTATTGCTTCAAAAGCTCAAGAATATTTGCCTTAAATTTTGAATATACTACTCCATCAACAGTAGTTCTTCTTGCCATATATGCATTTTTAATTCTGATCAACAAATCATGAACTGGCGCATTAACATAAGTCATCGTTATCAATTCAATTCATAAAATAAAACAAACAAATTACCAACTAGCTTTCTTAAGCCCCATAATCAAACCTTCTCTTGCATATCTTCTAAGACAAACTCTACAAATACCAAAATCTCTGATATAAGCCTTAGATCTTCCACACAATCTACATCTATTGTAGTATTTTGTTGGTTGCTCTAGTTTTTCTCCCTTCACAAACCTTTTTTCAAACATTTTTCATTGTTTAGCTTTTAATGCAGTTCTTGCCATCAGTAACAATTGATAAATATAAATAACATTACTTAAAGATGAATCCAATTTCCTGAAGAAGCGCTTGAGAAGCGTCTGGAGTTCCAGCAGTACTTACTACTGTGATTTGAAGCCCCATAGGAAGATTTACATCATCAACTCCAAGTTCTGGGAAAATGTTGTAATTCTGAAGTCCAAGATTAAGATTTCCCTTTGGATCAAAGTTCTTCTTAGAAATTCCTGAAAAATCTCTAATTCTTGGCAAAACCATCTTTGCAAATCTATCCAAGAAATCATAAGCTCTAGCTCCTCTAAGAGTAGTCTTAAGCATTACAGGCATTCCCTCTCTCAACTTAAAGTTAGAGATCGCTTTCTTTGATTTTACAAGAACCGGTTTTTGACCAGTAATTCTAATCAAATTTCTCTCAAATTCTTCAAAATCTTTATGCCCCTTTCTTGTTACCAAAGAACCAATACCCATAGAAACAATAACTTTGTCTACTTTAGGTGCTTGATTGATATTTTTAAGTTGCAAATGATCTTTTAGTTTTGCAAACAATTCAGACTTTTTCATATCTAAACAATCAAAAATATTTAAAACAACTAATCAATAATCTTTCCAGTTTTCTTTGCTTTTCTTACTTTCTTACCATTTTCAGTTACTTCAATAGCAATCTTTGTAGCTGCTTTTTCTGATTCAAGATAGTAAGCAACATTAGATACATGCAAAGGAAGTGTTTTTTTTACAAACCCTTGTCCCTTCACTGCTTTTTTTACAACATTTACATCCTTAAGAGTAACCAAATCACCATCTACTGATTCAATAGTAGAAATAGCTCCCTTTGATTTACCAGAAATAACGATCACTGGATCAGATTTTCTAAGCTTTTTCATTAGATACATACATTACAAATAAATTGAGATGACTATTACAATACTTCTTCAGCCATATTAGTAATATTTCTATAATTTTCTCTAAGTTCTCTTGCAACAGGACCAAAAACTCTTTTACCAATTGGATTCATATTTCCCTTAGCATCTTTTGTAAGAAGAACGATAGCATTATCAGCAAATCTAATATATGTTCCATCCTTTCTTGCAATTTCCTTCTTAGTTCTTACTACAACAGCTTGACAAACCTGCCCCTTTTTCACAGAAGCAGCAGGAGCAGCATCTTTAATAGCAACAACCACTCTATCTCCAACTCTTGCAATTCTACCTGAAGACCCCTTCAAAACTCTGATAATTTTTGCTTTTTTTGCTTGTGTGTTATCAGCAACCACAACCAATGATTCTTGTTGCAACATGATACAAAAATGAACAATCTAAAATTACAAAACTTCAACAATATTCCATTTCTTTAGTTTAGAAATAGGTTTTACCAATCTAATCTTTACAGTATCACCAAGTTTAGCTTGATTTTCTGCGTTATGAGCATAATACTTCTTTCTCACAACAAATCTCTTTTTATAGATAGGATGCATTTTTACAGACTTTACCAAAACTACACAAGTCTGATTCATCTTATCACTTACAACCTCACCAATCAATTCCTTGATGTTCTTTTCACCGATAATTGTCATTATGCATTAATTTTAGATTGTAAAACGGTATTGATTCTAGCAATCTTCACTCTTAGGTCTCCAATTTTATGAGTTTCTTTAAGAGCTCTAATACTATTTTTCATTTTTAATTCAAAGAGTTCATTTCTTAGTTGTTTTCTAAGTGCTACCAACTCTTTAATATCTTTAGAAAGAAGTTCTTTCATAAACAAACCTGTTCCTTTCATAACAAAAATATTTAGTGGTATAAAAATTATTACTTAATCTCTCCTTTAGCTACAAATCTTGCCTTAATAGGAAGCTTTTTTGCAGCACTTGTAATTACCTGTTCAGCCAATTCTCTAGAAAGACCAGAAAGCTCAAATACAATTCTTCCTTTTCTAACAGGAGCAGCATAAATATCTACATCTCCCTTTCCAGATCCCATCGGCATTTCCAGCCCCTTTTTAGTAATAGGAGTATCAGGAAAAACTCTCATCCAAAGCTGACCAACTTTTCTTGTATGTCTTACAATTACCTTTCTCGCAGCTTCAAGTTGCTTATTAGTAAGATAACCACTTGTAGTAGCCTTCAATCCATATTCTCAAAAAGCTACATAATTTCCTCTAGCACTCTTTCCCTTTAGAGATGGAACTATTTGCTTTCTATATTTCCACTTTTTTGGAGTCAACAACATGATAATAACAATATTTCAATTAAAAACAACAAGTTTTCTACCACAAACATTAGTCTAAATTCTGAGTTTTTCTAGTTTTCTTTTTATTCCCTGAAAGTACACCTTTTTCGATCCATACTTTAATACCCAAAACTCCATATTTAGTCATAGCCTGCATATAGTGATAATCAATATCAGATCTAAAGGTTTGAAGAGAAACTCTACCATCAATAAACTTTTCACTTCTTGCAATATCAGTTCCTCCAAGTCTTCCACCAATCTGAATTTTGATACCGCTAGCTCCCTTTTCCATTACTCTAGACAAAACATTTTTCACAACCTTTCTATAAGGCATTCTTGATTCGAGCTGAGAAGAAATATATTCAGCCATAATTTTTGCTGACAATTCAGGAACTCTAACCTCTTTGATAGTAATTTTGAAAGGTTTTCCAAACTTTTTAGTCAAATCTTCTTCCAAAGCCTTAATTTTTTCACCATTTTTTCACATAATAACACCAACCTTAGATGCGAAGATAATGATTTCAGCTTCTTTAAGAGTTTTTCTGATCACAACTTTAGCTACACCAGATCTAGCAAGTTTTTCATCAAGATAATTTCTAACCTTAATATCCTCAACAAAAAAATCTGCAGAGATTCTTCTTGTTTTTGCAAACCATTCAGCTGGTCGTGATTTCATAATCCCAACTCTCATTCCTATTGGATTTACCTTTTGTCACATACTCACAAACTACTTAGTATTTAAAACAACCTTTACATAAGATCTATATTTCTCATAATGGCTAATTCTAGATCTAGAAACAAATCTAACCCTCTTAATCTTAGGACCTCTTCCTACATCAACTCTCTCAACAAAAAGATCATCCAAATTAAGTGAATTATTATTTACCGCATTAGCAGCAGCAGATTTAATCAACTTATGAAGAGTTCTAGCTCATTTCTTTGGCATAAATTCCAACATATCCAACGCCTTTACAACTTTCTTTCCTCTTACAAGAGATGCAATAAGATTCATCTTCTTATCTGACAAAAGCGCATACTTCAATGTTGCTGTAACTTGATTACTCATAACGATATCCAAATTAAATAGTTAAATAGATTCAGAAATCTGAAGTCCTAGAATGGGTGTCCTCTAAAGAGTCTAGTAGGTACAAATTCTCCCAATCTATGTCCAAGCATATCTTCAGTAACATATACTGTTACAAACTGTTTACCATTATGAACTGCAAATGTATATCAGATCATTTCTGGAACAATATGACAAGCTCTATCCCAAACCTTAATTACTTTCTTATCTCCAGTTTCATTCATCTTTAAAAGCTTATTCATTAACTTTTCATTCACATAGAAACCTTTTTTTAGAGATCTAGCCATTTACCATCATCATATATATATAAAATATTTTTCTAATGAAATTATTTTCTCTTAGAAACAATAAACTTATCTGACCACTTTTTTCCTCTTCTTGTTTTCATTCCAGAAGCAACAAGTTTACCACTGAAAGATTTAGGACCTCTTTTAGATCCGATTGGAGAGTGAGCTTCTCCACCTCCAAGTGGATGATCTACTGGGTTCATATTCTTTCCAAGAACTCTTGGTTTTCTACCAAGCCATCTTTGTCTACC
>CAUQDZ010000016.1:0-21782 GCA_963517005.1 uncultured bacterium
AAGAATCTGATATAAAAGTCAGATTTTTTTTGTTTTTTCTAAGATTGTGAGTATATGACTGAAAGTGGTATTTTTTTGCTTTTCCCGCATCACTTGATCTTAAAAATTAAAATAAGCGAATTTCTTTAGTTTTAGTGGTGTTGGTATTAATTTGAAATTTAAATTGTTGATTTTTTGTTATCTTAGGAAATAATACAAATAGTATAAGCTCAGATATTTTAGATAGTCATTTTGTAATTATAATTTCTTGAGGTGTGCTATAAAGTATATTAAAAATAAAAATCTGAATTTGGAGATTTATCGAACTTAAAAGTCAGATTTTTTTTATTTTTTAATATTGCTATATACTGTAAAAAGTGCTCTATATAATAAGAGAAAATCAAAAAAGAAAAAAGTCAGATTTTTTGTCACAGATTTTTTTTTGTTTCGTAGACAAGATTGCAAGGATGTAGTGTTGGTAGTTTGGTATACATACTTGTGGTAGACTTCTCGTCAAGAGAAATTGACAATGTCTGTCAAATTCTCAAAAAAGACTTGAATTTGCTATGTATTTTACTAAACTACTTACTAAGTTGTCTATGTGGAGACATAGAAACGAATACTGGTACGGTAGTATAATCTACTAACTCTATTGTTCAAATGATCAACTTTGTTGTGTTGTTTGAATTATTGAACATAGTAGACATTATGTTATCTAGTACTACATTCATGGATGTTGGTCATCCAAAAACCTTTTATCTTTATTTATACACACAGAATGAACGTTAAAAAAATGTTCGCAGCTTCAACTGGAGTGTTGATGCTTGCTACTCTCGTTACACCTGCTGTAAATGGTGCAGCTAACTACGGGACAGAACTTACTGGTGCATATGAATATGCTTTCTCAAAAGGAATCACTACAATGACTTCTATTGACAATGCTAATATGTACGGTGAAATCACTAGAGGTCAATTGGCTAAAATGATCTCTAACTGGGCTGAAAAAGAGCTTGGAACAAAAGTAGACGCTACTAAAGTTTGCTCTTTCACAGACACTAATACAGCTGAAGGAGACTTGGCTACTTACCTTACTAAATCTTGCCAGATGGGATTGATGGGTCAAGGAATTGACGCTTTCAGACCAAATGCTAAGGTAACTAGAGGTGAATTTGGTACAACTCTTTCTAGAGCTTTGTGGGGAAATAAGTACGATGGAGCTACTCCATTCTACGCAAATCATCTTCAAGCTTTGAAAGATGCTGGAATCATGACAAAGATCGAAAATCCATCTCAATTGGAAATTAGAGGATATGTTATGTTAATGCTTCAGAGATCATCTGCAGAATCACTTATCAATAAAGTAGTTAATACTGGTGCTAATAATACTGGTGCTAACACTACAGGTGTTGTTAAGGCTGGTGATTTGAAAGTAACAGCAGCTGCTGCTACAAACAGAAGAATTGTTGATAATGCTGTTTCTGATCTCGATACTGTAACTTTCTCAGCTAATGAAAATATCACTCTTGAAAAGGTAGTTCTTGAAAGGTACGGATATTCTTCAGCTAACGATATTAAAAACGTTTGGCTTGAAAATGCTGAAGGTCAAAAGGTTACTAATGAAAGAGGTGTAAATTCTAAGGATGAAGTTTCTTTGACAGTTTCTAGAGATTATAGAAATATTGGAAAGAATACTAACCTTACTATCGTAGTTGAAACTGCTTCTGGATCAGTAAATAAGACTATCGGATTCAAAGTTAAGTCTGTAGAATCTTCTGCAAAGAATCTTGATCTCTCATCTTATACTCCATTCACTTATGATGTAGTTAAATACGATGGATCTAAGATTGCTGTTGAAATGAAGGGTTCAAATAGAAGATACAACTTCTCTGCAGGTAAAATGTATGAAGTAGCTAGACTTCAAGTTAAAGCTCCTGCTACTGCTGTTGTTGTAAAAGGATTTACCCTTGTAAATTCTGGAGTTAATGAAATGGATATTAATAAATATCTTGATAAGGTAGAAGTATCTGTAGATGGAAAGGCTGTTTCTAAATTAACTTACTCAGTTGATAGAAATGATAATTTGGTGATCTCTTTCGCTGATACTACTATTGATATGAAGAAGAACGCTACTTTCGTAGTTAATGCTTCATTCAAGACTCTTGATAAATTTGGAGAAACTGTAACTCTTGTTCCTAGAGATTCTTCTGCTGTAAATGCTGTAGAAGCTAAAACTCTTGCTAGAGTAACTATTGAAAGTACTCCAACTGCTGGTAAGGTTTACACTTTCAACGGAAGTGAAGTAAAACTTACTAACAAGAAACTTGCTGCGACTATCGATGCTGCTGCTGGTTCTGAAGATGTAGTTATCGCTGAAGGTACTGTTTCTGTAGCTGATGCTGTAGATATGGGAACATTCACTATTACTGCTTCAACAGGAGGTATTGATACTTTGTCTCTTCTTGTAAATAATTCTACTGAAGATGCTCAAAGAACTGTAAGAGCTGATGGAAAAGTTGATTTCACTTTCAGAGGTGTTGTGCTTGAAAAGGATGCTACTGTTAAATTAGTTGCTGATCTTGACAAGGATGTTTCTGTAAGAACAATCTCTTTCACTCCTGCTTCTTTCGGACAACTATCTTTTGCTAATGCAAAATATGATGAATCAAATGAGAGAAATGTTCAAAATAACGTTGTAGGATCTATTGCTATCTCTAATCTTAGAGTGCAAGCTGCTAAGGGATCTCTTTCTAATACTCTTACTAAGGCTGTTGACTTTGTAACTAGAGAAAATTCTACTAGAACAGTATTTGAAGGAACTTATACAGCTCAAAAACAAGATGTAAATCTTAAGTCATTTGCTATTTCTGGAGACAGACAATTAGGAAATGAAGAAAATGTAACTTTCAGACTTTTGGTTGATGGTACTGAAGTTAAAACTGCTAGCTTCAATTCTGGAGATCAGAATGAGACTAACTTCTTTAATAATGATATCCGTGTAGCACAAGGTAAATCTGTATCTATTAAAGTTATTGCTGATGGTTACTTTGTATCTGGTACTGGATATGCTCCAAGATATAACTATACTCTTGGTCTCTATGGAGAAGATAAGGATGGTAATGAAGCTGGAAACGCTACTGCATCTTTCGCTGAAATCAGAAAAGTTGCTGCATCTTCTATCTCAGTTGCAGATAGTACAACAGTAAATAAGAATGATGTAGTATTGAGAAAATCTAATCTTTCTCTTGCTAAGTTTACTGTAAAACCAGGAAACAATGCATCTGAAGCTGATCTTAATAACCTTACTTTTACTGTAACTAACTTGCCTGCTGGATATACAGCTGATAATCTTGAAGTAAGAATTAACAATGTTGCTTCTAGTGATCTAGAACTTAATGGTACAACTATTACAGTTCCTAATTTGACTGAAACTATTCCTGCTGCAGGTGTGGTTGTAGAAGTTATTGCTAAGAAAGAACTTCCTAAAAATGATTATACTGTGACACTTACTAGAGTAAATGCTACAAATGTAAGTTCTAAGTCAACTAAAAAAGTTGTAGATGCTCTTGTAAGAGTTACTAAGTTTGAAAATATTGGAGGAGAAACTAGATTCACTCTTGGTGTAGAGAAATATGATGATTCTATTTCTGTATCTAACTTTAAGCTTTCTTACCTTGCTAATGGTTCTGTAACAAGAAATCCTGATACTAGAACTACTGTTTCTGATGGAACTGTATTTGGTATTGCTGGAGATGTAGATTATCAATGGACAGTTAACGAAGTTAGCTATGATGTAACAGAGAATGGTTCAACTACAACTACAGCTATCCAAAAGTCTGATCTTGAAGATTACTTCACAATTAATGGATCTCTTTTGAGATTGTTTAGAGCGTAGTTTTCATGATTATTATTCTTAAAAGACACTCACGTAAGTGGGTGTTTTTTGGATGAGAGAAAATCGCTTGCAAACTCCCCTCCTTTTCTCTATACTAAGGAAAATTTATTCTTGATGATCTGTGATGAAAATTTGATTGATTGGTGCAACTAATGCTGGAAAATCTACGCTTTTTAATCGTCTTATTGGACAGTTTAGAGCAATCGTGACTGATATTCATGGGACGACAATAGATATCCTAGCACATACTCTTGAGGTGGATAGACTTGGAAAGATTACTTTTTATGATAGTCCAGGACTCGGAGATTTTAGCGATGAACTTCCTTTTATTGAAAAAATAGTCAAAAATTCAGACTTCCTCCTTTTTGTTATCGATGATAGTGTAGGGATTACTGCAAAGGATCAGCATATTTTGGATATTGTAAGAGAACAATCTATGCAGGACAAAACACTGCTTATAGTCAATAAATTGGATATCAAGCGAAAGGTGAATGAAATAGATCTTGCTATTGCAGATTATTATACGTTATGACTTGCTAAGGTTATTGGTATCAGTGCAAAGAAGGAGAGAAATTTGGCAGAGTTGGAAGATGAGATTGCACAGTTTTATACTGAGCGAAAAAAAACGCATTCTGACGATCCGCACACTGAGACGCCATCGCACAATGGAATCTGACTTGCTATTGTTGGAAAGCCAAATACTTGAAAATCTACTCTTCTCAATACCCTTGTGGGAAAAGAACTCGCTAAAGTAGAAGATAAACTTTGAACAACGAGAGATTATGTTGTAGGAGAGTTTAAGTCTCAGGGAAAACGATATACCGTCTATGATACTGCAGGAATTAGAAAAAAAGGGAAAACTCATGGAATAGAAAAGATTGCCTACGACAAGACTTATGCAATGCTTGAGTATACCAGGCCAGTTGTGCTTTTTATGATTGATTGTACACAGGGAATTACGCATAGAGATTTAACTTTGCTTGAGGAGGTTTCTCGTCTAGGTTTGCCAATGATTTTTTGCCTCAATAAGGCAGATCTTGTGAAACCTGAAGCTATCAATGCAATGGTCAAAGGGGCACAGTCTTACCTTGATTTTGCAAAGCATATCCCTATTGTGCCAATCTCAGCACTCAATGGAGATGGGCTCAAAAATCTTTTCAAAATGGTTGCTATCTTGCAAACAGAAAATCAGAAAAGAATCTGAACCAATGAGCTCAATAAAGCGCTTGGTCAGGATCAGATGACTAAACCACCACGTTTCTCCAAAAATAAGGTTTGTAAAATTCTCTATGCTACGCAAATAGCGGTTGATGCTCCTACTTTTATGGTTTTTGTCAATCATAAGTCTAGAGCAAATTTTGCCTTCAAAAAATGGATTGAAAATGCATTGAGAAGAAATTTTGGATTTATCGGAGTTCCTCTTGTGATTAAATTCCGTGAGAGATGAGAGGGGCAAGAAGATCGTGCTGCTCCAGGGATTTCACTCAAGTCACTTCGTAAGGAGCAAGATGCTCGTCAAGCTAAACAAGATCGTAATTCTGCTAAAATCCTTGAAAAGAGAGCAAGAAAATCCAAGAAATAATAAAAAACAAAAAAATCTGAATCTAGAGAACAATCAATCTTTGGATTCAATTTTTTTATAAAAGATATTATATCACAAAAAATAAAAAATGGGGATTAGAGAGGGAGAGAGTTCTTTATTTTTTTGACAAGTTGTAATAATTGTATATAATGAGATCAACTATTTATTTTTAATAGTTTTTTATTCTTTATTCTTATACAATGGAAACGACAATGTCTGATTTTAGTGTTAATGAGGTTTCAGGAGATGGAATGGAATCTTATGACGCATCTATGAATTATGCTTCTTATGATGGATCAACGCATGTTAGTGTAAGTGGAGGTTCTGTAGGGCTGGGAATGCTTGCGTTTTGGCTTGCTTTTATCGTTGCTATGATTGCAGCTTGATGGAAAGTCCTTAGTAAAGCAAAACTTCCGGGATGGGGAATTTTAGTACCTATTTATAATGTCTATTTGTGGTTTAAACTTGCAGGTCATCCAAATTGGACATGGTGGTTGCTTTTACCTCCAGTAGCTGGAATTTTGTCTATTATTGCAACTTTTGATATTGCTAAAAAGTTTGGAAAGGGTACTGGATTTGCACTTGGACTTTGGTTTTTGCCAATTATTTTCATGCCAATGCTTGCATGGGGAGATGCTCAATATCAAGATGAAACAGTTCCTACTCAACAATAATATAAAAACAAAAAAAATTCTGAATCTAGAGATCTAGCAATCTTTGGATTCAGTTTTTTCTTTTTTTGTTTTCTTAGGTAGGACAAAGGTTTTATATAAAAGTCTCTTGAAAATGCACTTATAAACTACTATTTTGTAAAAATAAAACAAGACTTTTGGCTTAGAAACTTATTTTTCTCAATTAAAAGCTGAGTAATAGCTTATATTAAGCATAAAAATTATCAAAAAATCCCTTGATTTTTATTCGAATTTTGGTATATATGATGCGTTGGTCGTTTTTTAGTTTCTAGGAAAAGGTGAAAATCCTCTTCCCATAATCAGATGGTGTGATTTGAGTTCTAAGGAAATTTAAGAGACGGCAAAGCAAAATGTGATTTTAATTTAGTTTTGTTTGAAAAACAATGCCAACTATTAATCAACTTGTAAAAAAGGGAAGAGTAAAAAAGACCTTTAAGTCAAAGGCACCAGTGCTTCAATTCGCTGTTAATAAATTGAAAGGAAACAAGAAAGTTGAGCAACCAGCTCCATTCAAGAGAGGTGTTTGTCTCAAGGTATCTGTTATGGGACCTAAAAAGCCTAATTCAGCTCAGAGAAAATTTGCAAAGGTAAGGCTTTCAAATGGAGCAGAAGTATTGGCATATATTCCAGGAGAAAAGCATGGTCTTCAGGAGCATAGTGTTGTTCTTGTAAGAGGAGGTAGAGTAAAGGATCTTCCAGGTGTGAGATATCATATTGTAAGAGGAAAATACGATGCTAATGCAGTAGCAAATAGAAAGCAAAGTAGATCTCTTTATGGAGCAAAAAGACCTAAGAAGTAGTCCATTCTTTTGAATACTTGTTAAGTAGGTATCAAGAGAAAAAGATATTTTAATTTGTATTTTGTTATTATCCAATGGCAGTAGTTAAAAATAAGACTTTGGACACTTTCAATTATGAAGAAAAGTTTATTAACTTTATCATGAAGCACGGAAAGAAAAGTGTGGCAAAGAGAATTTACGAAGATACTTTGAAAGAGATTAAAGCAAATGGACATATGAACCCAACTGTTGTAGTGAGAACTGCTATCGAAAATGCTTCTCCTGTAACAATGATCAAATCAAAGAGAATCGGAGGTGCAGTGTATCAAGTACCAGTAGAAGTAAGGGCTGACAAAAGATTTTTCTTCTCTACAAAATGGATTCTTGACGCTGCAAGAGGAAAGTCTGGAAAACCTATGTACAAGAGACTTTCTGAAGAGTTGCTTGCTGCGTATTCAAATCAAGGAGCGGCAGTAAAGAAAAAGGAAGAAGCTCACAAGATGGCTGAAGCGAATAAAGCATTTGCTTATATGGCTAAATATATTAACTAGTTTTCTTCTTTCTAAAAACAGAAAAAGAAATCAGACTTTATTTTTTGATTGTTATTTCTAATGTGAGATACTAATGGAAGAAAAATTAAGCATTTCCTGAAAGCATTAAATTTGCACAGACCAAAAACAGGAAATAAAAACGAAAAAGCTGTAGATGGATACATCGATGTATTGAAAAAAGAAGCAAAGGAAGGAACTACTGCTTGGGTTAAAAATGCGAAAGCGAAGGCTGAAGCAAAACTCAAGAAATATGGAATTCCTATGAGAAAGGTTCAGGAAGTACTCACCTCAAGAGGGCTTCAAGATTTATCATCTAAACTAGCATAGAGCAATGGCAAGACTTAAGACAAATGCAAAAAGAAAGCTGAATAAGGCTCTTACAAGAGTTGAAAAAACAGTGATTATGGATGTAAGAAGAATGCTTGAACAGCAGAGAAAATGGAAAGCTAAAGTGATGAATAGCAAATGAAGTAAATAATTTTATTCTTGAACTCAGAAGGTATTATGAATTACGAGAGATTAAAGTTTATATCTGATGAACACGGATATAATATCCTTCCTGTAAAGACAGGAATGCAAGTAGAGCTTCATGAAAGAGTTGGTGAAGGATCTACTGAAAGAATTTGGAAATTCAAAGGGTTGATCATCAAAGTTAAAAAGCCAGGATCAGCTGATGGAACTTTTACTATCAGAGGACTTGCTGCAGGACAAACTATTGAAAAAGTATATCCTCTTTCATTTCCAAAGTTTGATAAAGTATTGTTGCTTGATGAATACAAGATCAGAAAAGCTAAGCTTTACTACATCAGAGAAAAGGTTGGAAAGGCTGCAAGAATGAAGAGTAAAATCTCAGCAGATAGAAGAGAAACAAACCTTTTGCAAAAATAGTATTCTCATTTGATAAAATCAGACTTTTAGGGCTGTTTTATTTGTGGGATAAACTCAGTATTGACTATTAAAACCTACACTTTTGAGAGTGTTGTGTTATAAATATTTTAGATCTTGTCATATCGAATTATGAAACTTACCGTTCAGCTTCGTGAAGAAACTGGGAAGAATGTGAAAAGAATCAGAAAAGACTGACTCGTTCCAGCGGTTGTATATGGAAAGATGTTGGAAACTCCAGTTCTTCTTAAGTGTGTAAAAAACGACTTTATTAGAGTATATAGAACTAGTGGATATTCAACTCCTATTGAATTGACTGGTGCTTTGGATCAACTCGTATTGCTTCATGCAATGCAACTTGACCCTGTAACAGATGAGGTTTTGTCTTTGGATTTCCTCGCTGTAGACAAACATCAAAAAGTAACTGCAAATATTCCTGTTGTACTTACTGGAGAATCAGCAGTTGAAAAACTTAATCAAGGAAAAGTTCAGTTGGTAAAAGATTCTGTAGAAGTATCTGCTTTACCACAAGATTTGCCTCATGCTATTGAAGTAGATCTTAGCAAGATTGCTACAGTAAATGATGTAATCTTTGTAAAGGATTTGACGGTTGCTAAAAATGTAGAAATCGTAGATGATGCTCAGCAACCAGTAGTAACTGTAGTAGAACTTGAACAAGATGAAGAAACTCCAGAAGCTACACCAGCTGCTGAATAATGTATAATATATTAACATTTACAGGCAGATATTTTATCTTAGAATATGTGATATCATCATGGCTAGAATATGTCATTTTACAGGAAGAAAGACCCAATCTGGACAGACTAGATCTCACTCAATGAGAGCTGGAAAAAGACAGTTCAAGGTTAATCTTATCAATAAGTGGATTAAACTTGAAGATGGAAGTCAAGTAAAGGTAAAGATCAACTCTAGACTTTACAAGAAATTTAAGGGTTTTATCTAGGATCCTATACTCAAAACTTTTTAGATAATATTCTCTAAAAAAGTCTTGAAAAAACGGAGCAAAACAATATACTGATTCCGTTATCAAAAAGTTTCCTTATTAGATATCTTTCTCTATGAGGGGTAGTAGCTCAGTCGGTAGAGCAACAGCCTTTTAAGCTGGTGGTCCTGGGTTCGATCCCCAGCTACCCCATGGGAAGATATCTAGGGAAACTTTTTTGTAATTTTTCAAAAATTTAGAATTGATTTTTTTTATGGAGTATATATAAATAGTTTATAGGGTATTTTATTTCGGTTGATGATATCAAAGTCTCCTTAAATTATTTATATATTTTCATTAGAACAACCATGAAAATTATCTCTGCAACACAAAATGATTTGCATTCAATCGCAACTTTAATGGTAAAAAAATACCAAAGGTTAAATGATTATCTTGGATATAATATGTATAAAACAGATTATGATTTGTTTCTTCGTGTTTGGAGTGAGAGGATTGTAGATCCTAGTTCTGAATATTCACTATTTATTCAATTGGAAGATGGTATATTTTGAGGATTCCTCGCAGTTAATCTTCATAAACAAAAATGAGAAGTTTTGATGATTGCTCTAGAAGAGGAGGAAAGTCCATTGAAATTCAGTGAATTGTTGGATTTTGCTGTGAGTCTTCTAAAAGAAAAGGGGGCAGAGTTTGTTACATTTGAGTTATCTCCGTTAGAAAAAGAACTTCTTGAGGGGGGACAACAAAAAAGTGCTAAAGAATTCTCAACAAAGTATGTTTTATAAAAGTCTGTTTATTGTAATTTACGTTCTATGAAAACGATCAACGAAAATTTCACTTGTCATCACTGCTGACAGCAGATTACCAAGGCATCCAAAACCTGTCGTAATCACTGCCCTTTTTGTTTTGCTTCGCTTCATGTGGATGGTGATATTCCTGGGGATAGGGCGACCGAATGCAAGGGGGCGATGTATCCGATCTCCTATGAGATGAAGAACTCGGAAATCAGAATTCTTTTTTCTTGTATCAAATGTGGTAAACAACATCGAAACAAAAGGGCTGAGGATGATGAGATAACACTTTTACCAAGCTTTATTGAACAATATCGTGCAAAGTTCTAAAAAAAGATAAAAAGTCTGATTTTTGACTAGTTCTCAAAACTATCAAAATCTCTTGATAATCAGGAGCAAATCAATACACTAAAACTATTCGGAAACATTTATTTGTTAATTTTTTGCTCAATGAAAAAAGGAATTCACGGAGCTTACCACAAAGATGTTACTGTAACATGCATCTGTGGAGCAACTTTTACTGTAAATACTACAGTTCCAGGACCTATTAAGCTCGAAACTTGCTACCAATGTCATCCTGCTTTCAATAAGGATAGAGTTGTAGTAAGACCAGTTAAAGGTATGATGGAAAAATATCTCGAAAAACAAAAGAGAATCGAAGCAGCAAAGAACAAGACTGCGTAGTGTTTTCTCAGAGATGATATATTTTTTACGAAGTAAAATAACGCAAAGCGATATTTTTATGTGAATATTTGACAGGGCGATGCTCAGAACAATACTTATCAAAAAATATGTCAATACTTCTGATATTCAGTGGATTATCGGACATAGTCCTGTTGTTCACCTCAAAGAAGCGGTAATTATCTTATCGCTCCTTTTTTTGTTCTATGTAGCTTATGCTGTGATCAAAAATCTCCTTCCTGGGGTGTATTCGCTTATGCCTGCACATTACTGGGATTGGGGAATGGGAATTATTGGAATTTTTTTGTTTGTTAAGCGAACATTGGATTTTCTAAATCTTTATTTAGATTGTTTGATCTTGAGTAAGGAGCATGCGATTTTGTTTTTGCGAGAGGGGCGATTGGAGTATAAAACAGAGTTTTTTTCTCGAAATAAGATCAATACTATTGCTTCTTCACAAAATGGGATTTGGAATAAAATCCGATCTGTTGGAGATATTCTCATCAAATTGGAGTTTGGTACTGAATTTCCTTTTGCCGATGTGAGTAACCCTAAAAAACAAGTCTCCAAACTTATTTCGCTCAAGGAACAATTCATGGAAAGACAGAAGCAGGTTATTGAAAAAGATTTACACGCAGATGATCAGAGGTTTAATGTTCTTGTTGAAGCGATGAGTGAAGTGGTTAAAGATTATTTAGACAAAAATCAAACTAAGTAATTGGATATTCCTTTAGGAAATACGTATAATCAAAAATTTTACGTTTTCTTTTCTGTCATTACAATCAAAATACAAAAAAAGACAAAATTCAGACTTTATATCTTGTTTTCCATTTATTGGATGAAAAAAATACTAAAAATTATTGGGGTTTCAATATTTGCATTATTGTTGATAGGACGAGGATTTTACGCGTTTTATTTTCTTCGTTCTCCACAGCGTGCGATTCCAAATAATGATGAATTTTTTGTTTCTCCTGCAAATGGAAAAATTATTGCGATTATTCCTTTTGATGAAAATCTTAAAAAAACGGAGCTTTATAAAAAACATAATGTCGTCTTAGATGACTGGACAAAAGGCTTTTCTTCAGGGGCAACTTTGATTTCTATTATGATGACACCACTGGATGTTCATTATCAAAAAGCTCCTTTGGAATCTACCCTTATTGATACATATTATGAAAAAGGACGCTTTCTCAATGCAATGAAAAAAGGGAAAAGTATGAATTCCACTTTTCAAAATGAGTATCTCTCATCACTTTACAAAACACCAGAAAACTATCAATTCCGTATTATTCAAATTGCTGGTTTCGTAGCCAGAAGGATTGTGAGTTATCTTCAGCCAGAGCAGACGGTGAAGCAAGGAGAAATAATCGGTTTGATCAAACTTTGATCTCAAGTGAGTGTAGTTCTCGATCATAACTTTGAGGTGTTGGCTCAGATTGGAGATAGGGTTGTCGATGGAGAAACCATTCTTGCTAGAAAACTTCCTGAGGGAGTGGCAGAATCTAACTAATGTTTTTTTATCTTTTATACGATATAATTATGACACTATTTATTATTTTGGGGATTGTAGCTCTCTTAGTGATTTATCTTGTAACACTCTACAATGGACTCGTTGCGCTCAAAAATAACAGAGAAAATGCTTTTGCTGATATTGATGTGCAGTTGCTTAATAGATTCGATCTTGTAGAGAATCTCGTAAGTACAGTAAAAGGCTATGCAGCTCATGAAAAAACAACCTTGCAGAGTCTTACTGATGCAAGAACTCGTTTTATGTCTGCTCAAACTGTTGATGCAAAGCTTGAGGCAAGTAATCAGCTTACAGGAGCTTTGAAGTCGCTTTTTGCCGTTTCTGAGAATTATCCAGATCTCAAGGCAAATACAAACTTCCTTCAGCTTCAAAATGAGCTTTCAGATATAGAGAATAAGCTTGCTGCAGCTAGAAGATTCTTTAATGCAACTACTAAAGAATACAATACTGCAATCCAAACTTTCCCTGGAAATTTGATCGCAAAGCACTTTTGACATACACAAGTTCCTTTCTTTGAACTTGAAGATCAAGCAGCAAAAAAGGCTCCAAAGGTTGAATTTTAATTCTTTGATATAAGGTAAAAGCTTCAAAGTTATATTCCAACTTGTTTTATCCTCTTTTTTCTGATGTATCAGTGACTTTATGCCTCTCAGCGTAGTAATCAATTGAAAAGTGTGCTTTTACTCATTCTTTTCCCGCTACTTTTAGTAGGTGTTCTTTTTATTGCATTTTATTTTTCAGAGAATTCAGTAAAACAAGCTCAAAATCTGACTTTAAGCTCCTTAAGTCTTTTAATTCCGGTAGTGGTTATTTGGGGGATTGTCTCATTTTTCTTTCAGAGACGCTTGATTTTTTCTTATTCAGGAGCTAAGGCTGTAACAAGAGCACAAGAACCAGAAATTTACAATATTGTTGAAAATCTTTGTATTTCTAGAGGCCTTCCCGTACCAAAAGTGTGAATTATCGAAAGTTCAGCTATGAATGCTTTTGCACTTGGTTGGAAGTCCTCTGATGCTCGAATTGTATTTACTAGAGGGCTGCTACAAAAGCTCAATAAAACTGAAATAGAGTCTGTTGCTGCTCATGAACTCACACATATTATCAATAAAGATTCACTTTTGATGCTGGTTACGGTAGTCTATATTGGTGCGATTGCAATGCTTGGAGAGTTTTTGCTTAGAATCGCATCAGGGAACAAGAGATCTAGTAAAGATAAAAAAGCTAATCCTATTTTGATTGTTGGGCTAGTTTTGTTAGTCTTGTGATACATAGCCTATCCACTGATTAGGCTTGCTATCTCGAGAAAAAGAGAGTTTCTTGCCGATGCTTGAGCTGTTGAGTTGACAAAAGATAATCAAGCAATGATTTCAGCTCTGAAAAAGATTTCTCAAGACTCATTAGTTCCTTTGGAGAATGATAGAATGGCAGCGATGTTTATTGTAAATCCCCTCGAAAAAGTTGTAAGTTTGTTTCAGACCCATCCAAGTATTGAGGAGAGAATTAGTGCACTGAAAAATTATTAAACTCTGCTCTAAAAAGAATAAAAGATTGAAGTCTGATTTTTTACATTTTTTTACTCTTATTTTAGATTATGTTTTATCTCTGGCAGGAAGAATTTGATAGCAAGCATCCTAAGATGCAGGTTTTCAAGTATGATCAGCTAGGGATTCAACAATATTGTAATTATCAAGACTTAGATGCTTCTATTCAGCAGTCTAGGGATTTATCAGACTATGAGCATTATTTTTTGCTTGATGAGAGTAGATTCCATTTCTTTAGATTTGATATGTATAGAGAAATGCAGTCGCCATTTACTATTGATGATTACAATCAAATCTTGCAACAAAAAATATCTTATCTAAAAACCATTACCAAAGAGGAATTGCTTTTTACTCATATTGATAATATTTATGTTCAGTGACAGCCTCAAAAATTCTTAATCTGAGCAAAGGGACAGCTATACTTTCGTCTTTGCTTAATCTATATCAATAGAAATACGCTTTTGGAATTTAATCGTAATTATGGAGATGTCTTTGAGCATAAAAATCTGCATATCTATCCAGAGACATTCAAAACGATTTCTTTTCTCAAGAGAAAACTCGAAAGAGATAATTTCTATTTGCTTTATATCAAGGAGTGAATATGTAAAATCATTCAGGTAGAGCAAGGTTTTTACAAGAGAATAGAATCGATTAATCTTGGAGTCGCTTTCTTAATGCAGATGTATAGAGAAAATCAAATCGTAAAATATCGATATAAGTCTCACGATGAGATTGAGGGAAATCCATTAGCTAAAAGTCTTGTTACCGAAACTGTTTCTTTCTATACTCAGCAGATTTGTAAGTGGCTTGAGAGTCTAGGGCTAACAGAACAGGATCTTTTTCTCATTTCTCCGATTGTTAAAAATCCTTATTTTCTTGAGCTTTTCAATAAATTTTATGGTAAATTTCATAGTAGATATATTGTTCCTTTCCATTCCTCCTCTTCACTTCAAACTTTTGATAGAGAGCGAGATTCAGGAGATATTGACTTGCTTATTTTCCTTAATAGTAAAAGACTCAGGACTCAGCTTCTTGAATAAAAAAAATCTGACTTTTGATGAGAATTTACACTCAGAGTCAGATTTTTTAATTTTTTAGAAAACTTTTCTGTTTAGTGGTTGTAGAGTGATTTAGTGTTGTTTTCTATTTGTTTTCGGAAGGTATCCTCTTTGATATTAAGTATTTCGCTTGCATATTTTGCTACAACTTTGATCAAGTCAGGATGATTGATTTTTCCGCGAAATCCTTGTGGAGCGAGGTAGGGTGCATCGGTTTCTAAAACGATTTGTTCAATTGGAGTAGATTGTAGACAGATTCTAATATCTTGAGATTTTGGATAGGTTAAAATTCCATTATATCCGATCCAAAGCTTTGGAAAGGTATCTAAGAGTGTTTTTAGTTCCTCTTTGCTATAACTCCAGCAATGAAAATAAACTTTTAAATCCGTGAACGCTTGTAAAATCTCAAAAGTCTCTTTAAAAGCATTTCTTGAATGAATAACAATAGGGAGATCAAGCTCTCTGGCTAGCTCACATTGCATTCTAAAAATCCCTTGTTGTAATTCTAAATTTTCTGCTCCCTCGGGATAGTAAAGGTCAATTCCGCATTCTCCTATTGCGACTACGTGTTCTCCATTTTTTTCAATTTGAGTTTTGAGTTTCTGGTATTCTAAATTCACATCTTGACTTGTATTTCTAACATCACAAGGATGGAGTCCCAAACTTGCTTTTACCCAAAGATTAGGAAAGTCCTGTTTTACTTTCTGGGCAATTTCCAGGGCATTTTTGTTGTATTCCTCATTTACTCAAATATTTATCAGTCCTTTTCATCCTTCTTGAGCAAATTTTGCTAAATATCATTTTCGATCAGTAAAAAGTTCAGGATGATTGAGATGGGTATGGGCATCTCGCATTTTAAGGTATTAAAAAATAAAATCAGACTTTTTGTCTTTGTTTTTCCTTTATTGTCTGATCTTGTTTATAGGCAATTATTTTCTAAAGTCAAGTAAAATATCTTGCAAAAAACGCCCTAATGAGCGTTTTGTGTTTGTAGTCGTTTGTAAAAATTGTTGAAGTAGTTATTTTTCTCATTGATTCATTTTCCTAGAGCAGATCAATGTTCTTGCTCAATCTCTTCTGGAATCCCATTGAGTTGTGCAAACCAAAAGGCAAAGCTCTCAGCATAGTCTTCTTCTTTATTTTCCTCTGAATATTCGCTATAAAAGTCGCTTTTTTTACAGAGTTTTTGTTGCTCGTTCCAACAAATAGTATCAAATTTTTTGTTATTCTCGTCTCTAAAAAAATAGAGATAATGCCCAAGTTCATGTACCAAAACATGTTGGATGTGCTCTTGTAGAACTGCCCCCTCAGCTAACGGCTTGCAAAGACTGATTAGAATTTCAATTCCTTCGGGAACGCGAGTACCATCACCTTTTGGGCGATATTTAAAACTTCCATGGGTTTCATCACAAGCAAGGGTATATGAGATTTTAATCTTTCCCTCAAAATGTTTGATTTCCTCCAAGTTTAGAATTTTATATTTAAGAAGGAGTTGTAAGGTGTGATAGGCATACTTTTCAATACTTTCTCCAAAAAGCAATTCCTCTTTAGTTTCTAGGAGGTGTTTTTCATGAACAAATTTGAAAGGGAAATCTGTTAATTTTTCTCATTTTTCAAAAGTATTGATCTTTTCGAGAGGAGTTGCCGATGATAAGGCTTGTGTTGTTTTTTGTAGTGATGGCATTTGAGGAGATTTTTTGTGATTTTTCTTTTTTTGGTTTTTTTTGATGCTATGAGTGTCGATAATTCCATTTCAGCTTTTCTCTTTTTGGATATTGTGTAAAAGTGTGTATCCAGCTACTTTTTGTTGACAAAATTGTTCCTGATCTCCTGTTCAGATATTGAGAATATAGTCTTTGTATCTCTTAAAAAATAAGATTCTGAATTGGAGGTTGTTACTAAGTTCTTCTTCGATTGTTTGATAGATATTTTCGCTTAGTATTTCCCCTTTTTGGATACTCTCAGGGCTGCAATATTTGTCAAAAACACTACTTAGTGATTCGTAGGGAATATTTCTTGATATTGGACTGTCTTTGAGACTAAGCTTTTGTTCGATAAGAGGTAAGATCTCAGTAATAGATTCAG
The DNA here is from genome assembly GCA_963517005.1 of uncultured bacterium. Lineage (GTDB taxonomy): Bacteria > Patescibacteriota > Gracilibacteria > Absconditabacterales > Absconditicoccaceae > HOT-345. Next base: position 17,006 of record CAUQDZ010000016.1, read on the forward strand.
GAAGTGGGCTACTGGCTCGAATAATTCCCCCGCTGATCAAAGATAAAACGAGACCAGGAATCAGAATTTTTTTGATTTTATCCTCTATGTCTTCAGAATGAGAAATTCGTTTCTTAATATTATTTTTTAGATTTCATAAATTCAATAATGGGCGAGTTGTTTTTTTCATAGGGTATTATTAAAGTAAGAATAAAGTTTTTATATTTTAACCATAAAATAGAAAAATGTCAAGATTTGGAAAATAAATCTGAAACTTAAAATGAAAGATGGTTTGAAATCAGGCTTTTTAACTTATTTCCTGTGGAGTTTTATGAAAAGATCTAAAAGTCTGATTTTATTCAAATGAAAAAAACTTTAAAAATCGTTGCATTTTTCTAGCAAATCACTATAAGTAGCGATGAAATAGTTTTTTAGATTTCTGTGAAATTTAAAAAATACAGATATTTTACTTATATAAATCTGTGTTGTACGATGCCAAGAAGAATGATTAAGAACAGAAACATTGAAGTAATTTTGCTTCAGGATGATAAGCATCTAGGTGAAAAATACGAAATCGTTGCGGTAAAGCCTATCTTTGCTAGAAATGTACTTTTGCCTAAAAATATTGCAGTACTTGCAGACAAAGCAAACAAGAATAAGTATGAACAAAAAATGCAGGCTGCTATTGTTGCTAGAGAAAAGAAAGCTGCATCTCTTGATGAACTTTTTGCTAAGATGGCAGAAAATGGAGGTGTTGAACTTACAAGAAAAGCAAACAAGGATAGAGTATTGTATGCAAAAGTAAGTGAGGCTGATATTGCTGCTGCAATTAAAGAAATTTATGGTCTTGAAGTAGATTCTCATCTTTTCAAACTCAAAAAAAAGATCAATGAAGTTGGTTCTTTTGTAGTGCCTTTTATGTACAAGGATATGAAAAAAGAAGTAACTGTTGTAGTTAAGGCTGAAGCTTCTACAGAGAAGGTTGAAGAAAAAACTGAAACTGCTCAAGAAGTTGTTGTTGAAAAGACAAAAGAAGAACTTAGAGCTGAAAGAGAAGCAAAAAAAGCAGCTGAAAAAGCAGAAAAAATTGCAAAGCTTAAAGAAAAATATAAGTAAGATCCTGGGAATCTTGAGTGAAAAAAAGGCTAAGAATTTAGTCTTTTTTTTCTTGTTTTTTGTGAGAAAAAAGATATAGTATCACTCGAAAATAAAAAGTCAATAAGAATAAACATCAATAATAAATGAATATGGGAAAAGAAGCTTATTCGGCGATTATCTGCTCTATAGATGCAAATCGTGCTATAGGAAAGGAAAATACACTACTTGCCTATCTTCCTGGAGATCTAAAGTATTTCCGGGATATGACTATCGGTAAGATTGTCGTAATAGGGAGGAAGACTTATGAGTCTTTGCCTCATGGAGCACTTTCTGATAGAAAGAATATTGTTATTACTTCAGATACTTCTCTTGAAAAGTATCCGGAATGTGAAACGTATTCTAGTGTGGATCAAGTCTTTCAGCTTTATCAGCAAGAGGAGCTCTTTTTTATTGGAGGAGCAATGCTCTATCAAGCAGTTATGGATCGTGTCGATCGTCTGTATATTACAGAGATTGATCACGAATTTCAGCTTTGTGATGCCTATTTTCCTGAGATTGAACTTTCAAAATGGGAATTGGTAAGCAAAACGCAATTTGCTCAGGATAAGGACTCTCCTTATTCTTATCGTTTTCTGGAGTACAGAAGACGAAAACTCTAATGAGATAAAGAGTATCGTTATTGTATCAATAATGATACTCTTTTTTCTGATCTTGCTTTTTGAGGGTATTTTTGTATACTCAGAGTGTTTTATTTGGTCAGAGAATATTGTGATCGAGAAAATCAAAACACAAATCGCACAAATGCTTCCTCTTTCTTCAAAAACAGGGCTTTTTGTTTCAGCTTTTGACAGTAGTGGTAACCTTTTGGCTTCCAATGGAGTAATCAAAACAGACAGATCTGTAGAGCAACTTGTTGATAGTTTTTATCAGGGGATTTTGAAAAAATATGAAAACCAGATAAAAAGTCTGATTTTTGATTTTGTTGATCAGCTTCAATTGCAAAATGACCCAAATACTCTTGTCAAACTGTCTATGAAAGAACGAGGACTTTTCCTTGTTCAATCTGAGGGGCAAAATAGCGGAGTGCTCCTACCAAATACTAAGGGAGTTGATACAATCCAGCAAGGTTTATCTTTCATCAAACAAAAATATAATCTTCAGTCTCAGGTATCTGTTTTTATTTTCAAGACAAAGAGAGTTCAAATTATCAAAGAGTAGAGTCAGATTTTTTTGACTCTTTTTTTGAAGAAGTATTTTTTATTGCTTAGTCAATATTTTGATAAAAAATATTTTTAAAAAAAGGAGATCTCATCATTCATAAAATCTCCTGTTTTAATATAGCTAAATCTAGAAAAAGAAGCTATGTATATTTTTGAAATTGTTTTCAGCAATGCTGATTTCCCTGATTTCAGGAATCTTGAGAACAAGACTGAAAATCCCAGATTGAGTAGATACAGCTCGAACAGGTTTCCAAGATACTTGAGTACTATCAAAATTTTGATAAACCCCTTGCTTGGAAAGAAGTTCTATTCTAAAATTAATTTTACGAATATGTATCTCTCTTTTTAGATCAAAATGGAGCTGTATCCCCTCATTTTCATCTTTGTACACAGCAATTCTCCTAAAAATGCTTGGATTCTCGCCAATAATATAGCGAAAAAAAAGTTTAAGAAGCAGATTCTGCCCCTGTTGATCAAAGGATTTCTCCTTGATCAAAGTCAGATTTTTTTCTATTTTGTTTATCATTTTGTATTGTAGAGAAAATATGATTTCTCTAAAAGAGTTTATATATTTTTTATAAAAAAAGTCAAGATGATGTCATAAAAAAATCCATACAAAAATAGGAAAAAATAAAAATCTGACTATAATCAGAGGTAAGTCTTTTATCTTCGATTTTGTCAATGTTGCACCGATGATCCTTCCTCTTGTCAGGACTACACTCACTCAACAAAAAACTTGTAAAAGGGGTAATGCTTGTTCTTGCTTCATTTCTCTTATTTTCTCATATTCCAGCTCTTGCAACGAGCAATCAAGCGGCTCCTGTTACAGAAACTAAGACACAGGCAGAAACTGAAAATGAGCTTATTGCTAAAGTACTTGGAGAATTAAGTTTTATCTCGCAAGCTTCATATTTGATTTTGTGGCCTTTTGTTGCTTTAGCAGGGCTTGCTATGGATAATAATTTGGTTTATTGATCTTATCTTCATTTAGATGCACCGTTGTGGAAAGTCTGGACTATCGTCAAAAATCTCGCAAACTTTATAATCTGATTTATTTTTCTTTATGAAATTCTCTATTATGCTATAGGAGTAAAAAGAAATATGTCAAAGTCAAAGGGGCCTTGAGTTTTGATAAAAAAAGTCCTGATTGCAGGAGTTTGAGTTCAACTTAGTCGATTTATTATGATGGTTGCTGTTGATATTTCTTCAGTTTTGACTTATACCGTAGGAGCATTGCCTACTACCTTACTCTCACAGACTGATGCTAAACAGGATATGAAAGTTGTTGGAGTTGGAGTTCGATCAAATTTGTGAAATATTGAAGGGAAGGGTACACAAGATGATAGAGCTTTGAGTTATTATATGACGCTTCCGTGAAAGGAAAAATGAGTAGAAAAAAATATAGCTCCTTGTAAGCATATTGCGGTTAGAGTAGGTGGAAAGGATCAGCAGCTAATTGTGTGAAGATCCTTTAATTCATTAGGTACAGGAGCTTCTTTCAAAAAAATGGAAGAGGGGTATTGTTTTGATAATGGATCGATATACTCTTACAAGGAGTGGAATAGTCTATCAGAAGCTGAACAATGGAATAAAAAATTAAAAGAGAAAGAAACTGAGTTAAAAGGGACAGATGCAGATAAAAAGGCATCAGAAATGTTATCAGAAAATCAAGCTTTTCTCTTATCTCAAAAATTTGAAAAAAAAGAATGATTGACAAATAACTGTGATCACATTTGACCAATCCCAAATACTCCAATCGAAACAGAACAAAAAGACTGATCTCAGACTTCATCTACCTCAGGACAAAAGAAATATTATTGTCTTTATGATCAGTGAGGTCTTTCTCTCTCAGATCTTACTCAAAAAGCTACAGGATGGACAGGACCATTTGTGGCACTCTATGGCAATATGATCTCTTTTGCAAAGCTCAATGATAGTTTGGGGGTTAAACAGCAGCTGATTTCTGCAGTAATCAATGTTGTATTTTTGCTTGCAATGCTCTTGCCCTTGATAGCGATGGTTGTAGTTTTGTTCTGGAGAGTATTTCTTTTGTGGTTAGCAATAGCACTTTCTCCATTGATTGTGCTTGTTAATGTCTTTTGAGATATGTTATCAGGATTAAAGATACAGTTTCTAGATGATATTCTAAATTTAGACAAACTCAGAACTCTGCTTTTAGCTCCTGTTTTTATAGGTTTTGCTTTGAGTATGGCACTGATGTTTATGACGATTCTCAAAACTTCGGTGTATCCAGGAGATAATCAAGCAGCTCAAAATGCAGCATCTCAGGGAATTACTTCATTGACAGGGATGAAGTGTGGTGGAGCTAGAGAAACAACCTGTGATCTTCTCGGTTTTATTAAGATTACTTTTAGTTCTGCAGTTATTGATTTGTATAGTTTGTTGATAGGTTTGTTTGGAGTAGGAATCTCATGGATTTTGCTCTTTTGGGCACTTAAGCAGGTGGATGCTAGCAAAAA
>CAUQDZ010000017.1:0-18785 GCA_963517005.1 uncultured bacterium
AGCAGGTCCAACTTTTTTTAAGCTTTGGAAGAGCACAAGTAGGATCTTGTTCATTGAAACAGATGTGGAAGGTATAACCAAATCCTTCACTCGCATAACTTCCTCCTCTTGTCTTGTATGCAGCAGCACGATCTTCTGGGGTAAAAAACGTAGGGGTTGGTTCGTCAAGTCTTCCTTTTGAGCAGAAATCTGAATTATCTGAACCCAAAGGCCATGTTGTTTGTCTATCATTAATCTCATAATGTTTAGCATTTCTTCCACATGCTACTTCTCCAAAACTAAGAAAAGGACTTTCGGTATTTGTGGCATTAGGACAATTGAGTCCGATTCTTCCTAGTTCGGTATTCTTGAGTTGAAGACAATTATCATTATAGATAATAGCACCGGCTGTATCAATCTGACTATTTCCCACTTGGAGACTACCATTGATGGTTAAATCAGTATTATCTGCTGTTTTTGTGTTTGCATTGATGATCATACCATTGCTTGCCTTGATGATTGCGGTATTAGCTTTTCTGGTAGTTTCTCACTTTGAAGTACCATTAAAGACAAAAGATCCATCATGATCTATTTGAATTCAGATTCCAATTGCCATAGAATTATTAGCACTAATGTTTACCTTATCGGTAGCAAAGGTTAGGTTATCATTTCCATGGATTTGGGTATTATTCCCAGCTCGTAGGATATTTCCAATTCCTGTTAAGTTTACTCCAGATGAAGCTAAAATTACATTCCCTTTCCCATAATTAGTGCTACCTTCTCCCGCAGTTTTGACTGATTGAGATGCTGCGATGATATTCTCTTTTGCAGTGTTAGTGATTTCATTACCGTTTCCACCGAGAATGAGCGACTCAGGATCATTGGTTTTATTGTTACTACCTCAAAAAGACAGCGTTCCATTTCCCTGTACACTATTTCTTGCAGTATTTGTCCCTGTAAGGGTTATTAGTTGATCTCATGACATTTTGAAGGATACATCAAAATTTGAGGACTGTGTGGGTGCAATCAAAGTCACTCCTGACAGTTCCAAATGTGCATCTTGCTTAACCTCGCTGTCAAATTCAAGCACATTATTTGGATTGGAAGCAAGTACTCAAATCGCTGCCAAACTCAAAGCAGAAACAGCAGACAAGGTCAGAATTTTTGTTTTTGTTTTTTTGTTCATTATACAAGGCTTGCAATATAAATTCGCACCTAATTATAAATGAAAAAAAATATTTTGCAAATTTTTGCTAAGAAAAAATAAGAAATCTGATTTTAGTCTTGAGGAGTCATTTGACCTTGGACAAAATAAAAAAACTGCCACTAGGGCAATTTTAAGTCGTGTTTTTTTGCAAATTTAACTTGTGCCAGATCAAGCATCTGATCGAGTTTGCTAAGGTCTTGGGCAAAGAGTTGAGTCCCTGAGTTGATCACAGCTCTATCCTGTTCATAAAATTGTTGAGCAGATCCTGAATAACTCGTCAAAAGCAATACCGTTGGTTTTTCATGGAGATCTAAACTTACTTGTAGTCCTGTAATGTAGCCGAGAACTGCATTTTTGAGTGTGAAGTCTTCATGATAGCCTGAAGCTGAATTTGCTTTGTCTGCGAGTGTCGCGAGATTTTGTTGGAGAGTTGAGTAGATATCTTGTAGGTTTTTGCCATCATAATTTTGATCTAGTGCTTGATAATAGTTTTTGACCTGTGCTATTGCAGATTCTTGGAGTGAGATTAGATCATTGTTGTAGTCTTGGACTGAGATTTGTGGAGTTTTTACACCACATCATCACAGGAGCAAAGTCAAAAGGAAAAAAACAGAAACAAGGCAGATTTTGAATTGTTGTACGATTTGAAACGCTACTAAAATAGGAATATTTTTAATGTTTATTTGCATTATTATCAGGTTATTTGCTAAACAATGACTACATACTCTCTGGCAACTCAATACCAAGTAAGTTGAGCGCATTTTGTAGGGTCTGATGGATGAGTACTAGCAAGCACAAGCGGGCATTAGTTTGAGCTGGGTTTTGATCATCAAGGATTTTGGTACTATGATAGTAAGAAGAAAACTGCTTTGCAAGAGCAAGTGCAAATCTTGCAATAGTGTTTGGTTTATACTCTTGTGCAGATTTTTGTACAAGATCTGGAAGAGATGCAAGCAACAAAATCAGACTTTTTTCCTCTTTGGTAGTGAGTAAACTATAGTCGAGAGTTGAGAAATCTGGATTTGGAGCTTTTTTGAGGATTGAGGAGATTCTAGCTCACATATATTGCAAGTAAGGACCACTTTCTCATTCAAAAGATAGCGCCTGATTTCGATCGAAGGTTATCCCTTTTTCCGAGTCCTGAAGAAGCATGCCAAACTTCATTGCTCCAAAAGCTACTTGATGTGCAATAGTTTGCTTTTTGTCTGATGGAAGTTCACGGCTGTCCATCATTTCAGTTGCTTTGCTCAAGAGCTGATCACGAAAATCTTCATACAACACGACATTTCCAGCACGAGATGACATCTTTCCATCGATGAGATCCACTAGTCCATAAGAGACATGGTGCAGTTTTGACTGATCAAATCAGATAAGATCGAGAGTTTTGAACAGTTGCTGAAAGTGGTGTTCTTGTTCGAGTCCTACCACATATAAAGACTGATCATAATCTGGAAAATCAGCTTGTTTTTGATAAGCAAGGGCAATATCTTTGGTAGAATAGAGTGAGGCTCCGTTTGACTTGAGAAGCAAGAAAACACCAAGTCCATACTCTTCGAGGTTCATAACGATTGCACCTTGACTTTTTTGTGCGATACCATTTTCGAGGAGTTCATGAACTTTTTTGATTCATGGCTGTTCTACAGTACTTTCAAAATATCGCTTGTCAAAGTGCTCAGTCCCAAGCTCTGCAAAGATTTTTTGCATATCTTCGAGGCACATGGCACGAGTCTTTTGCCAAAAATCAACAAGATTCTGATCTCAGTCTTCAAGCGACTTTTGGAGATTGGCGATTTGCGGTTTGTAGAGGTCTGGATTTTCATCTACTTTTTTGGTCGCAAGGGTATAGATTTCTCCAACTCGCTTACTCAAATTTTGATCTGGAAAGTTTTTATTTTCAAGAAAATTTTGATAATACCAAATCCATTTGGCTACATGAGCTCAGATATCACCTGGATAACAGGTTTTGATTACTTTATATCCTGAGAAGCTAAGGATTCTAGCAATTGATTCACTAAGGAGAAAATTTCTCACATGTCAGATGTGAATTGATTTATGAGTATTTGGAGCTCGCCCCTCAAGGAGAATTGTTTTATCCAAAGGTGCACCAGATCCAAAGTCAGATTTTTGTTCTTGTATTTGAGAAAGGACAATTTGAGCAAGTTTTTGAGGATCAAAAGATGCATTGATATAAGGTCAAACCGCTATAACTTCACTAAAAATTCATAAATTCTGATCTTGGATCTTGTTTTGAAGCTCGTTTGCGATAAGATTTGGAGCTTTTCCCATCGTTTTTGCAAGCTGAAAACAGGGAAATGCAAGATCCCCAGCAACATTTTCTGGTGCAGGAACAATAAGGGCACAAATATCCTCGATCTCAAGTGGTAAATGCTCGGAGAGAATCTGGGCAAACTGTATTTTGAAAGTATTGAGCATCGCTAAAGGAAAAGATAAAAGTATTGCCTTGAATATAGAGATTCAGGGAAAAAATGCAAAGGAAAAAGAGCTCTTTTATGAGCTCTGAGGTGAAGTTAAATAATTATCGCTTTGTAAAAAGTCAGGTAGTGACTGATTGATTTGATATTCCTTGGAAACTACTTTGTCTCCATATTTTCCCTCAACAGTCATCTTGAATGTTCCGTCAAAGAGCGGACTATCTTTTCATCATTCAACCTCAACTGTCTTAGCATTAGTATCGCTCAGATTTGAGAGTATATAATAGGTGTTGTCTGCTCACTGATCGTTTGAACCTTCTAAGTTAAGAACTTGTGTTTCTCAGTCAGATTCTTTTATGATAGTGATTTTCAAGTCTTTATCTGCGTTCTTTAGTTTTGGTGTGGTACTTCGTGGAGTCACATTAGTCAGTTTGAAATCAGAGGTTTTATGATAAAATCTTGGTAAGGTCAGACTTTGTCCAGCTTTTAAAGTAGTCGAAATCTGATCTTTGAGTCCATCGATTGTTAGGGAGAAGGAGCGAGGAAGTCAGCATTCTTTTTTTTCATTTTTCTCCATAGGACAGGAAAAATTTGCTTTTATCAAACCATCTCCATTTCACTTAAAGTCAAAACCTGCTCTACTTTCTCAAATCATCAAAAATCATAGTTCACTTGCTGATTTTGCGAGAGCGTTTGCTTGATGATAGTGGGCGATTTCATTGCTATATTTGAGAAAATCCCTCATCATAACGCTCACCAAAATTCCTAACAAAGCAGAAGCAAAGAGTATAAAAATTGTAAAAATGAGAATATTTCCCCTAGGCTTGAGGCGTTTGTCAATCATTGGTATTGGTATCAGAATAAAGGCTTTCAGTTTTCCCTTGAAGTGAGAAGAAAAGTTGAAGAGGAAGTGAAATATTATTGGTTCGCTTTTTCGGATTGTAATAGTTACTATAGAGAGTTCCTAATAATCGAAAAGCTGGTTTTCAGTCTTGTGGAAGCTTCCTGAGATCTGGATTTTCTGCTTGTAAGCTTTTTTTGAGTTCACTCTTTCAGATAAATGGTATGATCTTAAATTGTATCTTGCTGAGTTTAAAGTTTTTACCATCTAGTAAAGAGTTTTCTATTGTCTTCCCTCCTGTAGTTGTAGTAAGTAGGAGTTCACAAGTTTTTTGATTTTTTGATTGTTCTGTACGCTGATCTGGGGTTTCTAGATTTGTTGTCATCTTATTATCTTTCGTACAAGAAGCACTAGAAGAAATCTGATATTTCCCACTATCTCCGCTGAGATACAGAGTATCGACAATTCCGTTGTTTGCGACAAGATCAGATGATTGATACTTCTCATAATCAATAGTCGTATTTTGTGCAAGATTATCCAAAACTTGAGAGAGCACGAGAGCCTCCTTCGCGATCTCTTTTTCCTGCTGGATTCTAAAACTTACTTGGGAAATTGTCGTATAGGTTTTCATAATAATCCCTGCTAGCATTCAAAAAAGTATCACGACAATAAGGATTTCTGCTAAGGTAAATCAGTTTTTTTTCATCGTTTCAATCAATGATAAAGTTAATGTGTTGCTTGAGAATCATCTTCAACTTTGCTATCTTTGAGCCCTATAAATCATTCTAAAACAACCTCTCCTGTTGTTGATCATCTCTGATAAAGAGCATGAGATGAGATTTTGAGAAGCTTATTTTCAGGGAATCCTCATTCTACCTTTGAAAACTCAATTCGTCTTGCGAATCCTTTGGTAGTGTCTATTGTCTCTCTATTATCAAGATAGCGATAGTGATCTGGTTTGTTATCTCCTGTTTGATATACGACTCTAAAGGTTTCAAAATTCGACTTGAAGTCTGATTTCTGTTCTTGTTCTTCTATTTTTTGGAGGAGGTAGTAGTTATTATCCGAGGAAAAACCGAGTTTGTACTTCTCACCTGGCTTCCAAAAAAGTTCAGTATTCTCAGGTCATGCAACATAATTTCGAGGATAGCCTTGTTCAAGATTGCTATCTCTATGAGCATATGCAAGATCAAGTGATTCTTTTGCGAGCATGGTGGCTCTGGTCTGCATATTAACTATATCAAAATAACCGATACTATTGGTCAGCATCGTCAAAATTGCCAAAATTCCTACTCCAAAAACAACGATCACAACTAAGATTTCGATGAGAGTAAATCCTTTTTGTCTCATTTTCTCCTTGACATATAAATCAAAATCAGTTCTAGTATATCCAATCTCCAAGCAAAAACAAGTCAAAAAACTTTGAAAATAAAAGGTGGATCATTATAGTGAAATCATCTTTTAGTTTTTTTGAAAATATAACCATGGCTCATCCTGATTTTCAAGTTAAAATATCTGATATGCTCAAAGCAAAAGTCAATGATCATCTAGTTTTTGAAAATAAAATGTTGGAAGAAATTCCAAATCTGAATTCTGAGTGAGTTTCAGGAGAAATTACCCTCCAATCGCTTGGTAAAGACTCAATTTTTGCAACGATTGATGATTTGCATTGTAGTGTAGGTGAGGCTTGTGACCGCTGTGGAGCAGAATATCAGAGAGAAATTGAGATTTCTGACTATACTGCAAAATATGTACTTGAAATCAATCAAGATGAACAAAAGGAAGAAGAAGTATTGCAAATTGATAGCAAAAATGGAGTAATTGATCTAGGAGAATTTGTCTATCATGCAATCAAAATGCAAGATCCATTTGTAAAGCACTGTCCTGTTTGCGAAAAGTTTTTGGAGGAGAATCCTCAAGAGGACGACTGGGAAGAGTTCAATGAATAAAAGAGTTAGTAATAATTAATGGGGGCTAAAAGGAAAACGAGAAAAAAAGTCAGATTTTTTGACTTTTTTTATTTTTCGACTATACTTTGAGAAAGTTTGTGGGAACTGCTCACAAAAAAGCACTTTTATCATTAAACCTTTCTCATTATGGTTATTAGCGAAGATAATAAGACTTCACTTTTGGGAGATGATTTGGCTTCTCAGCTTGAGAATGCAGCGAAATCTCCTGATCCAGTACCTCAGATGCCTGATCCTATCGCTCCAGAATCCAGTCAAGCACTCGATCCTGCACTTTTTGGGCATGAAGAAATCAATAAAGTGGAGGAAGAAGCTCGCACTGCTCAACAAGCGGAAGCCACAAAGCAAACAGAGGTAAAATCGGGGAATCCAATGACACCTTCGTTTGATTTTTTGGATGATTCAAAAAGCCCACTCACTCCTGAGGTCAAAACTGAGGTTAAAAGTTACAATACTCCTTTTTATTATTCAGTATTAGGAATTGTACTGTGTGGGATTACAGCGATAGGAGCTGGATTTTTCAACTGGTACTTGCAAGCAAAATCACTTCCTAATACTGAAACACCAAATGAATATGTCCAAGCTACTTCTGATTATTACAATGAATATGGTCAGCTTCTTGGGCTTTTTGATCTAGAATCTCACAGAGGAATAGACTTTACCAATGATGGAAAAAATAAGGTAAAAAGTCTGATTTCAGCGAATGGTCTCAATTATCCTCAGAAAAAAGACTTAATTCAGTCCTCTTCAAGCGATTTTGGTCAAAAAACTATCGAACTCAAAAAAGAAATCAAAACGATCACCGATCAACTCAATAAAGATGGATTTTTCCCTGAGGAACTCGTAACGATCTTGAAAGAAAATAATTCAGTTTCTTCGATTCAGAGAAGTTTACTCTCACTGGAAGTCGTAAAATTCTCTAGTGCGATGAAGGTATTTTCATTGATGGATGTATTTTTAACATCTCTCTCAAATGAACTTTCAATGCCAAAGTCTGAAATCAAACAAAAACTCAATGATCTGCTTGCTAGAGGAGAAAATGATGTCAAAAATTACCTCAACTATTGTTACAATAATCCTTATGAACCAGCAAACTGTAGCATTATTGGAGATTTTGACACTTATTATCGTTTGAGCAAAAGCAAGGAGAATTTTGATACTGGATTTTTCAAGACAATGATGGATATGATCGATCGTAAACTAGAGAATGCTCAATTACCATCATTTGCGATTACTTTCAATGATTTTGATAGTAAGAGTGGAGAAATTAGTTTCTCTGTAGAAGTTAATACCCTTAAAGAAGATGAATATGCACTTATTAGAGAAGGTATCAAGAATCCACATATCTTTATCGTTTCCGAGCTTGTTAAACTCTTGAAGCAATCAACCTTTATTCTAGGAAAGTCAATTGACGTCAAGGAAATGCAAGTTTCAGAAAAGGAAGAAGAGCTCGGAGGAACAACCTATAAATATCATACCTCTTCAAAGACCTTTACCCTTCCTATCCAAAAGAACACCCAAAGAGAAATTTTTGACTATGTAGATAGCTACAAGACACTCTTGGATGAGCAAGAGGAAGAAAGTGACAATCACTCAGAAAGTCTCTTGGATGCGCTTGTTGATGGGATTTGAAGTTTCTTTGATGGGGATAGTCAAAATACAACGGGAGGATTTATCTCAAAAGATCTTAGTCAAGATGGAGAAAATTCTCAAAAAAAAGAACAAAAACTTGACTCAAAAGGAACGATCACAGAAACACGTCAGACTTCTTGATCTGTTTCAGCTATAAGCGGTTCCAAAGCCACTTCCAAAACTACAAAAACAGGATCTGGGGATACTAAAACAAAAATCTCAGATTCTGCTGTAAATCAAGCAAATAGCCACAACTAAAACTTTTATCTTTTGCCGATATGGATATGGAAAATACTTCATTTAATTTAGATGCTATCAAAGACAAGATCAGTTCTTGGTTTTCTCTAGCTATGGGAGGAGGATCTGGAAAGGATAAACTCAAGATCGTCTCTTTGGGAGTAAAGAAAGAAGATTATACCAAAGCCTTGATAGGACTTGGATGTTCAGCTGCTCTTGCACTGGGACTGGTAGGATTTGCTTTTTATCAAAACATGAATCTTAATGATCGTCTTGGTGAACTAAACAATTTGGAAAATTACGATCTGCAGTCGTTTAAGTCAGATGCACTTGTTGCTACTGATGCACCAGAACTGAGGACACTTGATCAGATGGTCGATTACTACGATAATACCTTAGGACTAAGAAATAAGGTAAAAGCTGAATTGGATTTCAAAAGAAGTGTGTATTCAGATTTTTTGAGAAATTTGCTTTTGCCTTCACTCAATATCTGGAAAAATCCTTACACGCAGCAAGTAGACTTGAGTTTACTTGGAAAAAAATATTTGGATAATAACCCTTATCAAGATGTGACTTTGCTCGAACAGTGGGGAGGAATCATCAGAGATAGCGGACAAAATATTGGAGTAAATGAAGTTGTAAATATGCAAATCGGAGATATTGTCGAAGAAAAAGATACCGGATTTTTTCATATCCCTATTTCAATAGATTTCAAGTCTGACTCAAAGAGAGCGTTTTTGCTCTTAGTGGATAAACTTTCTCAGACTTCAAATGTAAACAATATCGGACTTTTCAACGATTTTACTTTTCACCTTTTTGAAGTTATTAGAGAGAAAAAACCAACAGAACTCGCAAATTTAGCGAAAGAATATAAAATTGCTACCACTTCAGGACTTGATCAAAGAATTCTCAACAATAAAGTAATCTCTCAACATTTATACCAGTTTATCAAAGACAAAAATCAGACTTCTTCTCCTTTATTGGATGCTGAGGTAATTGATCGAGTGATCAGACATAGTGCCTCATGTACTGCGAGTGAATCTCAGGAGAGCTGTTATTTCCGTTTTAGAGATAAGTATAGAAGTTTGCCGTCTTTGGCTTATACAATTGGGCAGAGAAACGGAGCAAACAAAGTACTTTTGCTCAAGGATTTTTATAAAAATATTCCACCATTGATTGCGATTGAGTCCTTTGTCTTTGATAAAGCAGAAGATACTGGAATGACACTCGCAGAACAGGGAGCTTATGCGGGGACAGTTTCTTTCAAAATCTATGGAAGAGGGATCTCAAATGAAGATGCTGATCAAATCGGACAGCTCTTGACTCAACAGTGTTATGGATCAGGAGCAAAAGCACAATTGACTATAGAATCAGCATTGCAAAAAGTCAATGATCAGCTCTCATTGCTCTCTACCAATGACAATGGAGGAGAGGGAAAAGTTTCAAGAATCGCAAACCTCCTTGAACTTAAGGAAGATTTTGAACAAGATGCTAAAGACTATCCAAATCTCACTCCTTATGCACAAATTGTAAAGAAATTTGAAGTGCTGAGATCACTCAAAAACCTCTCACTTTGCCAACAATAATATAAAATAGTAAAAAAACTGACTTCTGATAATGATTATTCTCAGGAGTCAGATTTTTTTGTTTGAGAAGATATTTCTAGCATTCATTAGATATAAAAAACCTCAGATAACTCAGTATCCAAGGTTAGTAGATGAAATATTAGTTAATTCGGTGACACTGACGGATTTTCTGAGAGCAGGATTTTTGGTCAGTAATTGATTCACATATTTGTTTCATATTATTGTAGGCTTGAGTATTCTCAATATATGATTCGCATTTTGCTCTACCAATCCTAGTGCTACAATCTTTATAACATAGTTCAGCAGCATCGGTGTTGAGGTGTGGTCATGGAATTATCTTTTTATATAACCAAACGGAATAAGGATTAATATCGAAATCGGAATATCTGTCAGTAGAAAATTGTGAATCAGGATAGAGCCTTTTTTCTCTATCTGGATCGCTCAACGGCACATACACTTCATAATTATCATCGTCAATGAATTTTCATCCATTGATGATTCTTGGGTCTATATCGATAAAATTTCTATACTTGTCATAAAAAGCTGGCTCTGAAAAATAAAAAGACCCTTGGTCGTGTTTGGTCCCCCAGTAAATAAAATCTGGTCAGCTTTTGTTATATTGTTTTCTTATTTGAATCATAAAGGATCCAAGTCCTTTGTTAATAGATTGATGAAGTTCAGTAGGGTTAGTTACTCTACAACGTCTTGAAAAATCAGGATGTACCGTACATCTAGAAATTTTAATTTCCGGTTTTGGTGCTGGCATATCTTCCAATGCTCTCAACCTCATCTCATGATTGGTGACAGTGAAAGTAAGTTTTTGTGCTAGACCATTTCGCATCTCAGCATTGAGCACATTGCCATGCTTATCAGCAGTGAGATCATTAAATGAAGTTTGCTCCTCAGTGAGATTTGGAAAGTTAGGATTAGCAGCAAAAACTTGAAGTCTCGATTCGTGATTTTTTGCCCAGGTAGTGAGATGAGACATTACCTGGTCCCAAATCTGTGTAGTCAATTTTGGAAATTCTCATTGTACTTGATGTTGGTCAAAGCTCATTTGTTCCTGGTTGAGTCGATTGGATTGTTTACCTGCGGCATAGGCAAGTGCTATTGCAACTCCCATTAATCCAACAAACCCCAAAGTCAGAGTTTTTTTGTTCATAGTTCAAGCTTATAAAAATAAAAAGACAACTGATAATATCGCAGTTGTCAAACTAATTTTATCATCATAGTATCTTTGATATGAGAAGAATAAATCGATAACACTAATCGTCTTTGTTTTCTGATATCAAAGAATCTCAGAGATGTTTTTGTTGATAAAATTAATGTGACATATTCCTTATAGTTATATGAAAACAAAAAACAAGCTTTTTCTGAGAAAATCACTTGATTTTTTCTGATTTTTTGATAAAACCCTTGTTGCAGGAAGATTGGCTGAGTGGTCGAAAGCGCATGTTTGGAGTACATGTATACGGGCAACTGTATCTAGGGTTCGAATCCCTAATCTTCCGAACTCTGAAAGAAAATAAAATCTGATTTCAGATTTCATTTTTTTTATGGGAAAAAACGAGATAATAAAAAATTAACTTACTTTTAGAATTTGCTCTAATGGATACGAGGATTTTTACTTTTGCTAGATAAAGAAAACCATAGATCTTATTATACTTCCAATAAAAACCTTGTTTTTCTCAAGGAAAATCGTAGATTAAAAAAAGAATTAAAAATCTGACTTTAGATCTCTTTGTTCATCAACATTATGGATAAGATTAGAAATTTTTGTATCATCGCACATATCGACCATGGAAAATCAACACTTGCAGATCGTATGCTTGAGATTACCGAAACCGTGAGAAAACTAAATCACTCTCAGGTGCTTGATCGTATGGATATTGAGCAGGAGAGAGGAATTACTATTAAACTAACTCCTGCTAGGATGCAACGAAAAGGATATGAACTCAATTTGATTGATACTCCTTGACATGTGGATTTTCAGTATGAAGTATCCCGTTCATTAGCGGCAGTGGAAGGAGCAATTTTGCTCGTAGATGCTTCCCAAGGAATCCAAGCTCAAACCCTTTCGACCCTTTATCAGGCGATTGATCAAGGACTTGATATCATACCCGTACTCAATAAGATTGACCTTCCTGCAGCCAATCCTGATAGAGTTGCTGGTGAAATTGAAAATATGATCGGATTGGACAAGTCAGAGATTATTTGTGTTTCAGGAAAAACAGGGGAAAATGTGGATAAAGTACTGGATGCGATTATTGAGAGATTCCTCTCTCCTTCTGAATTTAAAACAAAGAATCCTAAAAAATTTCACATTGAAGAGTAGTGGAGAGTTTCGGAGTTCATTTACCAAATGAGACTGACAAAGAGAGGATTTGATCAGTCTTTTTTTCTTTTTCAAAAAAAACTCCAAAGGAAACACCTCTGGAGCTCTCCGTTTCAAAAGCTCCAAGCCCGATTTTAGTCAATGATAATCGGTACTTATCATTTACCTTGGCAAATCATAGGTATAGATCATCACAAAACAAATCTTGGAACTTTCGAAACTTGTGCTGTCCGATCGTATTGGGTAGTGGATCTGGAAAGCGGTTTTAGGTGGAAATACCACCAACATAGTCACCTATTTTGCAAGGGTGTGTAGTAGAACCTTATCACTAAGTGATTATGTTATTGTTATTATACTCACAAAAATAAAAAAAACAAAAAAATCAGACTTCATTCTTTGTTTTTACTTGACATTTTGGTGTTTTGATATTTACTCTTGATTTTTCCAAAAAAATAAGTATAAGCAAGCTTCAAAAATAAATAATCTATTAAACAACCCAAAACAAAATGGAACAGAAAATTAAAAAGATCGCAGTACTGACTTCAGGTGGAGATGCTCCAGGCATGAACGCGGCGGTTCGTGCAGTAGTGCGTACAGCTCGTGCTCTAGGCATAGAAGTCTATGGAATCCGTGGTGGATTTCGTGGACTTACCAATGGGGACTTCTACACAGAAAAAAACAAGCTTGTGGAGAAGACTCTGGAAAAGATTCTGGAAAAGTATCCTTTTCTAGCTCCGCCAATCTACGAAACGGAAACGATGCAAACAGCATCTGTAAGTCAGATCATTGGTAAGGGGGGAACGATTCTTCTTACTTCACGGTTTGAAGAGTTTACCAATGCCAATGTACGAGCTATCGCTATCGAGAACCTTCGCAAAGAAGGTATCGAAGGACTTGTCGTCATCGGAGGTAATGGTTCCTATCAAGGAGCACATCTCATCGCTCAAGAAGCCCCTGACATACAAGTTATCGGCATTCCTGCAACTATCGATAATGATATTGCCTGGACTACTGAGACTATTGGCTTTGATACAGCGTCCAATACTCTTAGCAAACACTGTGATAACATTCGCTCTACTGCCAAAAGCCATCAACGAATTTTTGTTGTTGGAGCTATGGGACGCAAGGCAGGAGATCTTGCACTACGTGCTGGACGTGCCTCAGGAGCTGAAGCAATTTTGCTTCCAGAGTTCCCTTGTTCTGATGAACAACTCATCAAGATGTTGAAAACAAAGATGTCAGATGAGAGAACCTATGCACTCGTAGTAGTTGCAGAGGGAGTTGCAACTCCAGATGAGATTGCTCAAAGGCTTACCAAATTTGGCTATGAGGTTAAAACCTCAGATATGGGGCACGCACAGCGAGGTGGGGTTCCTACCAATGGAGACCGTATCCTTGCTGATAGTATGGGCTATCATGCAGTCAAATTCTTGGAAGATGGACTGACGGATAAGGCAGTTTCCTTTGATGGCAAGTTCTATACAGCAGTCGACTTTGGGAAGATTTTCACAGAACCAGATGTGGAAAAATATCGCATTCTAGCTGAAAATTATCGTCAGTATCAAAAGATCACACATGGGGAAGTAATTGTCCCCACCGATCTCTAGGGTATTCCTTGGAGAAGGAGAGTTAAGGTTTTCCTTGACTCTCTTTTTTTTGTTGAGGATAGCGGACTGTGGGGGTGAAGTTGCATGCTTGAGGGGGAGGATTTCTTTTGATAGTATAACAAAAAATTAAAAAAATCTGATTAGTTATTTTGATAGACTTCTTTTTTGAGATTTTTTTCTCCGTGATCGGTATTGTGAAAACTAGCTCTTGATTTCCTTCTCAAAATCCTTAATATTTCCACAAATAAAAATATAAAGTAATATGAAAGCGTTCAAAACATCTTTATCCAGTGTTGGATCTAAACTGGCAGGGGTATTCTATGTGTGCGGAGCACTGATGATGGCCTTCTTTGTTGTTTGTTGTATAGGAATGGTGTATTGTGTTTTATTTCTGATCTATGTCAGTTCAGCTTCTTTCAGGTTTTTCCGAAAAAAGTATCGGCAATTCACATATTCGCAAGTCACCTAATTCTCAAAAGTCATAGAGGTTTTCTTCTATGGCTTTTCTCCAAAAAAGAAAAAAAGAGGGAAGTCAGACTTCGTAGCTCTTTTTTATTTTTGAGATCGAACCACTCTCTTTTCTCAGTTAATCTCTTTGATTTCTTGGAGTTTTACTAGGATTTTGTCCCCGACATTAAAATATTTTTTCCATTCGATACCTTCAGGGGTTTTGATGAGTTTTTTGTGTAAAAGTCCCTCAATTCCTTTGACTGTTACAAAAATTCCATAGTTGTAAATCAGTTTTACATAGCCCTCATATTCCTCTCCGATCTTGAGATTTGAGAGTTGATTAGAATTATAGGCTCCGGCTTTTGAGTTCTGTTTGCTTGTTTGAGAAGTTCACAAAATAGATGTAGATACTGATTCGGACTTCGTATTCCTTTCTTCTAAGAGTTCAATATTTGGAATTACTTTCATAAAGTCAGTTGTCTCAGGATTAAGCCCAGCTTTGAGATAAAGCTCTTTGATTTGCTTTTGTACTTCTTCTTGCGATCCAACCCATATAGTGAGAGGTTTTTTATTACTTCCTGTCTCAGTCATATGTTGCCAAATATCTACAAAAAATTCTAGTTGAGTAGAGGAATTGAGTTTGATGATTTTGCCTTTTGGGACTTGGAGTTTGGCGACATATTCGATAGCATTAGGTTTTGAGTATCGCACGAGTTTGTGATTGCCTTGTTCTACATCTATGATCATCGCATCTGCTTGCTGATTTTCGATAAAGACTTCTGACATCAATCCCATATTTTGCTGAACACTGAGGTCATTGAGGTCTTCAATCTGTTTGGAGGTTAAACCGAGTCCTTCAAGTCTGGCTTTTTCGGCTATTTTTTCTTTTGCAGAGAAAGACTTTTTATTCCAAGCATTCATCAGTTTTTCAAGTTGGCTTCTCTCCATAGCGTATCTTTGGCGAGACTGTTTACGTACCTTTTCAATAAAATCAGGATCTCCATCTGTCTGAAATGGTGGCAAGGTCTTCATAGAAAAAGGATCAGAGCTGACTCCCTCTACCATCAGTCTCGTATATGCGGTAAATTTTGGTAGAGAAATCATATCATTGACTGCGACAATCTCCTTAAATTGTGAGGTCATTACAGATGCATCATCATATCCGAGAGTAAAAGAGAATATCGTACCGACATTTCCAAAGATCGCATCCTTGATGGTTTCATCCAACTGTGAGGTATACTGATTGGCTACAATGAGTGAGAGTTTATATTTTCTGGCTTCTGATAAGATGGTAGCAAAAGATTTTGTCGCAAAGTTTTGAAACTCATCAATATAGAGATAAAAAGGTTTTCTTAGGTGTTTTGCCATATCAGCTCTTCCCATCGCATCAATCTGGATTTTGGTTACCATGAGAGATCCAATCATATTCGCATTATCTTCTCCAATCTTTCCCTTTGAGAGATTTACGAGTACGATTTTTCACTCATCCATCGCTTTTCTGATAGAAAGTTTACTTCTCGGTTGTCCAAAAATATTTCTTACCAAACGAGAAGACAGAAACTGACCTACTTTATTGGTAATCGGTCAGACCGCTTCTTCTCTTTGTTTATCTTGCCATTTATTAAACTCATTATGCCAAAATTTAAGCAAAAGTGGATCTTTTACATTACTAATAACTTCATCACGAAATTCCTTGTCTGTTAGTACTCTTAAAATATGCATGAGTGTTGCATTTGGGTAGTCAATGATAGAGAGTACTACATTTCTCAGAATATATTCTAGTCTTGGTCCCCATGAGTTTTCAAAGAGTTTTTGAAAAGTTGCTACTACTCCAGAGGCGAGTTTGTTTTTTTCTGTTTCGTTGTCAGCTTGCAAAAGGTTGAATCCGATTGGATATTCCGCATCTCAGACATCAAAGAGGATCACATCATTGATACGGTTTGCTGGGATATATTCCAGGAGATCATCTACTAGTTCACCATGAGGATCAAGCAAACAAAGTCAGTTTCCTGCTCTCATATCAGAGATGATCATGTTGTTGATAAAGGTAGATTTTCCAGTACCAGTCTTACCAACGATATAGATATGTCTAAATTTATCTTCTTCACGAATTCAAAATCTGATTTTCTGCCCTCTATAATCAGTATCTCCAATGAGTGTAAGTTCTCTCTCAGGGGTATTCTCTGGTGTAGGAATGAGGGTTGGATAGGGGAGTTTTCTATATACTGTATAATCTAATCCTTTTACAAAATTATTTTTTGTAGGGATATGAAAAAGGTTGATTACTTGAGAAAAATTTACTGGTGTCCATACTGCTTTCTCTTTCTTTTCCCAACTTCCCTTTGATAAAAAAGGTGCAAAAACTGATCACAAGGTCATTCCTACATTTTCTTTTACATAAGGATCGTTTCCTTGGATCTGCCATCGCATGTTCATAAAAAGATTGACTTCTGTCTTCTTTTCTTCAGGCTTTTCTTCCGCTTTTTTGCCACTATTTCGCATGTAAGAAATCACTTTCCCTACTCCATTGAGAAACTTGGTCAGATCGTCTTCCTCAATCTTGAAAGTATATTCAAAACAGATCTTCAAAACTGAATCCTTGTCTACATTTTGAAATACCGCAAAAATTTCATTCATCGGATCTAGGTAGGAGCCATCTCTGGTAAATTCTTCTTTGGTTTTGAGGAGTCCTCATTCAGAAATTCAGAGAAATTTTCTTCCCTCTCCTAGTGGAATTTTTTCTACTTCAATCAGATCAGAAGTTGTAAATGTTGTATAAAAAGTATTTTTAAAATAAGACTGAAAATCTCTTGGAAGTTTGACAAAAAGCTTGATCTCAGCCATGTTTCCCATGATCATAAAGCTGATTTTTTTAGTTTTGAGAGAAATAAGGTTTTTGATAACCTTTTCCCAGTATCCCACCCCAAGCTCATTGTCTTTAAAAGGTTTGATCTGATAATATACATATTGAGAGAGCGTTTGGCTCATTGTAGCTACTATCAAAATAAACTTCTCCTCCATTATATCCAAAAAATCCAAAAAAACAAGAAAACTCTGATTTTTTTCGCCTTGTCAAGTCAGGATTTTGGATTATCTTTTCTAAACATTGATTCTTTGGTATTTTACAGATTACGTGGTGTATGTTGAATGATAATTGATCTGATGATATTTTTGATTGATTTTTAGTTTTAAAAGAGTACATTAGTTATTGTAAAACAAATTCTGTTTGGTATACCAATACATTAGACGAAGCAGGGAGCTTTACTCAAAAGAATCTAGGCTCTTTTATGAGGGAAAACGTTATGAATAATCATAATATGCTCTTCCTCTGGTAACTTGGTTTAGGTATTGTTTGTGAAAAAACAGGCAATACCTATTTTATTTTTTTCAAACAAAATGATACAAGGACTTTTTTGGATATTATTGTGCTTATCTGGCAATAATGATATTATGCCAGTTCAAAATTTGGAGTCTTTATATAGCCTTACCTCTATTTCAAAAAGTAGTGATTTTACACAAGATTTACAAATAAAAAGCTTATGATTTTCTTCTCCTCAGAAATATCTTGAAAAAACCTGATTAGATAAATTGTTCCAAGGGGAAGATCCAGATGAGCTGCTTTTTTGGAACTATTTTTATGGCTCAGATGATCCTAGAGTTCGAGCGACATCAAAAAAGATGGTAGAAATTACTACGAAAATGCTTCATATTCTCTATAGATATAGTAGTGAATTTCAACTAGAAGTTTCTGGTACTTGAAATGAGCTTATAATTGCAGAGTACAACAAAAGAGAACCCTATGCAAAGTATCATCTTAAAATAGTCCCTTTTGTAGGTAAAGAGGGTGATGATTTTTTGCAATATGTGCATGATCATGGAGTGGATTGTTTGAAGTTACAGTCGCCAGAATCTTGGATAAAGCGGAAGGATTGAAAACTTATGAGTGTCTATTCTTTGGACAATGTAGTTCCTATAAAAAAACAGTCGCGATATGGAGAGTTTTGACAAAATCTAAATAAATTATATCAAAAAAATCATCTGTTATACTATGGACTGGGAACATACACAGAGTGGGCAGATCAATGCACATTCTATGGTACACTTGTTTTTTATAGACTTTGAGATCCATATTTTTTTTATTTACGAAATGATTTCTATAGCCCTTCGAACTGATCTCGTTTAGGATTGCTTAGTGATTGGATTATTGATCTTAAATAGCACATAAATTTTATCTCTAATTTAGTTTCTTTTTAGTTCATTATAAAATCAAATTCTTTCTATAATTTTTCATTTTTAGATTATGAGTTTGATTTACAGTATTGGTGTTCCATAAGGCAATTTGTGACTACAAACCGATAAAAATGCAATAAAATAGTCTCAAGAAACAAAAAAGCTAAAAAATCAGACTTTTGTTTTTTTCTTGCAAATAGAGACTGAAATCATATAGTAAGGAATAATTTTTACAATCTAAAATAAAACCCATGAAGCTCGATGGAAAAAGTATACAAATTG
>CAUQDZ010000018.1:0-18536 GCA_963517005.1 uncultured bacterium
GAGAAAGCGGTCCAGTATCCAAAAGGAGCAGGAATCCAAAGGAGCTGTTTTTCTATGAAGGCCAGAAAAGTTCAAAAGCCCAGAGGAATTGAGGGACTTATTTAATCTGTACTTAGCGAGTTGCCAGGAGCTTGTAAAAGTTCCAAAGGAAATTCCTAAAGAAACTTGTGATAGGACCAATATCCGTTTTTGACCAAAGATTCAAAAAATCTCTGAAAATATCCTTGTCACTAGTTTCACCATATCCGAACAACGAAAACGGACAAAAGTTCCGACAAAATTAGGCTTCTATCTTTTTTTGGGTGGAATGAGCCACTCAACTCGGAAATCATACGAGATAAGGGAGGACTTTTTGGCAACGGTAGAGGCGATCAACAACTTCTTTGAATGGATACTAGAAAGTGGAGGACTAGAAGGGACAATCAATCCTCAGATGGTACAGTTTGTACTCAATACGAGCTACGGAAGGAATCCTAAGCAGGTCGTAGAAGAAACGAGTGATTTTATGGTAGATGAGAATTTATTGAGTGAGGAATAATTTTATCTTTTCATAAAAAAATGAAGGCAAGTAACGAAAGATATATATATCATCAGAGACGATTGCTCAATTATTTCTCTTCAGTGAGAGGAATGTTTAAGAGGGGGACAATAAGATTTAGGATAGAGAAAAATGAGCTACTAATTTCTTATCATCAATCAGAATTGCAATGAGGGATCTCTGCAGAGGTGCTTGTTTCCTATAAAGAGGGAAACGAGGGGAAAAGGTGAATGATCTGGGAGATTCAGGATTTTGTTATTTCTTGTTATTATGAATTTGAACGAGATAAAAGTCCGATGAAATTGAAAGATCTAGCATGCCTTTGTGGAGTTGGAGTCTCTGCACTAGGCGAGCAGATAAAAAACATCCTTGATAAACTAAATAGATTTATTTCCCAAGAAAAAAATGGAAACAAATTTTTATAAAAAGAGCCGAAGGCTCAAACACTGCTATAAAATCGTAGGGAAAAACAGTAAAATTTTCCCTTTTATCAAAAATAAAGCTCAGGAAGTAGTAGCGGAGAAGATTAAAGAGCTTAGAAACAGCAATCAAGGCAAAAAAAAGCTCCAGCTCCTTATCCTAAAAGGCAGACAACTCTGAATTACGACCTACGCCTGCATCAATAATCTCGATGAAGTAATGGTCAAAAAGAATCTCAATACTGCAATCGTAGCTCATAAACTTTCCAAGCAAAGGGAAATTTTTAAGAAAGTAGAATATGCTTTTACCCAGTTCCCAAAGCAGATCAAGTTGGCAAATGGTCAGATTTTTCAAAAGCCTGAAACCAGATTTCAGACCGCATCCGAAATTTTTCTCAAGACCAATTCAGGTATTCAGGTGACCCTCGATTCCAGATCAGGAACCTTTCAGAAGGTACATATCACCGAGCTTGCTTTCCGTCCTGATGCTGAGGAGATGATCACGGGAACACTTCCTTCTGTTCCTGACGAGGGAGGTGAGATTATCATAGAAACAACTGCAAATGGAGTGGGGAACTATTTTCATCAGCTTTGGCAAAAAAGTTTTAATAATCCTGATGCTGAATGGAAAACACTCTTTTTGTGATGGTGGTTGGCTGATGAATATCAACTTGAGGGATTAAATGTCAATCAGGATCAAGAGCTTCAGCTTCCTAATGAATTAAAGCACCTTGAAAAGCCAATGATTGATGGAACGATTCTTACCGAAGAACAGAAAAGACGATACTTAGCACAATATCAATCTTTAGGGAAGCAATGCTTTCAGGAATTCCCTTGTACCCCAGATGAAGCATTTTTGACTTCATGAGATCCTTTCTTTGATCTGGATCAAGTCAAACAATATGCGAGATTACCCTTTAGCATCGATAGTGAATTTAAGGATCTGAGGATCTACAATCCTGCAAAGTATAAGTATTGTATGTATGGAGTGGATACTGCAGCAGGGTGAGAAGATGGCGACTTTGCGAGTATCAGAGTGAGGGATCAGGATTTGAATCTTTTGGCTGCTTATTATGGAAGAATTGAGCCTGATGAGCTCTGTAAAGTGATTGATCGCTTGATGAAGCTTGGATATGTCGGAGTCTTAGGAATAGAAAGCAACAATACCGGTATTGCAACTATTGCAAAGTCTAAAGAGTATGTCTGGCACTCTTTACTGTTCAAGGAGAAGACCGTAGACAAAACGACCAACAGAAGCACCCACAAGCTCGGTTGGAATACCAACAGCAAGACAAGACCGCTCCTCCTTGCAGACTATAAGGCGTTGTATGCCTCTGATTTGATCCCAAATATTGATGAATATCTCAGGCATGAGATGTTTACCTTTGTGTATAACGGAAAGAACAGACCTGAAGCATCCTTGGGGAATCATGATGATGCGGTAATGTCTGATGCAATTTGCTGTTATATGAGAGATCATGCAATAATGGTTTCTCAGGATCAAGAAGATGAAGAATAACCGGAAAAAATAAAATTTTGAGTATACTGTGCGGTATATTTTTAGTCATTAATGTTGTAACGATGCCAAAGCTTAGTAATGCTTTTAGAAACTTCATCACGAGCAAAAAAAGGTATGCACTCGCTTATTCCAATGGAGAGACTGCATCAGGTTGGAGAAAAGAAGTCTTTAAGATCAAAAGCCATCTTTCATGAGTTCCAGAGAAGGACAGGCTCTTGTATCTGACTTACAACTATTTTCGTCTCATATCCAAAGCGTATGCAGATTATGAGCTAGGAGAAGGGGTGGAAGTATTCTTTGAGAAAGAGATAACCCAAACAAAACTTCTTAAGCGAATGGATCAGTCCAATATTCAGGAACTTTTGTACAAAGCAATGATACAAAAGTCAAAAGTCTGATACTGTATTTTGAGAGTTCTCAATATCAATGGATTTCCAAAGGTGGAAAAGATCCCAATTACGAGTTATTTTTGTTCTACCGAGGGAGTAAGTGTTGGATCGAGTTTTGAGGATCTCCCGGAGCACAATATTATGAGTATCTACGAGGAGCAAATCAATGGGAAAACAGAGATTTTTGTAAAAATCGATAACTACAAGAAACAAGGGGAACAGTGGATCGGAACTTATGCAACTTACGCATACTCCCCTAAAGGGAATTATGATAGTGGAAATATTAAATCCACCCCTATCATAGAAACCCTCGAATATCTCCCACTTTTCCTTTTCAATTCTGAGAACATCGAAGATGATATGCTTGAAGGTGAAGATCTCAAGGATCAAAAAGGAAGTGGACTCCTAAAAATGTTTTTTGCTGAGAGCGACTATGGAGATATTATGGATATTGTGCAAGATATTAACGATCGCCAAAGTCAGATTTCTGTTGAATTTATCAAGCATTTAGGATCAAAGATTTCTCTACCTAAAAGCTATTTTGAGACAATGCAGAACCTCAAAATGGGCGATCTGATAAAAAACAAAGGCAAAGAAATCCTCAAAGAAGTGAATACTAGTATTGATAACTTTGACTATATCACGCATGGAGATGGAGAAAGCCCAGCTCAATACATCACAAAAGATGCAGGGATGCTAGAAAAGGCATTTACCAAGATAGAAAGAGATATTAGGGCTATTAGCACCTTTACGGCAATCCCTGTGTATATGCTCGGACTCGAGACTGCAAGTGGAAATCGCCATGTAGGTACAGATGAGAAAGACTCTGAAGCATTTCTCCAAAAGATCAAAAGAAGAAGATCAGTCGCTTATGCCAGCTTTCAAAAGCTTTTTGCTTATATCGCTTGGATCTTAGGAAGTGAGTACCATTTGCCTACAATCAAATATCCAAAGCTTCCCAATGGAGAATTGGAAAGTAAGGTCAGTATCGCAGCTCAGATGAAAGAGAATGGATTTCTGAGTCAAAAAAGCTTGGTGAAGTTTGTAAATAATTTTGATGATGAAGAATACGATGAGGAAAAAGCACAGATGGATAAAGAATTGACTGATGAATATGCAATCCAAGGGAAATATCCTAATTTAGATCCTAATAATGAAGAAGAATGAACATCCGAGACCTCTTAGCTGATCCTTTTTTGCCAGTAATGGCACAGATCAAACAAGAAAAGAAAAGTTTTTTGAAAGAATGGGGAATGCTGACGCTCTGTGTAGGGTTTAGTCTTTTCCTTGTGGTATTTTTGGTGAGGATGGCATGGATTTTACCTTCTGTGATCTTGTAAATGAAGTATAGCAAAGAAGATAAAAAGCTGATCTCCTCTTTTGTTCAAGCTCAAAAAGATATTGAACACTTCTATTTGCAAGCACTCAGGGAAAAGAATCTCAAGAAAGCAAAGTATTATGCAGATCAAGCAAAAGCCCTTGTTGATCTGCTTCAAGAAGAGTATCAATCGTGGGCACTAACGCGTTGATCTCAAGAATATCTCAAAGGATTTAAGCAGGTAGAACACCTCAAACGAGGGGTGCCCAAACAAACTGTGGAGCTTGGAGAAGATCAAATCATGCTTCAAGTAGGGAAATTTCACAAGCAAGCTCTCCTAGCACTCGTGCAGAATGGGAATCGTGCAGTCTCTGCGACACTCGATGGCATGAAGAAAGATATTGTCTATGGATTGGCACTCTTTAACCAAAAAGGGAAAGAAATCTGACTCCAGCATCAGATCCAATCACAACTTGGAGCTGGAATCCTGACAGGAAAGGCTTTACACTATCAAAAATCAGATTTAGTTGCTTTTTTTCAAAAAAAAGGACTTCAGCTCAGAGATAGAAGTGGAAGGAAACGAGATCCTCACACCTATGCGGAAATGCTCATCAGAACAGAAACAGCAAGAGCTTACAATGCAGGAATAATCAACAGAGCCTTGGAACTCTGAACCAGCAAATTTAGAATAGAAGAAAGTTGGAACTGTTGTTCAATTTGTGCCCAGTACAACGGGAAAGTAGTAGATATTAACAAAGGAGGTTACGACCTTCCTCCTTATCATCCAAACTGCAGAGGGACGATTGTACCAGTGTGGGAGGAGGATTGGGCTAGAGCAAGTATACAGGATACGCAACTTGATCCATTATTTGAGAAACTGGGAAGCAATAAAAAGGTAGCCTTTATTTTTGACAATAGTCTTTCAAGAGAAACTTACGATATCATAAAATCACTAAACATAGCTCCTGAAGAATATAAACACGAATTAAGCAACCATTGACTCAAGCACATTCTGAGAAAGCATTGAGAATGAAAAAAATTATGAAAAAATGAACTGCCAGTTACTAAAGAAGAAATTAAAAAAATATGAATCATTACCAGATATGCAGATACTACCACCCTTAGTGATCACGATAGTAGATCTTGAAATAAGGTAATAATTTATAAAAAAGAAATGGAGGGAAAAAATTATAGTTATTTAGAATTTATAGATACAAAAGCTGGGAAACTTACTACACAGACAATGTATATAAACAAAAAATAATAAAAAGAGTCTCAAGTGTGGGGGCATATCCTATCTAACGACCGCCATGCCTAAACGTCCGAAACGCTCATCCACAATATCTTGAGACTCTTTTTATAGAGGGGATTATACTCAAAAAAAGATAAAAATCAAGTGCATATTAAAAAATCTTATGAGAACGGATAAATTACAAGAGATATAAAGGGGCTTTGCCTCTTTTTTTTGTTTTTTATAAAAAATGTCCGGAAAAAAATTTTTTTTGAGTATAATCCAAGGTGCTTTTTATATCATAAGCATAAAAACAGTATGTTTATCAATGGAAGATTTCATAGCAGATCGGTACTTTTTGCTCCAAACGATGGAGGGGAAACAACAGGTGCTGGTGGTGCTGGAAACTCAGACAAGACTCCAGAAGGGAAAAACTCCGATCCTGACAATGGAGGTAAAGACAAAGGAGGAAATGAAACCGTTCCTTACGGGAGATTTAAGGAAGTAAACGATGAAAACAAATCACTCAAAGCAAGACTTGCTGAATTTGAATCAGAAAAGGCGAAAGCTGAAGCTGAAAAGAAAAAGCAAGAAGAAGCTGAGGCTCTCAAAAAAGGAGAGCATGAAAAAATCATCGCTGAAAAACAAAGTGCTCTTGATGCCTATGCAGCAAAAGAAGCTGACTGGGGAAAGAGAACTGCAAGCATCCAAGCAATGGTGGATGGTAAACTTGAGGAAATCAAAGCCAGTCATGGTGATGATATCCTTGCCAAAGTAAAGGCTACTATTGGGTCTGATGATCCATGGGTGATCTTGGAAAAGCTGGACAATGTACTGGGACTTCTCGGGGCTTGAGCATCAAGACCGCAAGGATGACAGCAACATCCAGCAGGGAATGGAAAGTCTAAACTGGAAATTCTCAAAGAGAAAGTAGAAAAAAAGGAAAGACTGACTCCTGAGGAGGAGAGAGCTTACTTTGAAGAGTTGGCTAAACTTTCCTAAAAAATCAGATTTTTTGGATTTCTTTTGAAATTCATAACCGCATGGCGGATATTTATTCTTTATTTAGAAAACAATGTTACATTTTGCAAAAGACTTTAAAGCCAAGGAACAAGTTCTTGGATATATTCAACTCAAAGGAAAGGAAACTCCTGTCGTAGATCTTTTTAGATCTAATGGGGAAAAACTTCTTGCTGAAAAAACATCTCACTATGAAAAATTCCAAGTATTGGAAGATGGACGTCTTACTGCTCAAATCAATGATACAACAAGTACTACTTTTAGCGTCAATGAAGAGTTGGTAAAATTCCTCTCTGTAGGACATCAGATTGCTATCGGAGACGAACACTTTATCGTGAAATCAAAGGATGTAAGTGCCAAACAAATCACCGTAGAAGGAAGAGGATATGCTGACACTCCTAAGTCTAATCACGCTAATGGTGATGTCGTATATGTAGTCGCTAAGGCTGAAGGAGAAGGAATGATTACAGAAGATTATCTCAAAACTGCATCTGTAGAAGTAGTAAACTATCTCCAAGAATTTACAAAATCAGTACATATCACGGAAAGAGCAATCAATACTTCTCAAAAAGATGCTACACAGCTCGAAGCAGAAGAAACCATCGCAAAGATTAACGAGCAAGGACAAGAATTGGAAAGAGCATTTTTGTATGGAGTAGGTAAACAAGATCCAGATAAGGGAAGACACACCCTTAGTGGACTTAAAAACTTGATGACAAAATACGGAGCAAAAATCTACGATGCTCAAAAAGATTTGACCGACGAAAAACTTGATGCTGTTTTCGCAGAAATGGTGAACAAAGGAAGTGAAGTAGATACTTTCATCGTAAACCCTTTGTCACTTTCTAAGACATTCAAGAAGATGAAAAATGTGGTAAATGTATTTCAAAGTGAACAAGGAAAGCAAATCGCTGGAGGGGTAATCACTGGATACATGCCTTCAACTATGGGAGGTAAGACAATCAAATTTATTGTGAGTACCGCTTGTAAGCCAACTGACATCTTCCTTATTAACTCTGAAAAGCTTTTCTTCTTACCAAATCAAAGCAAGAAAACAGGAGAAGATATTGTACTTACTGTAGTACAAGAAACAAATGTATCAAGTGCAGTAGTCAATAAGACTATCAGAACTGTAGGTACAATTAAGGTAGAAGGTGTGTCTAAGATGGCATATATCGCTAACGCATTCTAATATCTGGGGGAGAATATCCCCCGCTTATTTATTTTTATAATGAAATACTATCATGAGCTACAAGTTTACAAAAGACTGCGAAATTATGAACTGCGAATTTTTAGAAGGAGAAATCGTAGAAGAAAATGCAGTACAGTTTTATCCTTCAGTGATGACTCAGACTGATGAGGATGCAACACTAGAGGTATCCAGAGCAGGAGAAAATCTCGTAAAAGAAGAAAAAATTCTGACTCCATCAAAGAAAGTAGCCACTAAGAAAAAGGCTAAAGAAGGAGATGAGGAAACTGCCCCTGAGGAAGTTCCAACAGAAGAATAATTTTATTTTGAAACAACAAGGAAAATGACAGTAAAAAATCCAATCGATGAAAGATACATGGTGAGAACCTCCATGGATGTCCTCATCGCTCAGAGTTGGTCACAAGGTCTGAGAAATGTAGGAGTTTATAGTGATCCTAACCGTTCTTCAGCAGGAGAAACGAGTGAGGAAACTTACTCTAACTGGCAGACAAAAAAGATCAAAAATGGAGATATGATGAAAGTGGATATTACCCTTCATGAGATCAATCCAGCAATCCTTGCAATTATCGATGGCGGTGCAGTCAAGGTAAGCAAGGAAGTTGCACAAGTAACTGATAGAATAGAAAAGTTTTTGCCAGGACAATGGGGATTTACCAAAGATGTATTACTCGAATCTCGTAATGCAGATGGAAGTATGATCACTCCAAGTGAGGTAAAAGCACTTATCGATGGTGTAGATACAGCACTCGTTAAGGGAACGGATTATGAAATCGGAAAGACTGCAATCGGTGATACTTTTGTAAAGTTTAAGCAAGGAGCAAAGCTTACCGCAGACACTCCAGCTCAAGCAACGATTAGTATCAAATACTCTTGTACTCCTGATGCTACACTCCAAAAGATGAAACATGAAACTTCAGGAGTTCCTCTCGGATTTGTGATGGTGCTAGAAGAAAAGTGGAATTACAATGGAAAAGAGATGGGAATCAGATTTAAGCTTGAAGATTGTAAAAATACTAAAGCTTTCCATAAAGCTATCAATGATGGCGACTCAAGCTCTGCAGGATATCCTTGTGAAATCACTGGAAGAGTGGTAGGACATGAGTTTTTTGGTTTTGGTGCATAAGCACTTGTCTGAAGAACTTCCCCTCCCCCTTTCACTTGAGAGGGGGAAATATGGGGAGAAAACAGTAAGATTATATCGTTGCTCTGGTCAGTTTAGCTTACTGTTCTGATTAGAGGAACGATATAAGAAATCAGATTTATTTTTTTATACTAAAAACAATGGCAATTAACCTCCAAGACTTTATGCAAGGATACAAGACTCATGAAGTATTCTTTGAAGAGAAGAAACGAATATTTAGAGAGCCAACAATTAGAACACTCCTCAATATCAAAGACAAGGAAAGTGCAGAATCGTTAGTAAAAGAAATTCTTATCGAAGGAAGTTATGAAGAACTCGATAAAGTCCTCGAAGAGCTTACTATCGAAAAAAGAGAAGAATTTTACAGCACCCTTATGAAAGAATTGGGTTTAAAATAGGGGAAGGGAATCCAGATCCTGAATATGATCTGAAGATGATGCAATACACACTTTGTTTCATCATGCACTTTTATCATCTCAGTAGAGAAGAAGTCTTTGATCTGACTTACTCGGTACTGAGTGTACTAATGGAGCAAAGTATTGCAATCCAGCATCCTGAAGCTCTTCCCAAGCCACAAAAGAAGATCAAAACAGAAGAAGAACTGTTTGATCATTTGAGGGGAAAATATGGGGTATAAAAATATTTTTTACTTGACTTGTGCAATAAAAACAATAAAAGAATATTGCTAAATCAAATATCCCCTCAAGAAGGAATAAACCATCTGTGGTTTTCTTTTCTCTTTTTGAGGATTTGATTTAGCACCCATAGGTGGTTTTTTAATTTTTCAAAACAGTAACAAATGAGGGAAGGGACAAGGAAATGGTTAATGTGAGGGCTTCACTTATTGTCATTTATTCTATTGGCAATTATTTTATTTTGTCTTGCTAGCTTTTCTTATCTTTTTTGATGAGTAATGTTGTTCTTAGTTTTTACATATACTTTTGTATCATGGAAAGACGAAAAATTAGTTGATTTAAAGGTGATTTGGAGAAGAAGAAAAGATAGAATAAGGCGAATATGGTTTTCGTTCCTTTGTGTTATTTTTGTACTTCCCGCTTTAGCAGAAAGAAGTACAAGACTATCTACAATTGAACAAGAAGAAGAGACTAAGAAACAAGCCGAATACCAAAAAAGTTATGATGCAGCTCCGGATATTTCCATTACATTAAAAAGCTGAACTGGATATCTTGGTTCACAAACAGGGTATACCCTCGTAGCCCAAATACAAGGAGAGGATGAAGTAAGGGTAAATGGGAATCTAGTGTCCGTACAAAAGGGGCAATTAGAATATCCTCTTGAACTCAAAAATAGTGAAACTCAAATTATAATCAGTGCAAAAAATAAGTATAAATCAGCAAGTGAAAGTTTCCTTGTAACAAGAGATAAAACTACAGAAGAACTACAACAAGAAAAAGAAAATGAGGATAAAAGAGTTGAAGAACAAATAAATCAATTAAATTCCTATATTACTGAGTTAAATAAGTGATTTGATTTTTATGATGTTGCGAGCATCAATCAAACCATCCAAAGAATGGAAAGTATAAATAGTGCATTATGATCTTACTTCCAAGATAAAGATCAAAGAATAATTAAAAAAGCAAAAGAAGTACAAAACAAGTTAATTGCGACACAAAACAAAACTTATCCGAAACTTAGAAATGAACGATGCCAACTAACAGCAGACACAATGTGGAGGCTTGATGTAAAAGTAAAATGCTCTGGAACAAAAGTTATCTTCGTAGGACATCAGTTTGCTAGAAATGCCAATGTCCAAGATTCTTATGAAGCAGTAAGGAATATGCTCTATCAACTGAGATTTAAAAGAGTGGAATTTAAGTGGATTGAAAGCAGTTATGCTGAATATACTTACTATACTATTGAGTCTCCTAAAGATTCATCTCTATAAAAACGTCCGGAAAAATTTAAAATCTGACTATACTGTAAGTCAGATTTTTAGTTTTTTTTGAAAAAATATGGAACAAAAAGTAGGATCAGCATTTATCGAGATCGAGGCAAAACTTGATCAACTGGAAGGAAGACTTAGTACAGAAATAAAAAGTATAGCAGAAAAAGGTGGCCAGAATTTTACTAGCTCTTTTACTGAGGCACTTTGACCGCTAAAGTGAGCTATTGCAAGTGTAATCTCGGTATGAGCATTTACGGCTCTTTCAAAAGAGATTGTGACACTAGCAGACGATTTTGAGCAAGCAAAGATTGCTTTTACTACTATGCTATGATCTGAAGAAAAGGCAATTGCAATGCTTGAAGATTTGTCTGATTTTTCTGCTAAGACTCCATTTGAACTACCTGAAGTAAGACAAAATGCAAAACAATTGCTTGCAATGGGGGTAAGTGCGGAGAATGTTATCCCGACACTAAAAGCACTCTGAGATGTAGCATCATGAACTGGTGCGGATATGTCTAGACTCGCGATGAACTATGGGCAAGTAATCACTCAGGGGAAGTTGACTAGTCGTGAGCTTAAGGATTTTCTGGTAAATGGAGTGCCTCTTTTGGACGAGCTTGCAAAGAATGCGGGGAAAAGTAAAGAAGAGATCCAAAATATGATTAGCTCTGGGCAAATATCAGCCAACGACGTAACAAGAGCTTTTGAGACAATGACAAGTGAAGGGGGAAAGTTTGCGGATATGATGTATAAGCAGTCAGCAACATTAAGTGGGCAATGGTCAAATTTCCAAGATCAACTCTCACAAATAGGAGAAAAAATATGAGTTTGACTCTTGGATAATCTCAAAGGAGAAGTGGGGCAAATGGGAGAAATCATAGAAGCACAATCAGACAATATCATCAATAGTGCAGATGCTATTTATGATAGTATTTTTACGGTATGGGATGCAATAAAAGAAGTGTTAACTACAGTTTGGGAGTTCTTTGGATCAGTCTTTGAAGGTTTAGGAATTGCGATAAAATCGTTTCAATGAGAAAATAATGAAGCTACTTCTGGGATCAAGTGAGATTGGACAGATTTGTTTTATTATTTAGAACTTTGAATTGATGGCGTAGTTGGTGCTTTTCGTATCGCATTTACTGGGATCAAAGAGATTATCATTGGCGTGATCGAGCCTGCTTATTTGGCGATCAATACTATTGGAGAGGCACGAAGTGGAGGAATATCTACGATTAGATCACGATTTAGCAAACTCGGTGCGGATATTTGAAATATTTTTATCGATATGGCAAACGGTGTACTTAAAACAGTAAATCGACTCTGAGATAAGCTCAATTATATTTTGCCAAAAAGTCTTGAAGTCTGATCCGTGACCTTGATCAATCGTAATGATACTACAGGACTCAAGAATCAACTCAATCACGCAATGGATGGCACAAAAATGGCATGGGATGCTACCAAAAAAAGCTTTATTGATAATATGAGCAAAGCTCGAGGAGAAACTACTAAAGTGGCAGATAATGTGGTGGGGAAAATGATTAATACCTATGCAGAAAGAACCTGACAGCTTATAAAGAAAACAGAAGAAAAAAATAAAGAACTCGACACAAAATTTAAATATGGAGACAATAAAGCTGGAGGGTCTGGATGAGGATGAGGAGGGTGAAAATCCCCAAACAAAGCAGAAAAAGAGGCACTCAAAGAGGTGAAAGAAAGCTATACCGAGATCGAGAAAAAAATCAAAGAACATAGTAAGGCGGTAGAAGATGCAGAAAAAAAGGTAGAAAACCTGAATAAAAAGTATAATGAACTCAAGGAGACGGCGAAAAAAGCTTTTTACGAGGCGAAACAAGCGGTGTCTGAACTTAATAAGGAAATAGAAAAGAGTGATGTAGAGCGTAGTGTAGATTTGTGAGCTCGTTATCAAGATATCCAAAGACAACTCAAAGAAGAGAGGGCAAAGCTCAAAGAAGATGGGAAAGATTGGATGATCGAGCAATACGACCAAAAAGCACTCCAAGAATATCAAGATAAAGGATATCACAAACTCTATGATGTAGAAGTAAAAAAACTCTTAGAGATTCAGGGGCTTTTGAAAGAAAGAGCCTTGATCGAAAAGAATACCACTGAAGCACAGAGAAAATCTCAGGATTTTACCGAGCAGACAAGTAAAGCACAAGAGATCCTGAATAAATATGAAGCAAAGGCAGCGGAACTTGAGGAGAAAAAAGCGATAGCAATGGAAAAGCAAGCAATCGCAAAGGCACTGAGCGAGGGGAAAAAGATCGAGAGTAAAGAAGAAGATGGAGAACTCAAAGCACGATATGAAGATGAAACCGGGAAAATGGTAGAGGTAACAAACTTTAAGAATATCCAATATGCTCAAGATCTCTTTAATAAATCAGAAAGCATCAGGCTAGAAAAAGAAGAAGTAGAAAAGAAACTCTTGCGAGAGACTGCAGCAACTCAGAATTGGATCAATGAAAAGATTAGACTTGATCAGGAATACACTAAGATTCACAACAAAGAAATCGACAAACAGAAAGGGAAGGTAGATGAGCTGATTGCCAAGCATCAAGCACTCGCAAAAGTAAAATTTTGAGGCTGATGGGCGAGGGGTGCAAGAGCCTTTGGAGGAGCTGTACAAGCAGGATTGCCGTATCTGATCGGAGAAAACTACAAGCCTGAGATGTTTATCCCCTCTACTTCTGGAAGTGTAGTACCAGTAAACAACTATAATCAATCAAGGACTTATCACTTCAGTGGAGTAACGATCAATGCCAACAATGCACAAGATTTTTGGTCTGAGATCCAAAATCATATAGGAGATTACACCTAAAAGAAAAATCTGACTCAAGTGGTCAGATTTCTTTTTTATTTTAGCAAGATATTTTATGCAAGTGCCATTTCCTGAACTCTTTCTCTTATGTATTCTCTTTGCGAAATTTCCTCATCATTTTTTTCAATGAGAAAAAGATCATACATATTTTGTAAATTGAGCCAAGATGATGCTGGCATTCCAAGTGCTTCACCGAAACGAGCGGCGATTCTTGGAGTAATATTTCTCCTTCATTTGACAATATCATTGATCTCAAATTTGCTAATCCCAACAATATCAGCGAACTCCTTTTGAGTCCATCCCTTTACAGATAGAGCATCCACAAGATATTCTCCTGGATGATATGCAATTCAAGGTCTAATCATAGTGTAATACATAAAAAATAAAGAAGAGATAAGTGTTGATTATTTTCACCCCCTTAGGGGAGAGGATAAGTTTATTGATAATGATTACTTATCCTCTTGAGGTTTACTACCTGTACTTCACCAGATTCTCAACGCGTAAACTCAAGCCTTCGCGAATCATTTAATCTAGCAGCCCAAATCCCCTTGAGAGGTCATTGCTTTTCAGCAACTTCATATTTCCCATAGAGATTGATCTGTTCTACCGTATCCACGGATTGCATCACAGATACAACCTTGACAAAGGCTTTCACTACTCCTGGAGGGTAGTAACCTTTACCAAGGTCAGGATTTTCATACAAGCGTCTCAAGTCTTTTTTTTCAAAGTTTACTTGAAGCATAACTCTTATGAAAATAAAATATCGTTGCTATGAGAGTTCTTCTTATTCTCTCATACACAACATTGTCTATTATAGACAATTTAGTAAAAAAATCAAGAGAAAGTTAACTCTTTTTTACAACTTTGTTTTTTTAAGAAAACAAAAAGAGACCATTACTGGTCTCATTCTTGCAAGAAGATTTTTTTAGCAACGATATTTGTCCAAATAATACACATTTTCTTTAGAAAATCAAGTTTTTAAATCTTTTTTAGTATGTGTCAATATATAGTGTTAATAATTGCTAAGCACACTATATATAGAAGTATGGGGTGTTTGCAATCAACAGTTACTAGAAAGAATAGCCAATTTACCAATATAAGAACAAAAAAGTCACACTTTGGAAAATTTGACTATACCTAAAAAATGTCCGGAAAAAATAAAATTCTGACTATACTGTAAGTCAGATTTTTTACTTATAAGAAAAAAATATGGAAAATCTAATCGTACATATGGTCAAATATAGAGGATATCTCTTTTCAGGGTCTCCTACAATGTTTGCAGGACAAGAGAAGTTTGGTTTTTTTGCTCTGAAGGAATTTGATCGATACCATGTAGAAACAAGAAAAGATATTACCAAGTATGTTTTTCGTCATGGATCTAAGGTTGGAGCAACAAGCAACGGAGTAAGGAGTTTTAATCTGACCTTTTCTGCTTTTGCGAGTGATGAAATAGAGAGAATGAAGCTGATTAGGTTAGTATCAAGTATCTTTAATCCTCCGAGCATTATGAGTGATACTGAGGGGTGGCACGATTTGGAGTTTATGACGCCAGATGGAACCTTGCGAACGACAAAAGCACAAGTAGTCGACCGTCCAAAGATTTTTGACTTCAACAATCAAAACTGGGCAACTTTTCAAGTGGAGCTTGTAGCAAAAGAGGGAAGCTCCTTAATGTCTAAGCATCAAAGCACCCTCAAGGATCGCAACACGAGACTCTGAGTCAGACTTTCAAACTTTTTGCCTCATAAGCACAAATACTATAGATCTCTGCTAGAGTATCACGGAACTTCAGACGCACCTCTGAATCTCAAAATTACAGCAAAAAAAGATCTCCAACTGCCTTGGCTCACTATCAGAACGATCAATGGAGATACCTTGCTCACCAGTATGGAACTAGGAGCAATAAGTCTGACAGCATGAGAGCAGATCGTTATTGATAGTTATGAGGAGACCATAGGAGCGATAAAAAACGGAGAAAAGACGAACCTCAGTAATCGTTTGTCCCTCAATAGCGAGCGACCTCGCCTCTTGTCTCCTGTGAGCAACAAAGGATTGATCGCAAGTGTGGACTGTGGAATGAGTGAGGCGGTACTTGATCTAGAATGGAGCTGGAACGAAATTTGGGACTAAGATTTTATTTGTTTACAAGAAAAGATGATAATCGATATTAAGTATTTAACAGAGAACGTAGTCAATGAGGAGCTTTATGAACTCTGCACGAGTTCTGCAGATAAAGTTCAGCGTTATCTGAACATCGTAGAAAATAAGATCAAGCTGTATCTGGATATTGAGCAGTTTAAGGAAAATGATGAGTATATTTTCCCAGAGGAACTCAAGGAAGTCGTCAGATTTTTAGTAGAAAGTTTGTATCTCAATAAAACGCTCAATCCCACGGGGTGAGCTCGTTCCTCTTATACAGAAAAGCACGATGACTACTCGCTATCAGAGACTTTTACAGGAGGAGAGAATCTCATGCGATATGGAATCCCTATCCTAGCAGACTATCTCAGAGTCCTCAGGTACTATAGAGGAGAGAATCAAACCAGTCCAAGTGGGCGTTTTATCGTGTAAAAACAAGAGAAATGTTTGAAGATTTTTTGAAAGATAAAGTAAAAATAATCAGAAAGAAGACTGATTTTAGTGGAGGGTTGGCAGCAGAAACGCAAGAAGTTATCGCAGAAGAGATATGCAGAAAAACCTCTCCAAATCAAAGAGATTTTCAGCAGATCCAGCATCAGCAGATCAATCAACAGATCTGGAAAATCTATCTCAAAGCAGATTCTCAATTTCAAGACTGAGATCTTCTCAGCATCGAAAATAAGGACTATACTCCGCTCTATCGCTATGAGGTAGCAGGGAAAGAAAAAGTCCATCATATCAAGATTTTAGCTCTCAGAGTATAAAATGAAATTTGTGATCAATCCTAAGTTTATTCCAGCTGTCAAGAAGAGAAGTCAGCAAGCTCTCAAAAAAGCCTGACTCTATATGGAAACGATGCTCAAAAAAGCAGTTCCAAAGGATACTGGTAATCTCCAAAAATCAATCTTTTATGAACTTATCGGAGAAAAAACCGTAAGAGTCTGAAGTATGAGTTGGTCTGCTTATGTTGCAGAAGAAGGGAGGGAGCCAGGGAAAATGCCTCCATTAGATGCACTTGTTGGGTGGGTAATCAGAAGATTTTGATTGCTCTGAAGTAAGACACAACCACGAAAAAAGCAACCAAAAGAAACTAAGTCTGCAGTGTGGCTTGTGGCTAGAAAAATTAGAGACAAAGGGATAAGTGCAAAGCATATCTTCTCCGAAACCCGAGAATCTAACAAAGACAAAGCAACAAAGATTTATTTTGATACCCTCAAACGATAATGAACTATATTCAAGCATTACAAGCATTTTTGCAAAAGGATCCTGAGATAGGGAAAATGGTAGGAGAAAGAGTAGGTTTTTTGCGTATGCCGACAAATACAGAAAAGCCGTATATTATCTTTAACGAGCAAGAATGGAGTCCAGCACTTCTCAATCAAGATGATTATGAGAGTGGATTGGATTGTTTCCCTGTCTTGATCGATGTAGTAGTAGACTATCAGCAAGCAAACCTTGGTCGCCAACTTAGACAAAAAATCAGAGAAAAAATCTGAAACTTTAATGGTGCAATGCATGGACGGGAAGGTCAGATTTCTTTTCTTCGTTTTTTGGCGTGTGACTATGCAGTAGCTACCGACTGAGTGATGCGAGGGGGGCTTTATCTGTTTAAGCAAGGAAGAAAATGCTCATAAAAATTTCAGATCCCAAAGGAGAAAAAAGCTTTTTTGTCAGGAGAATGTTTGCTTTTTCTGCGGTCAAAAAGCTCAATGAAGCAGGGATGATCAAGCTCTCCTTTCCTGATGATCTTGCAGGACTGGAAGAATTTGAGATCAAAAAAGGATTTTTGATTCAGGCTTTTTTACCTGATGAGAAAAAAAAGGTACATTGCATATTTTCTGGATATATCGAGGAGAGAAGCATCGTAGGGAATGTAGTGAATCTAGTAGGATACGACTTCATAGGCTATGCCAAGCATCGTATGATCAGAGAAGATCTAAAATTTCAGAATACTGCAATTAAAAGCATCATTGAAACAATATTCTGAAAGCTGAATGCAGTCAGTGTTTTACCTTTTTCTTTGGGGAAGAATGATGGTGAAGAGCTTATCAATATCGAATTCAAAGCATTTACTTCACTCTATACGATCTTGAAGGAATTGAGTAAAAAAGTCTCAGATCTCCAAATCAGGCACAGGTCTGAGATCCTAGGAAATGGAAGTAAAGAATATCTTGATATTAGTAAAAATTGCGGAGTCCAACACTCATGAATCTGGTCAGACAATGCCAATATTCAACAAAGGAATAGTAAGGTCGTCTCTCGAGAGTGGAAAGATAGTCTCTGAAATACCTGCAACTACTGGAGAGACAACAATGGAAATATCAGAGAAAATCAAAGTAGTATTAGCCAATGACTTTTATTTGAAAAATTTGAACAAAATCCAGAAAAAACTCCTGATGAATTGGTAGAAAGTGCTGGGCTGGTGACCATTGCCCCTGAAGTAAGTAGAGAAGAAATGACCCAACTTACGGTAGGAGATCAAAAAGCGATTAGACTTATTGCGAGGCTTGAGTGGGCAAGATTTGAGTATCTAGGGATTATTCAAGAGGTAAGTTTTGGATCAAATAGTGCTGGGGGGCTTGACTTCTCAATCAAAATCTGAGAAAAACTCATTGAGCAAAAAAATATCTTGGATAAAACCCTTGCGAATCTTGCAAGTGCAGTAAAAAAAAGCTGACCTTCTAATGCTCCTGCTCCTCAAGTAGACCTCAGCTGATACGCTAGCTCCTCAGCAGTTAATCAAGCGATACAAAGCCAGAACACGAAAATAGAGAAAAAAGCTGACTCAAGCTTCGTTCAGTGAGTTGCACAAACGGCTCAAACTGCATTGAATACGGCAAACCAAGCCAAGCAAACCGCAGAGA
>CAUQDZ010000019.1:0-18189 GCA_963517005.1 uncultured bacterium
GTAAACAACGTGAAGCGATATTTTTACGAAGTAAACAACGTGAAGCGATATTTTTTGCTTTTTTAGAGATTGAGAAGTTCAACTGTAGTTTGGAGGATATCTTTTGAATTTTGATGCGTGAGAAGTTTAAGAGCCTGATCATAGGTACATCGTCTAGCTTCAGTGACTTCAAAATTGTCAATGGAAAGCTGAGATTTACTCGCCGGTCAGAGAGTTGTTAGGTAGAAACTAGCATATTTATGGATAAGATGATGCTGGTGGTCGTAGAATTTGTAAAAGATCGTTAGCGGAGGGAATTCATTAAGG
Source organism: uncultured bacterium (assembly GCA_963517005.1). GTDB lineage: Bacteria > Patescibacteriota > Gracilibacteria > Absconditabacterales > Absconditicoccaceae > HOT-345. Next base: position 307 of record CAUQDZ010000019.1, read on the forward strand.
ATAGTGCAGTCGGTGATTCAAGTTTCCTCTCTTAATTCCCTCAGTGCTGCTTGCTCGGGAGTTTCACCTGTTTCCAGATGTCCTTTTGGGAATCCTCGGAATCCTTCTTTTTGATAAATGAGAAGGAACTCAGCAACTCAGTCTTTATTGATCAAGTAGGAAATTGTTCAATAAGAGTGATCGTGAATGATTTCAGGTTTTTTATCTTTTTCATTGTTTAAGAACTGGTGTCTGAAATCTTTGATAAGTTTAGCGTATTGAGTATCGGAAAAGTAGCAGCGATGTCTCATCTTGGAAATTTGTCCTCAGATGGTGATGGATGGAATGAGGTGAAAGTGTAGGTGGTCCACGCTTTTTCAGATGTTGCCGTTGACTTTACCGTCTCTGAGGAGAAGATTGATGTCAGGATAGGTTTGATGCAAGATAGCCATTCGTTTATTGATGAGAAGCATTGCTGAGGTAAGTTCGTCACTAGATAATTCATGCATATAGATCAAGTGTCTGATTGGAACGATCAGCAGATGATCAGGAGTGTAAGGAGCACGAGCTAAAAGGACTTGGAAATGCTCATTTTTGTCAATGATGATCTCAGCTTTTGGAGAACAGAAAGGGCAGTTTTGATCTTGGAGATTTTGATCGATACGGTCTTGGTAGGTAGGCATTGGAAACTATTTGCTAGGATAAAATTTGTAGTTTAGGAGCTCGCTTTTGAGTTGAGTAGGGATTTTAAGACTTTCTCTGGCTTTTTGAATAGTCTTGTTTTGGACAAAAGGAGTTAAAGTCTGACTTTTGATGAGGTTTAATGTGGGAATAGGTTGTTTGGCAAGTGCAGTAGCAAAGTATCGTGCTTGCATCATTTGAACATAGTATTCTGAGCTTTGTATTCATGCAACGAGATTGAGCATTTCAGGATTAAATTCTTTATCGAGAAAATTGCTCAGCAAGATTCAGATTGCAAATCTAACAGTATAGGTATGCGAAGATTTGGTCCAGACTTTAATTTTTTTATAGATAATTTCTGGATATTTGCTAAAGATTTTTGGAAGGAAACTATCGCAAGTAGCTCGGTTGTCAATTAGGGGAAGGTACTTCTCAGTTTCAACGAGTGATTTTTCTAGATCATTGATTTATTCTATTAGAAAGCCGTGTACGAGATTTTCTTCAAAAAAGCTGTGAGGAGTCTGATCAAGAAAGACTTGATAATTTTTATTTTTGAAGCACTCTTTTGCATGTTTTCTCAAAAGGGGGATTTTTGTTCCAAGAATGGTTTTGGGATCGATCGTTGGGATGAGCTTTGCTACGAAAAGAGCATTTTCCTCGTCTCTAAAAGATAGGAGCTCTTTTCAGATTCTATTTTCCATAAATTTAAGATTTGATAAAATTATAACAATTATTATTCTACTGGGCGAAAGCGGGGAATTTCAATGCCGTCTTTTTCGATAGTTTCAATGAAAAGAGCAAGTGGTCTTGCACGAAGTATTGTTTCTCCAGAGCTTTTTGATTCTTCGCAGTTTTTATAGATTACGAGCTCTTCTCCTGTTTCACTGTGCTTTGCTACACCGATTACCTCACAGTGCTTCCCTTTGTAGTGTTGATAGAGTCCTGGTTTGATTTCAGTCATGTTGATTATGTATTATAAGAGAGGTAAAAAAATTATAGCTTGTGTATTGTTTCTTCTCCTGTCTTCATATCTTTTATTTTATAGATTCCTTGCTCTTTTTCTCCTTCTCCGCAGATAATCACAAAAGGGATTCCCTTTTTGTCTGCATAAGCAAATTGTTTTCCGAGTTTATCAGGGTGAGGGTAGTATTCGAAGGTATGCCCTTGTGATTTGAGGTGAGATATGAGAGAGAGTCAGGTTTGGAAACTATTTTCAAAATTAACGATTAGATAATCTGCAATAGTTTGCTGTTTTAATTCAGTTTCATCAAAAATTCTACTGAGAATTCTACTGATCCCGATACTTCCTCATACTCCGCAGTAATCTTGTCTTTTAGCGTCGATATATCAGGTGAGATTTGCATATCTTCATCCTCCGCAGATGGATCCAAGTGATGGCATTTGATCAAAGGTAGCTTCAAAAATAGTTCCTGTGTAGTAGTCTAATCCTCTGATAATCTTCATGTCAATAGTTGTGTTGAATGAAAGATTGAGCGCTGATTTCATTTGCTCAAGGAGAGAAAGTACAGTTTCAAGTTCGTTAATCCCTTGTTGGAAAGTTTCATCAGAACTAAGTTTTTTAAGTTCGTTTAGTTTTTCGAGGTTTGGAGTACAAAAAGAGATAAAAGTCAGAATTTTGTCTTTGGTTTCTCCTGAAATATTAAGATCTTCAGTCAAAGATGCTTCAAACTTCTCAGCTCCGATTTTATCAAATTTATCAATAAGGTTTGAAATAGCTTGAGCTTGCTCTGGATTCTCACTAATTTCTGCGAGGAAAGATTTTACGATTTTTTTATTGTTGATGTGGAAGGTTATATTGTCGTTTAGGTTTGTGGACTGGATAATGTTGGTTAGCGTCTGGCCTAGTGTGGCAATGATTTCCGCATCATAGTAGAGGTAGTCCTTTTCACCCTTCCAAATAACATCGATATCGCATTGAAAAAACTCTCTAAATCTTCCTTTTTGAGCTCTTTCTCCCCTCCAAACAGGTTGGATCTGATATCTTTTGAATGGGAAGGTTAATACGTGCTCTCGATCGAGCGTATATCTTGCAAATGGCACGGTCAAATCAAAGTGTAAACCGTAATCTTTAAGGTCAGATGCTCATTGGCTCATACCGTAGAGTCCAAAGATTTGTTTTCAGGTTTCTTCTCCGTTTTTTGCGAGGAGAGTAGTGTTTTTTTCTACGGCTGGAGTGTGAATATGAGTATATCCAAATTGTTGATAATTGCGAGTGATAATCTGAGTTATTTGATCGAAAATGAGCTGCTGAGCAGGGCTATATTCAGGAAATCAGCTTGGGCGGAGTTCTGCCATTAGGGAACAAAGAAAAAGATAAAAAATTTTGCGATATGATTGAGAATTATTAGTATTCAAAATCTGATTTTGAGTGTAGTGATTTGAACTAGAAAATCAACGAAAAAAAAGACGAACGGAAAAGCTCGTCAGATTTTTTTTATTTTTTTATATCATAGGGAGGATTGTTTTATTCGATAGTGATAAAGTCTTTTTGAGTCAAAAGCTCTTGTGCAAGAGCAAGTTTATTGGCAGATTGAGCATAGAGCGTATAAAGGACATCTCACTTATTAACTGAAGCATGAAGCTTTTTGTGGAGATATATTCCGGCAGATAAATCTCATGGTGCACCGAGCGTTCTAGCAATGCTATTGAGATACTTCATATCAATACTAGTAATCGTTCCTGATGATTTCGCAGTGATTTCTAGAGTATTGGGAGCAAGATCGAGGTTTTCAGATCAGATTGTTGGATTTTTTCATTCTTGTGCAGTGATGAGTTCTTGCATTTTTGTTCGAGCAGCACCAGAAGTTAGCTGAAATCTGACTTTTTCTAGTGCTTGGTCATAATTTTCAGAAAGGCCACAAAGCACAACAAGGCGTGCTGCGAGTTCCAGTGCTTTCTCTTGAAGGTCGAGAGGGCGAGTAGGATGTTGCTGCAAGACTCTAAGTACTTCTCTCACTTGTAAAACAGCACCGATTCCGTTTCCGATAGGTTGTTCCGCTTTTGTAAGAATGACCTCGGTTTTAATATCGAGATATTCTCCGATATTTTTGAAGTGTTGGGCTATCCTTTCGGCATCTGTTTGATTGGTAACTTTTGCTGTTGGTCATACTGGAATATCAATGAGACAGTGATTGATTCCCATGGCGTAGTTTTTTGCCATAATGGAGGAGATCATTCTCGCATAAGGTTCCATTCCCAAAGGAGCAGATACTTTGATGATTCTGTCATTGGCTGGTGCGAGGTTGAGGTTCCCATTTCGAGCAAGACAGCAACCGTTCTGATCAATTAGTTTTATGATTTCTTGTTTTGTAAGTTCTGATTTCATAAGGACTTCTACGCATTCTCCAGTTGCGGCAGGGGAAGTGATGGATTTTGAAAAAGTTTTTGGAATGGTAATGCCGAGTGATGCCAAGAGAGGAACGATGATCATTGTGGTTTCATTTCAGGAAACTCCACCGATACTGTATTTGCTCGCTACAATACCTGGAAAGCGGTACATATCTCAGGTATATGCAGTTGCCTTGGTAGTGTAGGCAAGTTCCTCAGGATCTGAACTATAGAAAAAACTTGTTGCTGTATAGTAGGCCAAAAGCAGATCTGAGAGTTTATTGTTTTGCATATCTTCGATGATAGCATTGATTTCTTCTCTGGAGAGTTTTCCTCAGAGGAGTTTTTTTCTAATTGCTTGGAGAGAGAGGGGATTATTTCTCACAAAAGAGACTAGCACATTATCTCCTTCCATGATAGGATATTCAGAGATGAGTTCTTGTGAGGCCCCGATAGTTCCTGGTTTGATCTCATCTGAAAGAGAGACATCTACAACGTATTCTTGTTTATTGCGGACGAGGGAGATTTTATCGGTGGCAGAGATACCGTAGGCTGCAGCTTCTTGGGTATTGAGGATTGCGATAATGCCTTCTCCGTGAGATAGGGGAAGTACTTTAATTTTTCAGCTGAATATTTCCATAATGTGAGTTAGATTTTATGATGATAAAAGTTCTATATTTGTGTTGCTTGATCAAGTGCTTGTTTTGCAGCATTGAGGTCATTAAATCTCACTTTTGCTTCTATTTTTGGACGATAGGTGTTTTTTATATTTTCAATTAGGTTTTTGTATCCATTTTTGAGGAGATTGGGATCTGATAAGTTATTGATAAGGGGATCGAGTTTTTGTAAGTCAAGGATATTAAATTCTGCTCATTTTCATTCGATAGGTTTTTCTAAAAATTTGAACAAGATTGAAAGTCAGAATTCTGTTTTTTGTTGTGCTATTTCTGGATTTTGATTGGTGTTTTTTCTGAGGTTTGGATCAGCAAGTTTATTGAGCTCGTCTTGATTGCTCAGGAGAACAAGGAGATTTTGCGGAGTATCTAAGGCAAGCTGATTCATGTGTGTAAATTCTTGAAATTTAACATTGGGGCTTTGGGGAGGAGGAGTTTTTGCTCGTTGACTGAGGGTATTTGTGAGCTTGTGGAGAGTTGAGAGTTCTTTACTGGTAAGGTTTGGATTGGAAAGGGTATTGAGGAGAGGTTGGAGTGTTTTGTAAAGTTCAGGGTTTAGTGTTTCTGTGACATTGTTCAAATATTGATTTCCAAAGATTGATTGAAGATCTTCGGCAATGTGAGTTTTTGCGGTTTCTTTTTGAATGACTTCCTTTACTGCGATGGTTTCAAGGTCTCAGACAGAGAGCGAGATATTTTGATCCATTCCTTTTTTGATGATTTTTGCAAGATCTGCTGAGGATTTTGGTTTTTGAGTATTGAGAAAGGATAGATTTTGAGCCTGATCTGTGAGCTGTGCATAGGTAGGAATATGGTGGAGGATTGTATAATTCTCTTGAAGTCATATTTTTAGGCTTTTTTGTTTATGGTCGATGGTTGAGAGGTTTGGGGTGGAGATGTTTCAAGTATCTGGTCTATAGTAATATTTGATGCCATCAGTAGAAGTAAATTCGTAGTAATGTATGTCTTCACTGACAGTGATAAGCTTTTGTGTTCATTCTAGTTGAACTCCCATATTTCTCAGAAAATTTGCGCCTGCATCGATAACGGTTTGAGATGCAGAAAATTTGAGAGCCTCGATGAGTTGTTCTTTTTGTTTGTTGAAGAGTTCTGTTTTTTCCGGAGAACTTTCTCGTGCTTGATTGAGATCTTTAAGTTTTTCAGTTGAGATTTCTCAGCTGAGAACTACTTTTATTGCTTCTCTTTTGCTAGAAAAAGATAAAGAAGTCTGACTTTCTTCTTTAGAATCGGTGTCTGAGTTAGAATTTTGATCTTTTTGATCTTTGATAGAAATGAGACCTTCTTTGATGAGTCTGTCAATAAATGCTCCGGCTGCTTTTTCCTCTTCTTCCTTTGGAATCATATTGGATATCGTTGCATTGTCTAGGTTTTCAAAGGAGCGTTGTGTAAGTGCTTGAGTATTATCTTTTTCATCTTTAGTTAGTTCTTCGGTTTTGCGTTGTCCTTCGAGGAGGATATTGTTTTCAGGATTGAATTTGCGAGATGCATCTGTTGTTGAGGTGTCAAATGCAGTATATTTTTGATTTCTTGAGAGTCCTTCCTTGAAAGCTTTTGTATTATATTTTTTTTGTCTTTTTATTAGTCCTTCAAGATTCTTGATAATTCAATGAGCATTGAATTTTTCATTATTTTTGAATTCATTTACGAGTTTTTCTGCAATGGCTTGAGTTTGGACTCATCGCACTCCATCTATTGAGATTTGGTTATTATTATAATATACCTGTCCGATGACTTGTATTTTTTTGATCAAATCTTTATTGTCTTTTGTGGTTTTTAGTGCAGAAATAATCAGCTCTTGACGATTGAGAAGTCCGTTAGCTTCTTTTGCCTTTCTGATTGATATTTCGTTTTTACTTTTTACTTCATTTGTGTTGTTTGGATTCCTTGTTTGACTGAGTGCTTCATTTTTGAATCTTTGATTGTTTTCTGTTGTCGTTTGCAAGGCATATTTATATCGTTCTGGAGTTCTGTTGGAGAGTTTGGTAATATAATAAAATTCCCAGGTCGAGTAGATCTGTCTAATGTCTTTGGTTCAAGGAAGTGTAAAATTTTTAGAAAGATAATCATCAAGAAAGACCTCAAAAGTTAGATTTCCATATTGATCTGAGATTTTTCGTGCAGTTTTCATTTGGTCAGCTCCGATCAAATTTTTTAATCTTTCCATTTTGGGAGCTATTCTTTGTTCGTTGAGACTGGCTCTTAGATGTTCATAATGAGAATTTCTCATAAAGTTTTGAATATTTTTGATTGCTAGTTGAATCTGGTTTGGAGATTTTTGTTTGCTCAATAGGATTTGAATATTATGTTTTCGTGCTTCGAAATTGGGATCTTTTTTTTCATTATCATAGATGGCATTTGGGTCCTTTTTTAGTTTTCGGATATCGAAAAGATCTTTATCTTTCATAAGAAGTTTTCAACTTTTTGAGTCTTTTGTGATAAAACTATCACTGAACTGTTTTAGTGTAGTAATTATTGATTCATTATTTTTGAGGTTTGGAGTATTTGTTAAGGCAGGGAAAATTGTTTTTAGCTCATCAAACTTTTTTTGTTTTTCTGCTTCAGCCCTTGCTCTTGCTTTTTCTGCTTCTGCTTCGGTTTGTGTTTTTTCAAATTTTTCGGTATCTGCAGTGGATATCGTAGAATCCACTGTTGTATCCAAGTTCTTTGTCCCTTGTGGCGTGGTGATTTGGGGATCGGTGGTGTCGTAGGAGGATTCTAGGCTCATTTTCACGATACAAGAGGATATAAAAGTTTCGTTGCTAATTTTAGTGATTTTTGGATTTTTGTCAAATTTGGAGGAGTGAGAATGGGAGGTTTTTTCTTTGCAATTGAGAGGAAAAACGATATAGTAAATCAGACTTATTTTATTTTTTGTCGAAAAATAAGATGCATTTGAGAGAAGAACTTGAGGCTCGTGGGTTGATCTATCAAGCTACAAATGAAGCATTTTTTGATTTATATGATCAGGGAGGAGAAAAGTTTTATTGTGGATATGATCCTACGGCAGATTCGCTTCATCTTGGGCATTTTTTGACCTTTATGGCAGCGGTAAATTTTATGAAAAGGGGAAATACTTTTGTGATGTTGATCGGAGGAGCGACAGGGATGATCGGTGATCCGACAGGAAAATCTGAGGCGAGAGCTTTCCTTGGTCTAGATCAGCTTAGACACAATCAAGAGGCGATTACCCTCCAAGTAGGTCAGATTTTGGAAAATTTGAAACAACTCACAGGAAGAGATTTTCAATTTAAGGTTGTTAATAATTATGACTTTTATAAGGATTTGTCGGTTTTTGAGTGGTATAGGACAGTTGGTAAGTACATTACGCTCAATACCATGCTTAGCAAAGAATCAGTAAAAAAGAGACTGGAAAATACCGAGTCTGGAATTAGTTATACAGAGTTTAGTTATATGCTCTTGCAGGGAAATGATTTTGTGCATTTGTATGAAAATGAAGGAGTAAAGCTTCAGATTTGAGGTTCAGACCAATGGGGAAATATGGTAACAGGAACAGAAATTCTCCGTAAAAAAACAGAAGGTGAGGCTGAAAGTTATGTGATGACGATTCCTTTGATGATGGATGCGAGTGGAAAAAAATTTGGTAAATCAGAAGGGAATGCAATTTGGCTAGATCAGAATAAGAATAGTCCATATTTTGTATATCAATATTTTCTCAATAGTGCAGATGCTGATGTGGAGAAGTTTTTGAGAGCATTTACTTTGTTGGAGATCTCAGAAATTGAAGAAATTGTGGCAAAACACCATGAAAAACCTGAATCTAGATATGGTCAAAGACAACTTGCTAATTATGTTATTCAAACTCTTTTTGGAAAACAAGCGGCAGAGCAGGCAGAAAAGATCACTGATTTCCTTTTTGGTAATGAAGACAAGATGCAGATGATCACTACTTTTTCTAGAGAGGAAATCAATGCTCTAGCTAGAGAAACTTGATCTTGTGAAATCAACGAAAAAGAAATCAGAATTTTGGAGCTTTTGGTAAAATGTGGTATCTCAGAATCCAATGGTGAAGCTAAAAAACTTATTTCTCAGGGGGCGATTTATGTAAATGAAGAGAAGGTGAGTGATATTTCTGCTGAATTTACAGCTCAAGATGCGAGAAATGGAGTGCTTTTGATCAGAAAAGGGAAAAAGACGTATAAAATAGCTCAATTTATTGTTTAATTATAGAGATCTGATGCAAAAACTTGAGATTCTTGTGCCAAATGAGTGAAGAAAGCTCAAAAATCTTATTATGGCCGTATTAAAGAAAGGGTTGTGTGAGGAGATCGTAGTTGTCAACTATGCGAAGGTCTATTCATTACAAGAAAAAAAGCTGGTAAAAAAAGAAAAAAAACTGATTTCTTTGGTAGTTGATCCTCTGAATGAGGAAAAAATCATCATCTTTATCGAGCAGGTGAGTGGACGAACAAGGGAAAAGGGAGATCTTGTCGTAAAATAAAGAGAGACACTTTAAGCTTTGGGCTTGAGGTGTTTTTTTGTGTGAGAGATGCTAGTTATGAACTGGTAAAAAATGACTTGACAATGGGGGGGGGATCTGTATTATCTCGTTCAGATTTTAGATCTTTTTTATTTTCAAAAAAAATCATAACAGATGAAAAAAATCTGATTGAAGCAAGTGATCTCCCTAATGTTGATGGGGGTGATGATTGCAAGTCCCTGACTCAGTGTTTTTGCTGGGGAATTAAAAGATGTGAATCCAAATGATTTGACGCTTATTGATCCAGGAAGAATGACTTTACCAAAGAGTAATAATGCTCACCTCTATATTTCTAAATTTGAAGTATATGAAAATCCAAGTTTTGACTCTAATAACATTGGTAAAGGGTTTTTAGGGATTGATACCAAGTGACATTATCGCTATTTAGATGTAGATGAGACAAAGCAAGAGGAAAGAGCAAAAGATCAGGAATTCCTTGCAAATTGGTATCAAGATAGTGAAGCTCCTTATATCAGTGGAACTCGTCGTGATATAGAAAGAAGTGCTGACCGTGCAACCATACTCTATGGTAGAGTAAATCAGCAAAGAAACGATACTCTTGTAAATATCAAGCTCAATAATCACAGTTTCCAAGATGATCCTAATGTAGATGATGATGTAGTTTTTAGACGAGGATCTACATATTATCCACTTGCAAAGTTTGCAATCTCAGATCAAAATGGAGCTTTTGCAGGATCAAAGGATCGTGTCTCATACACAACTAAAGATGGATCAGTATTGACTGGACAGTACAATCAGCATTATGGTTCTTATACAGCAACGGATAAATATGATACCAATAAAGTCTTGGGTTATACGGGAAATGATCTGAGATATTCAGTGAGATTCTACAATCCAGCATGGGGAATGTTGTCAGTGTTCCGTTTGAATAAGACAATCGAAAATATGAAAAAAACATTTTTAGGAGGTATTGCAGCTGGAGAACTTGAAAAAAGAAAAGCAACGATTCTTGCTAAATTGGAACAAAAAGATTATATGGAAAGTATGATTAACAATCCAGTATATCTCCCACATCGTCCTGTGGATAATAATGTAGGAGATTTTCAAAACGATTTTAATTATTTTATGAAAAACGATTGGCTTAGTAAGTCTTTGGCTGATTTGTCCGCTCAAATGAAAGAAGCTATGACAGTTCTCATACAAAAGATGGGAGTAAGAGGATATCTTGCAAATATGGCTATTAGTCTTTTGAGTAGTGCTAATCCTTTTATGCAAGGTATGGCAAGAAATCAAAAGGTAAATCAATATGTCCCTGGTGGAACTTCAGGTCGTATCCCTATGGTGCTCAATTTCACTCAGACCGGAGAATATACTATCGCTATGGATATATATGATGCACAGAAAGAACTCCCCATCACTCCTATGAAAAATGCGACTGCTTCTACTAATTTCCCAAGCTATAATTTCACACCAGGTGCGAGTTATAATGATGATGTGACAGGAAGTATTTCAAAGTTGAGTCCTACTCGTGATGATATTATAAATAAAGACACTGGTACTAATTCGTATCTTAAACTAAAGATTTCTCAGCCTCATTTGTACTTTGATAAGAATCAGAACTGAGATGATCAACATGCTACCGCATATCTCTATTCCGTTGCAGACAAGACATACTCTCATCTTGATAGAGAAGAGAAACTCAAAGGAGATAAAGATACAGATCCTTTGACTATCGGTATAAAGGATGCTAACTTCCTAGCAGATAGAACACTAGCAAAGATTGATCCAACGAGAATTAGAGTATCTCTTTTGAAAAAAGAAGGAGAAAACTGGAAAGGACCTCTTGTGATTGATGAAACTTCTCCTGTTACTACTTTGACTACTTTGGATAAACTTAAAACTTATTTGTCAGAGAATGCTCTCAAGGATGGAGAGAGATATAAAGTGATTTATTATTACTCAGCACCAGATAGTGTGACAAAAACATCTGATGAAATTACTCAAGGAAGAAATTCAAGAGTTAGTAAAGAATATGCTGCATGACATGATGGACTCCACGGTATTGTATGGGCTGATAATACGCTTGAGAGAGAAATTATTGTAGCAAACCCAAGTTGTGCAAATATCGTTCCAAGTAAAACAGAATTAAAGGAAACCGAGACAGTAACGTTTAGTTGTACTTTTAATAATATAACAAACAATGGTAATCTTGCTTACAAGGTAGAACTTAAAGATGAAGAAGGAAAACTGATCCAACAGTCAGAAAATGCTCCTTTGGAATATCGTTTCGATAGAACTCAAGCAGGAAAATATACAGCAACCTGTCAGCTCAAAACTGAAAAATCTGTTGTTCCAGCTTGTACTGCGAATATTAATGTAGCGAATAAACCGAGCCACCCTCATGATCCAATTCCACCAGTAACACCAGAGACTCCACCAGTAACACCAGAATCCAATAAGATTCCGTCTAAGAATGAAAAACCAGCTCACCCTATCCCTCCAAAGACTCCAGAGGATAAACCTATTGAGAATAAGCCTCAGGATCCAACTCCTGTACCACCAACTCCTCCGACACAGCCTGTAGAGCCTGCGGATCCGATCTCTTATCGTACTCCAGAGGATCAAAAAAAGATCGATGAACAAGTTGCAAGTTCTTATCGTGGAAGAGTTAGAAAACTTAGAAAGCTTCCTAAAAAACTTCCTCAGTCAGGAACTCCTATATTCAAAAGAGTTTGAACAAGAAATGTAAAAAACATAGAGACTAGTCTACCAAATCCTGAGGTATTTAGACTTGCAGGAAATACGAGTGAAGAGCTAAAAACTTGGCTTGAAGTCTTGCCAGAACAAGATAGATATGCAGATACTTATCTTGTATTGCCAAGTAATGGTTTGGTAATGCCGATCAATACTGTACTTTCTGGTTCTAAAGATGAAAATGCTCTCTTAAACTGAGAAAATATTGACTTTAATAAATATTTGAGAAATGGTGCATTGGAATATCCTGGGACAAGTACTAATGATTATGGACAGATAGGGAATAAGGTAATATTTGGGCATAGTTCTTACTTTGCACATGATCATGGAAGGTATAAGACTCATTTTCAAAAGATTATTGAACTTAATGCTGGTGAACAAGTGCGAATCTTTAGAAAAACAACATCATGAATCAAGCTTTTCAAATATCGTGTAACAGAATCTTATGATGGAAAACCAACGGAAGTTTCCAAAGTCCTTAGTGATAGTTATAAGTCTGAGATCTCTCTATTTACTTGTACTCCTATTGGATGAGTAAAGGGAAGATGGATTGTAAAAGCTCAATTGATTGATTGAGTTGTGGATAAAAATACTTATTAATTATAAAAAAAGAAATCTGACTTTGGATGAGGAATGACCTCAGGAGTCAGATTTTTCTTTTTTTGGATGTTTTTAGTTTCTCACTTTGAAAAGATAGCTTTGTTCTACCTGTTGTTGATCGTCAAATTCCATTCTGACTTTGATATTGTAGCTACCTGCTTTTTCAAAGACTTTGGTCATTTCAATACATTCTCTACCATCACAAGAGAGTTCCTCATTACCATCATCAAAGGATCGAAAAATCTTTTTTGGTAATCCATTGAAATCCAGAGCAAATTTGACTTGATCCCCGATTTTTGCTTCTTGTGTAGGGTGCGAAGGTGAGGCAATGCTAAGCTTGATGAGTGGTTTATTGACGATGATGTTTTCACTGAGAGGAATAGTTACGCTACGTCCTTTTTTGGTAGTGATGGTAACTTTTGGTGTAAATATTCCAGTGTTTTTTTGATTGTTGTAGAGGTAGGTATGCTTTATGACAGAGGTTGAGAGATTATTTTGTACCTCTCCATCGTCAAAATCCCAGGTAAAATAAGCAATAGAATCTTTAGGATCGTTGAGTTTTGTGGCAGAAGCATCAAGTGTTACTACCAGAGGAGAAAATCAGCTTTTTTCTCCTACGACTTTGAGATCTCAGAGTACATCATCGAGTCCAATTGTGATATTGAGTGATTCTTCATAGCTAAGACCACGGACGGTATCTTGTACGAGGATTTTGAGGGTATGTGCTTTGGTATCTCTGATATCCAAGAGGTATTCACCAGCGAGGGTTTCTACGATAGCTCTATCATCAAGACTGACTTGTGTGTTCATATTGTAGGTAGAAGGCTGGATTGAATTGATTTTGAATTTGAGTTTGCTTGGGATCTCAGAGAGCTTGATGGTTTTGGAATCAGAAATCTGCTTTTTGTCTACTTTGGTAAATTGAGGTTGTCTTGGAGATTGCAAGAATACATCATAATCCACATTAAAAGTAGATTTGTCATTGATTCTCAGTTCTCCGATACATGATCATTTTTTTCACTCGGTAGTGATAAAATTCATCTGCACTTGATAAAAACCTTGTCCATCAAAGGTATGAAGGAAATCCATTCCTACTTCATTTCCTTGTCTGTCAGCGAGTGCTTTTTGAATCGAAGCATCTGAAATGATATAAGCATAATCTTGGATATATTTCTCTCCTCCATCAAGAAATGAAGCTTGGATACGATAGGTATTGACCTTTTGTTTGGTAAAATCGATCTTACAAACAGGCAAGAGTGATTTCTCAACCCTGAGTGGAAATGAAAAGATGATATTTGGATTGTAATCAGGAAGAGAAAAACTTGGATAGTAGACTTCAGCTTTCTCATATTTGTAACTAAATGAGGTCTCATCTGATTTTTCATTGGTTCAGTCTCCTTGTGCATCCCAATTGATACGGTAGTTTCTCAATTTCAAATCTCTAAAAATCTGATCTGCATTGAAGGTAATCTCTGATGGTAGAGGTCCTACGATATATTCATTTTCTCCAAGATCAAGCTTTTTGTCAGCAGTAGTGGTAAAGGTAAGCTCTGAGGCAATATTTATCTGTTTGATGAGAAAGGATTTGTTGAGGGCTTGTTTGGTAGCATTGTCTTGGTAGGAGATGATGAGACTGACATCATAGCTTCCTTTTTTACTATAAAAGCAAGCACCGTTGAATAAGCTTGACTGTTGATTGTACGTCAGAATTTGTTTATTTCCACAGTCTAGTTGAAGATTGGTTACAAGCTGATTTCCTAGTTCAATTTGTGCATATTTTTGATAATTGGAGGTAAGGAGTTTGAAAGGAATATTGACTGGCGCGATCAGAATGCTCGAATTGCTAATCTGTGTCATTGCTTCTGGATTGTCTTGTGTTGGAGTTTTGACATAGGCGAGGACGGTTTGGTCAGGATTTGCTAGACTTTCTACTTCGATTTTGCTGACTTGAGACATAACGCTAGTTCCTGCACCGATTCCGATTCATAAGATCAGAAATCCGAGGATTCCCCCTCAAATATACCAGGTTTTTGGTCTATCTTTTACGGTAAAGGCTCTGTAAACATTCATCAATAAGATCACAATCCCTACCAAAAATACGATGAGCATAGCGATTCCTGTAAGTCCCATAAGGAGATTTTTGACTACGGCTGGAGCGATTCCTAGCGAAGTAAGTCCTCCTCAGCCTGTTGGATTTTGTAGTACGGTATAAAAGAGTGCTATAAGTCCTATGATAATCAGGAAAAAAAGTACTCCACATCCTATGAAAATACTTTTTACAGAAAGTGAGGAAGCAGCACCTCTTTTGATTTGAACATTTTTGTTGACTTGGATGTTTGAGTAGCCTAGAAGCTTGAGCTTTTCTTGATTGGCTTGATAGTACTCGGAGAGTTGCTTGAGTTGAGCATGATACTTAAACATCTCATCAGAAGGCATATTTTGATGCTCTTGGATATAGGTCACAAGCTGATTGTAGAGTTGCTGCAATTTTTGCTGTTCCTGCAAAATCTCCTGAATCTTTTGTTCATCGTTGAGATAGTTTGCATTGGTGTTTACTGGCTTTTCAGAGAAAAATTGTTCGTTTGGAGTCATCTTTGTGTCTCATATGCTAAATTACCCTTATTATAGCTGAAAATCGTTTTTTTGCAAATTTTTGGGCTTGTTTTTGTAGTCAAAATGGATAGTATAGGAACAAAATTTATTTTGATATATACTGATGGCTGAGGCAAAAATTTTGACAGAAATCTGAGGGAAAAACAAGGTTGTAATGTCTGTAAAGCGGTTGTGAGTTTTTCCCAAAATTCAAATTCTGACTTTTTTGTTTGTTTTTCTTTTTGCACTAGGGAATATGAGTTTGGCACGAGAGTATCCGATCAAAGAAGTGACTGGGAAATTCTGTGGAACGAGTCAGATGTGCACGATTCCATTGCCTAGAATCGAGAAAGCGAGATACTTAGATTATGTAAGAAATCCTCTGATCCGTAGAGTGTATTCGGTATTGCGAGGCGGAACCTATTTTGGTGGTCGAGATTTTTGACGAGGAGCTCACAAAGGAGTAGATATTACATCTCAGATTGGAACTGATATTTATGCGATAGGAACGGGTGAGGTTATCTTTGCTGGGAAAAAGGGAGAGTGGTGAAATTTGGTGACGATAGCTCATGATTTCGCAGGTAAGAAGATCTATTCCAACTATGCTCATTTAAGTGAAATCTTGGTGAAAGTTTGAGATAAAGTTCAGACTTCAACTCTTATAGCCAAAATGGGATCCACAGGAAATAGTACCGGTCCTCACTTGCATTTTCAGATTGATAAAGCGGAAGGAAAGCATCCTTATCATCCTGGAAACTGCTGAGGGGTAACGCTCAATCAAAATGTCAATGAAGCAAGGTGCTGGAATCTGGTCAAGGAACATACCCTAGATCCGATCGTTTTTTTGGAGAGTGATGGAGCAGTATTTGAAGCTGTTCAAGAGCAAGGAGATTTTGCCTCTGAGATGAAAATTATGACAGATGAAGAAGTAAAAAAGAATATGGAAGTCAGAATTGAGAGGAGGGGAGAGGTTGTGATTTTGAGTATCAAGAGTAAAGTTCCATGATGGACTAGAGTTCCAATCAAATTTTCAGCTACTGGAGCAAGATTTTTCCCAGAAAGTATCAGTGATCTGAATGGAGAAAGGAAAGTGCTTGTGCAAGGAGCTACTGAAGCTTTGTTTCCGATGAGTATATGGATGGGAGATAATCTAATCAAAAATATCTATGATAAATAATGGAAATATAAGATAAAATCTGGATCTGGAGGATGAAAGAAATCTGGAGTCAGATTTTTTGTTTTTTTTGATAAAAAAGAGGTGGTTTATGCGGATTTTGGGAGAAAAATCGCTGAAAAACCGCTTGACTTTTGATATATATATATATACTGCGAGGGTATTTATTTTTTACCCTCAATACTATGGCACAAAACGAGAACAAAACTGTTCAATCTCTTTGATCAAATGAAGGTATCAAAAAAACTTTGTTGGAAATGACCGATGGGATTTTTCAAGATTATTTGTCTAGTCTGGCAAAGGAAAAAGGACAATATGAGGAGATTTGAAAAATATTAGTGGCATTGACAAGAGAAGAGGATAAAAGGGATCGCTATCAAGAGAGGCTTTTCGCCTTGCAGGAGTTAAAAGAAAAAAATGAAAAACAACGAGAAGAAGAACACTGAAGAAAAAGTAATCTTCAAAAATATTTACAACAAGAGATAGGAAAGATTGATAAATCAAGACTTAAGTTGGAGGAAGATTATATGAACTCTTGTGTAAACTTTTCTCAGCAATATCGTAAAATCCACAAGATTATCCAAACTATCGATCTCAAGATAGACCAATTGGAAGCTAAAAGAGCGAGTCTTTTGGATCAGTGGGGTCATGCTAATCAAGATGATTCAAAAATTTTAGCATCTGAGCTCTCGGATATTGAGCAGGATATCCTATCTTATCGCTATGATCAAGATCAGTTTAGATCAAAGTTGGAAGATTTTGAATCTAATTTGAATATGATTGAATGATTGATCAAAGAAAAAGAGGATGAAATGCTGATGCTTCAGAGCGATAGTGATCAATTGTGAGAATTGGATTATTTTTTGATGCTGCAGCAGATTCAATCTAAGATAGATGTGTGTCATTGAGCTCTGTGACTGACAAATGAGACTATCGATCAGCTAGAGGAGCAATTAAGGGGGTATGCCATAAAGGATATTTTGAGAGTGATAACTCTTGATAGAGAGAGTAAGCTCATCAAAGCTGAACTCAGAGGTAAAAATCTTGAGAAAAGAATAGAGCTTATCTCGTTGATGGAGGATCTTGTTCCATTTTGTCCAAAGGATTTTTTTTCTATGAAGGATGAGTACTTGTCTAGTCTTTAGCTATTATGTATAGGGCTCTTTGACTGGAGCTCTTTTCTGTGATTTTAGATTTTTATTTGGTATACAACAGGAGGAGAAAATGGCATGATATAATCGATTATGATATAATAGAGATTGATATAATAGAGATTGATATAATAGAGCCGGATATGATAGAGATTGATATGATAGAGTCGGATATGATAAAGAGTGATATAATAGAGATTGATATGATAGAGATTGATATGATAGAGCTGGATATGATAGAGCTGGATATGATAGAAAATGATATGATAAAGAGAGATATGATAGAGAATGATATAATAGAGTTTGATATGATAGAAATTGATATAATAGAAAGTGAGTTCATAACATAACACAAACTCTTCGAGATAAATCATGATATAATAGAGATTGATATAATAAAGAGTGATATAATAGAGCTGGATATGATAGAGATTGATATGATAAAGATTG
>CAUQDZ010000020.1:0-17239 GCA_963517005.1 uncultured bacterium
AAGAATCTGATATAAAAGTCAGATTTTTTTTGTTTTTTCTAAGATTGTGAGTATACTTAGAGAGATTTATATTTTGGTGATGGACTATGAAAGAATCAATTTTTCTTAATAGAAAGCAGCTCTGAATTATTCGTTGGTATTTGATGATTTATTATACTTTGTTTGAGTATGGAATTTATGTTTTTTGAGGAATAGTTTCTTTGCTGATTTTGATGCTTACTTTTTCCGTATCTGCGTTTTCTGTTGTAAAAGAATCTAATTTTGATGATATTGTCAGGATAAAAGAACAAAATATTGAAACTAAAAAGGATTATGAGTTAAATATGGCACAACAAACTTGAATTGATCTTATTTCTTTATGAGGGATGGTAAAGACTGAGAATTCTTGATTTGTTAGTCAGGATAATCTTTTGTCAGTAGATGGAAAGTTTGTTTTACCGAGAATTGCTGGAGGAGAGACAAAAAAGATCACGAATTTTATTCAAAATTTATCAGGTGAAAGTTATCAGAATTCAGATTTTTCAAATTTTTTTCAAGAAATTTTGGTAAAGCCTTTATCTTTTTTAAGTCCTAGAACAATGGATTTTAAGAGATATCCTTTGACACAGGATATTGCGACTTATTTTGGTTTGGGATGTTTGAATACTAGAAGTGAGAGTAGTTTTGTCTGTCAGTCGGCTGTAAAAAAATTTTTGGAGAATTTCTTTGTTGTAGAGTCTTCCTATGGACTGACTCCTTCTGATCCGTATTATATCCAAAATCCAACGGAAGAAGTATGAGAAAATACTTTACTATCTACACTTATACAGATATATCCAAAAATTAGATATTCTCATGAAAAAAAGAAACTTTTTTGTCAGGGGATAATACAATATTTGAATTATGGGGGAATGATGAATAGTTCTTTAACTGATATGATGGGATCTTGTGATGGAGAGGTATTTAGAGCCTATACTTTTGCTAAGGATTTTAATGAGATTAAAAATGGTTTTTTGTGAGGAGTGTCAGATGGAAAAATTTTTAACGATACTAGACTCAATCAATATAAGCTTTTTTCTTTACAGCAACTCTTGTATAAACAAATCAAGTCTTCAGCTCAAATTGAAAGTCTCTTAAGTTCTTATCTTGATTTTTGGGTGAATCTTTTGTCTAAGGAGAATGAGAGAGGAACTCAGCTTTTGGATTCTTTTTCTAAGCAATTTTCTCATTGGTATCATCAGAATTTATTGTTGCCCTATTTGAGAGATGAAAATGCGAAAGTTTCTAATGAACAAAAAAATCAATTATTAACTAAGCTTTTGCAAATTGAGAATGGAGATAAAAATGGATTATTTAAGGGGATTGGGAAAAGTGAAAATATTATTGCTGATAAGTCTCAAGAGCAATTTCTACAACAAGTTGATATTGAGCAGCTTTTTAGAGCAAATTTGCCAGTACAATTTATTTTGTCTTCTTCTGCGATGAGTGGGGAAGTCCTTGTTGTGAAAGGTGAAGATCAACTTACTAACCTTAAACTTCAAGCTAATCTCAATTTTGATGGAGCAAATCTTTATGTCACTAAAATTGCTATAGAAAAAAATAAAAATCTGACTGATTATGTAAATACCTTTTTGAGTACGGATAAATACTCTTTCCTTAAGATGCTTACTTTGATTAAGGATAATCAGGAAATCGCAAAATGAAGTCAGAATTTTGAATTTAATTTGTGTGCAAGTCTTCAAAAGGATTTTGGAGATGCTGTGAAGAAGTGTGCCTCATCAGAACTTTTGATGATAAAAAATGCAGGTGTGAATTCAGGAGTAGAGTATCGTTTTGACTTGAAAGATAGTGTGTTAATCGCATTGAAAATCTCAGATCAGAGTTTACAAGAGCAAGTTTTGTCTGAACTTGATCTCAAAAGTGCAAATCGTGATACAACTTTTGGTTTGATTCAAAGAATATGGAATTATCAGCTAAAGCGTCAAGATTCAGGATTTGGAGCGAAAGAGCAAATTTTGGTTAATGATGCCTTTGTAAAATATTTCAAACAAAAGCCAAAAAAAGTTGATGTAGTATGAAGTAGTATCAGGATCTATTTTAGAGTTAAGGATATTGATTTTATAGGTCAGTATGATCTCGCAACCAATCGTTTGAGTCAGATTTCTTTGGATTTTGGTGAAATAAGGAGGCCTGTGATAGTGCAGAGATTGACATTTGATTTAGATGAGAAATCTAGAGATATAATTAATGCATTCTTGCTTGATCCGATTGGGTATTTGAAAAAACTTAATCCAAGATTGGTTGAAGCCTATTTTAAAGATGGAAAGCTTACTGCTCCAGTAAAAGCTACACAAGAGAAATCTGAATAAAAATACCTTATACGAAAAACTAAGGAAGTTCCCTTAGTTTTTTCTTAAATTGTTTTAAGTGATTATTTTTTCTTATTTTCAAGTGCGGTGAGGGTTGTATTGATATTATTGAGTGATTGTTGAAAAGAAGAAAGGAATTTTTGTTGAATGGAGAGAAGTTCTGAGAGCTGAATTTGGAGATCTGCTTGATTATTCCTTGCCAATATACTATCTGGATCGTTGATTTGACGAACGGTGTTATTAGCCTTTTGTGCTTCCCCTTTTACTGATTTTTTTATATTAGAAAGAGGAGTATTGAGTGTTAAGTAACTATTTTTATTGGCTGGGAGGATAAGTGCATTGAGAATTTCTTGATTTTCTACTTTTTTATCTTTTTCTGAGGTGATGGGAGGATCGTTTTTTGTAGTAGTACTGACGATGATTGCTGCATTTTTGCTGATATCTTTAGGTGAAAATTCACTGTCAAGAAATTCTTCTCTCTTTTGCCTTGTACTGAGTCTTCCTCAGTGATTGAGCTCTGAAATAGGAGTTAGAATTTCATGAATAATTTCTGCAATACTATAAATCTTTTTTGCATTGGTATCAACTTGGATTGCTTTTGCAGGAATAGTACAAAATCTGATTTTGAGTGCGTTTTCTTCTAGGATAGGGAAGTCTGCATCTTTATCAAGTTGTGGAGAAATTCGTTCACCGCAGAGACATTGAAGTTTACAGATTTGTCTTTCATCATAGGCGAGTTGATAATCTCCTTTTTTATCTTTAGCTTCGCATTTATTGGTACAAGCTTCGAGAGTTTCTTTTAGTTCCTTTTGTCCTTGAGGACTCATTTGCTCAGGATTTGAGCCTTTATTATTTTGTGAGGTAGTCGGTAAGATTAGTGTATTGATTGCTGCTAGAGCATTTTGTGCATTTTGATAATCTTGGATACGTTTTTTTGCTTGAGGAGAGTTTTGTGGATCTGAGAGTGAGGCGATAATGCTATCTAAGTCAGTTTTTTCTTTTTTATGAAGAGAGGCTATATTAGTAGAACCTGGAGGGAGACACTGATTCGCAAAAAGTGTTTCATTTTGTAGATTTTGTGCGATGTTTGGAGTGAGGGATGGTAGTTTTTTGTTAATCTCTTCGTCTTCTGTGGTGGAAGGTTCAGCTTGTTTCGGTTGTAGATATGGACTAGTTGTAGTTCATTTTAATCAGGTTATGTTGTTTGATTGTGTAGAGGTAGTGTTAGGCTTGTGTTGAGTTTGAGCGTCCTGATTTGCTGTATTTTGTTTGAAGGTATTTTGGTTATTTGTAGAAGGGGAATGGTCGCTTCATTGTGGAGATGTAGAGAGGTCAGGGCTCTGATAAAAGATGGTTATGGGTGCATCTTTGAATCATTGAGAGCCATTGAAAAAGATTTTTCCTACTTGATTGATGTCAAAGAGAATATCATAATCTGCATCTTTCTTATCTCCATTTTGATATTTATTGGCTCATAAATTTGTAAGTTCGAGGTGTTGGTATTGCTCAGCTTCGATTTTTGCAAGAGTATACGATTCTTTGACGATGGTATTACATTTTGCAATTGTCATTTTATTGATATTATTGGGTTGGATGCATTTTGCTAATTTGAGACAAGCATTGGCTCTAATTGAAGTTCGATCAATGACTTCAGGTTTTTGGTCTTTTTTTGTGCTTTTGCTTTGAGATTTGAGGGATTGAAGATCTCGATATTGTTTAAATTCAGCATCGTTGAAGTAGACATAGGAGGTGATTTCTTCTTGACTAAGATCACACTTATTATAATGTTCAAATATGTAGTTTTGTGCTTTTTTGAGGGCAATAGTTATTGAATTTTCTATTTTATTTTCATTTTTTTTGAGATTTTTGTGAAAAAGATCAGTTGTGATTTTTGAAGAAGTGAGATACTGATTTTTTTGTTGATCAATGGCACGTGCTTGGATTTGACTTACTTTTGCTTCGATAGCTTTCAGTGATGCTCAAAATCCTTTTGCATACGTAAAATTACTCAGAAAAAGAACTCCGAGAATAAAGGTAAAACACAGAAAAAAGTCTGATTTCGTTTTAATTTGGAATTTGAACATCTTGAACTTTATAAAAGAAAGTATAAAATGGAGTTATGAGTTTTGAAAGATATTTATCTCTTAGCCAAAGCAGATCTTCTTGATATGCGAGTAATCCTAGGTGATAAGAGTAGGTTGATTGAATATTTGAGAGTTGTTTCAGGGTTTGATTTGTTGCCGTGATGATTTGAAGAGGTTGAGTACTGAGAAGTTCGATTTCAGAAATGATTTGAGTATCTGGATTTGGGATAATTCCGAGATTATAGCGGTAATAACTACTAAAAAGCATATATCGCAAAAGTTCATTATATACTTGATTGATAAATGGATTGAGTCACTCAGGTTTTTCTAGAGATGAGAAAATATTACAAAAAAGTGCATCAAATTTTGTCGGATTTTTTTCATTTTTGATACAAATTGTTTTGTCTTCATGTTTTTTTTCTGAGTCTTTTAGAAGTTTTTTACTGTCGATAAGTTTGAGTTTATTGAATGCTTTACTAAAAGCTTTGAAACTTCTTGCTATTTGATTGCAGGTTTTTGGATAGTTATGATTTTTCCCTCAGCAAAAATTGGTTTTATCATCGTCATGTTTCCCAATATTGAGCATTTTTTCAGCTAATAGGCTGATTTGATCATCGAGTTTTTGAGGATCTGTGAAATTATTATCTAAGATGCCATATAAATTTCCTTGTTTTAGTGTTGTGAGGTCTGATAAAATATCCGAGATGATTTCAGTAGAGAGAAAAGCAAGATTACAAGATGGTTGATATTTTTTTTCAGGATCTCTACATTCAGGAGAGTATTTTAGTGTTTTGAGAGAGATTTCATTTTTGAGATAATTTTCTTGTTCTTTGAGATTGATTGTATTGTGAAAGATTGGGAGAGTAACTGAACTTTGAGAGCAGAGGAGAGAAAGAAAAAGGCTGTTGGAAGCTTGGTATCGATCTCTACTGTCTGAAAAAGTATTGTTCATCTCAGGTGAAAGGGATTGTTGACAAAAATTATCCACGATTTGTTGTTTTGTTCGTGGTGTTTCTGTTGCCTTTGGAGCAGTATAGTTTTGCAAGGCTCAGCTTCGGAGGGAGATAATTTGATCTTCACTTGGAGAAAAAGCAAAAACTTTTGCTGTACATAAAAGGCATAAAAGGAGGGGCAAAGTCAGATTTTTGATTTTGTTTTTCATTTTTGATTGAGTAGTGAAATGAAAAAAATTAAGGAATATAGCAGGTGGAAGAGGGTTTATTACTACATTGGTAGGAGCAGACATTTTTGAGGCTTTTTCTTATTCAAGCATTGTTGTTTCATATGAGGTCCGCGATCTTTTGTATTTGGTAGCTTAGGTGGGCAAATTGATAGGTATTGAGTGTTGAGTTTGTAAGTTCTGTTTCTGTTTTTACTTTATTTTCTGCATCTACAAGGATTTTGAAATCTTTGTAGAGGTGCTCGTGAAGGGAGATGTGAGGTTCATTTTTGATTTGAAGTTCAAGAGCTTGTTTCTTTAATTCAGATAATGCTTTATTGTCAGCTTTTTCTTCTTCTTGGATTTTTTCATTTCTTTTTTTTATAGCTTCTTGTTGTCTTGCGTGTTCTGCTTCTTTCGCTTTTTTGATGCTATCTTTGTATGATTGTATGCTATCAGATCGAAATTGTCAGATTTTTTTGAGTTCTGTTTGTGCATCTTTTTTTGCTTGATTCCATTGATTTTTTGATTTTTGTGAGATGCTAAAAGGAGAGAAAGAAGAAAGTTGTTCATCAGTAAGTTTGGTTGTATCCAAACCATATACAGATCTCAAAAGTTCTAACTCTTCAGTAGTCAGACTTTTGTTTTTTTTTGATCTAAAGTGTTTGAACCCTTTGAGGGATTCATTGAGTCTTTCAAGAGCAGATGTGATGGTATGTAGTGAAGAGGCACCTGTTTTTTTTGTATTTGAAGTGAGTGTTTTGAGGTTTACTAGTAAAGCATTAGCTGATCCTCAACATTTTGGTGCAGCAAGATTGACAGCATTGAATTTTGCACAGTGGTAGTCAGATTTGAGATGTTGTACTCGTTTCGTGTTAAATTTGAGAATGTTTTCATTGTCGGTAAGTTGATAGGTTGAGGAAGAGGCAAGAAAACTTTTTATTTCAACATTGAGGCTTTGTAATTCAAGAAGGAGTTCAAGATAGGAGAATTGAGAAGGGATATTTTCCGCTTTGCTTAAAAGTCCTTGGTTTTGATACTGGGTAATGATAGCCTGAAGTTGTGAGGTATTCTCAATTGTTTTTCAGATTTTTCATTTTTGTCCCAAAGTATAGATGGTTTCTGATATTGATCGATCGATATCTTGAAGTTTTGATCGGTCTCTAACGAGAGGTCTCTCTTGAAATAAAATTAAAAACGACATCAAGCCATCACTTTCGGTATTCAGGGCAGATAGGAGGAAAAGTGCAGAAGTGGTTGCAGTTCCGATTATCATATTGGTGACTGCAGTTTCGAGTTCTTTGAGAAGGTCAGTGAGAATAGGAATATTTGTATTAGCATCTGGAGAGGAAAGTTTAAGGACTTTGTTGGTAAAAATTCCTCATTCTCAGGTTTGAATTTGTTCTGTGGTTGTTTTGAAAGGATCAGATGCTAAAAGGGCTATGGCTTTTTGTTGAAATTCAAGGTAAAGATTAAGAGAATTAGGAGTTTGAAGGCAGACTGGGGCGTTTGGTCAGCATTTTGGAGCTTGAGAATTGTGCGTTTGAGAAGAAGATGCAAACAAAAAAGGACTACCAATCTGAGAAAGGAGGAAAATTAAGGTAATAAGTCAGATTTTTGTTTTTTTTAGAAGCATTTTGAACAGAAAAGCTAAAAAAGTCAGTTTTTAGTCTTGCAAAAAGTGTTCTTTTCTTTATATACTAATATGAATTGTTTTATCAAGTAATTAGAGACAAAATGGATATTTCAGTGTATGAAAGTGGAATGAAAAAAGCTTTGACTTATTTGGAGAATGAATTTGCAGCTTTGCAGATGGGAAGAGCGACAACGGGGCTTGTGGATAATCTCAATGTAGAAACTGATTATGGAACGATGAAAGTTAATGCCTTAGCTCATGTTACCGTTATGGACAATACTACGCTCAAGATCGAACCTTGGGATAAATCTGGAGCAAAAGCTATTGAAAAGGCAATTTATGATTCGGCTCTTGGTGTGGGGGTAGATAATCAAGGTTCTCATATTTTGATCAAGATCCCAGCATTGACACAGGAGAGAAGAGATCAAATTGCAAAGCAAGTAAAATCAATGGGAGAGGATGCTAAAACACAAATGAGAAGTATTAGACAAGAAGCGATGTCTGAGACTAAAAAGGCTTTCACTGCAAAGGAAATCTCCGAAGATGCTCATAAAGCAAATGAAAAGAACATTGAAGAATTGACAAAGACTCGATCAGCTAAGGTTGATGTACTTGTAAAAGCCAAAGCTGAAGAAGTAATGAAAGTATAATCTTTATTTGAAAAAAAGCAAAAAAATGAAAAAATATCTTCAAAAAACTTATATACAAGCAATTATTTTGATTGTACTGGGAGTAATTTTTCTACTTGATATGTTTTGAGTGTTAAAATCTAATTTGGCTTTTGGTTTTCTTTATAAACTTTGGCCTTTGTTTTTGATTATTCCTGGTGTGATGATGCTTTTTTCTGATGAAGGAGACGCTGTTGAGAAAAAATGAAAAAAAACTGAATCTAAAGAAGATTTAAACTAAAAAAGTTTGTCTTTGGTATTATACTCAGAATTTTTATCTTATTTATTGTGAAAGTATGTCTGTATTTGGTGCACTCTGGGCGGAGTTTCTTTATCGTCCAATCTTTAATCTTTTAGTGGTATTTCTTGCGATTTTTGGAGGAAATATGGGAGTTGCGATTGTGCTTTTGACTTTGCTCGTAAGACTTTTGCTTCTCAGAAATAGCATGGCAGGAGCTAATATGTCAAAAGGGATGTCAAGTATTCAACCAAAAATGGAAGAGATTCAAGAAAAATACAAAGATGATCCAAAGAAACTTTCTGAGGAAACAATGAAGCTTTTGAAGAAAGAAGGGGCAGGTCCAATGAAATGATGTCTTGCAATGCTTATTCAATTGCCAGTGTTTATTGGGCTTTACTATGTAGTGAGAAAGTTCGCAGAAGGTGCTATTCCTCATGAGTGGATTTATAGTTTCTTTTGGAGTTTTGGACATGGATTTACCGCTGGAGAAGGTATTGATGCCAATTTCCTAGGAATGAATCTTTTTGAAAATAATAATATTGTTTTGACTGTAATTGTAGCGGTGCTTAACTTTACGCAGTTTCAGCTTACAAGTTTGACACAAAAAGCAAATAAACCTGCAGCTATGCCAGGAGGTCTCCAGATGCCAGATATGGGAAATATGATGATGATTATGAATGTGATGATGACACTTATGATGGTAAGTATTGTGTATAGCTTTGCAGCTGGTGTAGGACTTTATTTAGCAGTAACATCATTATTTAGCGTTGTGCAATATATAATTCAATATAGAGTACTTATCAAGGCAAAATGGAATATGCTTTTCAATAAAAATAAACCAGAAATTATCAATAATTAGTATTTTATGTTTCGTTTGGAAATAAGATCAAAAAATCTGAATCTAGACGATCTTCAATATTTAGGTCAGAATTTTATTTTTGTTTCTTATGTGTAAAAATGGCGAGTAGAACAAATAAACAAGGAATCGCAAAAAAGAAGGCTCAGCAAGCTAAGCAAGCGAGTAGAGTTAGAGGTGCGAGAAGATTTGATTATCCAAAAAGAAAGCTTGAACTCGAAGAAGCAAAGGAGCTTTGAATTGTTGGTGTGTATACTAATCCTAAGGGATCAACGTATAATCGATTCCTTAGAGGAAGAAAGGTTTGTTGGGAGACAAGGCTTAGAACAGATCCTGATGGGTATAGATATATTAGGACTCCTGCTGGAGCATCCGAAATTGTACTTGCTCCATCTTCATGATGGATTAGAACCAAGATGAAAAAAATGGTGAGAAGAAGATAGTCTGTAAAGAGACTATCTTTTTTAATATTGTTTTCAAAATTTAATAAGGTAATATTATTTTTAATAAAGAAAAAGCCCTGTTTGGATTAGGGCTTTTTTCTTATAGCATTTCAAGTGCAATGATCTGACTATTCCCAAAGATAGATTCTTGAATACCTTTAGCAAAGATGTTTTGAAGTGTAAGCTCTATATTTGATTTGTCTTGTTGCTTACTGACAATTTGTATGATTGCTAGATATTGACTCAAAACAAGTTTTTCATCATCAGAGAGATTTGAAAGATTTCATTTTCCTCAAATAAGGTCTTGTATTTTACTAAGAAGTAAAGGCGCATCAATTTTTTTATTGAGGAGAGAGGCAAGGTCATCAAGTCCTTCAGGAGAGTTGAGTGTTGCGATTCTTTTTACGAAGATGTGGATAATATGTTCTAAAAGTGAAGTATCTTGCTGAGTGATAAAAAATTTTGCAACGGCAAGTTTAGCTCTGATGAGAATGAGATCATCATCTGAAAGAGATCAGAATTCAGATTTCAATTCTTCGTTGGTTAGACTGAATGCATATTTGGCTCCGATATTGTTGGTAAAGAAGAGTTTGAGATAGCCGTCTTGAGCGAATCTCGCAAGCATGGTCATCGCTCCATGGGTTTGAATTTGCTTTTCTTGACTATCGAGTTTTGCAAAGAACCTATGGAAAAGACTTTCGTTCCCCGCTCCAACTCTACCAACAGTTCAGATATTTGGATCAATAACGAGGTATTTGATGTTGTCATTTTTGAGTCTGTGGTAGGTTTTGCAACTGTTGTAGTCGGACATTTGTTCTCGGAGATGAGAAAGTAATCCGTCAAGTGTAATGTTTTTTTGATTGTGGAGGAAGTATTGAATATAGGTTCCTGCGATCAGTACACCATCTTCATCTTTTCTATTTTTGAGTTCTTTGATAAGAGGTGAGTATTGACCAAATTGAAGATCAAAGACATTGTCAGAAGCAAAACTATGGGTAGTTGTTGTCTGGGGATTTTCTGAATCATCTCAGATTCTTTGCTCTTTTCATGTTGAAGATTTATATCGTCCAAATGGTCCAGTTCCAGCTTGTGAGCCGATTCTAAGGAAGTTGAGGATAAGCTGAACAGCAAGAAGGAATACTAAGAATCCAAGTACTCGAGATCAAATCTCTTTGGTGGTATTGTCGTTGATATTGTTATTCTCAAGGTCTTGGAATAGCAAACTAACTCCCAATAAAAGCCAGATCATCAATCCAAGTCAATATCGGATAATTCCAGCAGCGATGGTCCATCGAATAATTCGTCAGATTCCTACTGCACTGATAAAGAGAATAAGTTTTTTATTGAGGATGTTGAGAGAATAGCATAGTGTTCCTACGAGTCCAACAAGTGCAAAAATCCAGATTAAACCAATATCAGTATAATAGCTACTGAGGTTTTGTAAAGACCAGTTGAAAACGGCATTAATTGGTACTAGATATCTATATGGAATATTTACACCTTGTGGTGTGGTGAGAATACTGTGTTCTTGGTAGTAGGTCGAGAGATCGGAGAATACATTATCTAATGTTGTTGTTCAAGAAAGGTTGAATCCTGATTCGATCAGATTTTTTACTTTTCCTGTGTGATTAGTAAAGAGATTTTTGAGTGTTGTAAGGTTTGCAAGTGATGGAGTATTAAGTTTGTCTCTGTTTCTGCAGAGGAGAAGTGCATCTTGGTTGAGACCATAGCAAGTGTTATCTTTCCGGAAGAGAAGTTTGAGGATTAGACCTGCAGTTCCACTTCTTTTGAAAGTTCTAGAGTTAAATCCCACATATCTTCCGAAATCTTCCCTAAGGGTGCTTCCTGGAGCAGTTTGTAGTCCAGAAGAGAGTTCTTGATCGTCAAAATTTGTTTGTTTACATTGATTGAGGTCAAGGCTTTTAGAGTGTTGATCTAAGATACGGAGATCAGTTTTGTTTTGTTCCTCAAGTTGTTTTGGAGATTCAAGGGTTGCGAGGAATTGTAGTTTTATATCAGATTTTTGAGTTTTTTGGTCTTTTGTGGGATTTTTAGCTTGATAACCGAGAATAAGATTTTTTGGGAAATTTTCCCAGTTTGGCTCTTTGCTGATGGCTTTTTGATATGCAAGTCGAGGTGCTTTGAAAAGCAAGATGGTTAGCATAAATGCTATTCCCCATAAAGCAATATTTTTGAATCGTTGTATGAAGTTTTGTTTTTTATTGAGAACTCCTCTAATAATTCAGATTAGTAAGATGATGGCTCCGATGGCTATAATTATTTTTCATAAAGCTGGTGAAGTAAACGCAGAAGCATAGAGTGGTTGAAGAATTCCCATCGTTCCGATAGTGATAATCCCTATTCCGATTGCAGAAGTTGTATTGATCCAAAGTCCTATCATAATGAGTGCGAATATGACGAGATCGATAAATGCTGTTGGTTTTGCCATTATAGAAAAGGCAAAGAATACGGCAGAAATAATAAGATAAATCAGAATTCTTGATTTTTTTTGTTCCACTTGTTCTTGAGAGTAAAAGAGATTGATAAAGCTGAATCCAGCAAAGATTGCCATAATAGAGAGAGAAAGAACTCCCATATCGGTTTTATTGTCGACAAAGAGTAGGAATGCTCCCATTCCACTTGTGAGCCAGGCGATTAAGAGTCCTCGAGCAACAAAGAATGAATTTTGGGAAAATTTAGCTTTTTGATCTTTTTTGTTAAAAAATTTGAGAACTTCGATGATTAGTGCGATTCAAAAAATTAGCACAAGAATTCCACTCCAAAAGTTCATATTGATTGCAAAAGAATCAGCAGAGAGTGAAGTGAGAACAGAGATTGGTTTCCAAAAAGAGAATGCTGACGCAATCAGTCCATGCCAGAGATATGGCATAGCATTAGCAGTTCCTTGATTTCATCGAATGATACCAAAATTATCAGCAATGACTTTTGGTGTGTAGAGATACTCGTGGTTCGCATCTCGTGCAGTTGGATAAGGGATAATGGTGTGATTAAAACCAAAGTAGAAATAAGCTAGAGGACAAGCCAAAAGTAAGATCCAAATCCAAGTGTTTTTTTCATGGATTTTTGTGTGAAGAGATTCCAAAAACTGGTTGAGGTTTTCGAGGTGGATTTTAAGGGATGATCTTTCAAATCGAGCAAGCACAAGGCAAGCAATTAAAATTCCCCATAAAATTGGCCAATAAAATAGTCCAAATCCCATCAAGATTTGCATCACTACAAGAAATGCTACGAGTCCAACCCCAAAACTTAGGAGTGTCTCTCTAATCTTAGTTTGAGAAAAAACTTTGCTCATGCGAATAATTCGAGATCCAAGACTAAACATGGAAAAAAGAATTATGATCCCCATTCCTAGGAGAAGGGAAGTATTTCGCAAGAGTAAAAATGGTGCGAAAAAGTCAACAAAGGTACCTCAGATGATTTCGTGTAAGAAGGAGAAAATCCCTAAACTCAATGAGGTAAGTCAAAGAATCGATCAGAATTGAGGTTTTTTATTGTTATAAAGATGATAGATCGGAAGTGATGCTGCAACTAGAGCAGAGATGATCAAGCCGAAGTTTTTCCCGGTAAACATTGATCCATAATAACTGTGGTCTCAGAAATAGGAAAGTCCTCATTCAAAGAGGATAATTGTAAAGAGAACTAAGAGTCCTCATAAGAGCCATTTGTTAAAAGTTTTCATTGGTTTTGAAAAAATAAAATCAGCTTTATCAAGTAAATTAAACAAGATAAATAACTGATTTTATCTATACGGTTTTAAGTTGTTTTTTCAAGGTTTCGTTTTTTGTTTGTTAGATTTTTATGCAATTGAGTTTAATCTAGGATTAGATGAAGGAGTTTGATTGCTCTCTCTTGTGGAAGAAAATAAGGTGAGGTAGCCATGGTAACTACTTTCGCAGAGGGGATTAGTTTTTTTATTTTGTTTATGGTATCGTTAAATTTTTCGATGCTCATTTCTTCTGCTCGAAAGTCAAGATCAATGTCGAGAATATAGTTTTTGTAAGGATTTTCAAAGGTGAGAAGTTTATATTCACTTCTTATTTGTGTCATGTTCTTGATGAGATGTGCATTGAGTGCGGGGATGATGAAGTTGCCAACATTACATTGGTCTTGGACAAAGTTAAAAATCTGATCTAAATCTCAGTTAGGAAGCAGATTTGGGTTATCATTGAGGTCGCTGTGTTGGTCAATGTGAATAAGGTCAAAATCTGATTTTTGAGCTTTTTTTTGATTTCGTAGTTCAAGATATCGAAAATAGAGAGCATGATTATGGTTATCAAAAATATAGATAGGTACTGATGAGTCTTTGATTTTGATAAAGTGTTCAAGCCCTTGATAGTTTTTGAGATTTCAGTGATCGTCAAATTCTGAAAATACGATTTGAGATCAGATTTTTAGATCTTTTGTAGATCAGGAAATAAGTGGAGGGACTCGGAGTTTTGCGTTAGGTGTACGAAAATTGTAGGTAAAAGTATTGTTTCCAAGGTTTTGTGTGAGGAAAAATCACTGATAATGTTCCATTGAATTCAAGATGAAATAAACATATTAAATGATAAAAATATGCTTGTAAAATTCAATCAAATCATTAGACTTGGAAGTGTTTTAGATTTTAGTGGGAAAAAAAGATGAAAAACTGATTTTTGTCTTGGTTTAATCCAAAGAGAACTGCAACTTTAACAGTTGCTGGAGTGGTCTTTGGAGCTGGAGTTGTGACAGCTTTTGGAATTTTTTCTTCAAACACAGCAAATAAAATATTGGCAGGTGAGACGGTTCCTTTTGATAAGACTCATCATATGAATATTGAGAGGCTCGATAGAGAAATTGCAGTCAATCAAATGAATGAAGCTCAAATGAAAATTATGTGGAAAAGATTCCCATATTTTAAACCGATGATTGAACAAAAACTTAAAGCAGCAGGAGTTCCGACAGATATGTTTTATTTGGCATTAGCTGAGTCTGCTTTGAGAGAGAATGCTGTAAGTAGTGCTGGTGCAGCTGGACTTTGGCAGTTTATGCCTGCGACTGCTAGTGGGTATAATTTGAGAGTGGATGGTTTGATCGATGAGAGATTAGATGCTGAAAAAGCAACTGATGCTGCGATAAGATATCTTAAAAAGGCTTATGAGAAGTTTGGTTCTTGGACCTTGGCGATGGCGGCATACAATAGAGGATCGACAGGAATTTCTAATGATATGGCTTATCAGTATCAAAATAACTATTATGATCTCTATCTCAATAATGAGACCTATAGATATGTATTTAGGATTTTGGCGATGAAAGAGATTTATGAGAATTTGAGTAACTATTTTGATTTGTCTAAGTGGGGAAGCCAGTATGCAGCTCCTGAAACTCAAGTAATTACCTTAAATAAGGTAGATAATTTGGCGGTATGGGCAGCTGGAAAAGGGTATACTTATCATGAAATCAGAGTGCTTAATCCACGAATTAGAAGTAATAAGTTGCCAGATGGAACTTGGAAAGTTAAGGTTTATAAAAGATAATAAAAAGAGTTATGAATAAAAAAGGAAGAAAATCAGATTTCTTTCTTTTTTTTGATATGTCAAGGCATGTCAAGTTTGTTGTGTTTTTTCTTGAAAAGAAGCTTTATTTTTGTATCTTTAAAAGCAAGTTTTAATTTGTCGTAGGTTTGATGAAATTACAACAACTTTTGCAAGATCCAAACTATAAAAAGAAATTTGTTTTGGAAAAGCTTTTGTGTCATTTTTTGAGTAAAACAAGGGAAGAACTTTGGATTCAAGGTGATATAAAAATTACTGGTGATACCTTAGAAAAAATTCAGAAGGCATATCGTGAATATGTCGAGGAAGAAAAACCTTTGGAGTATATTTTGGGGTATGTGGAGTTTTTTGGAGTGAGGTTTTGGGTTAATGAGCATACACTGATTCCAAGGCCGGAGACTGAGTATATGATCTCAGCACTTACGGAGTATCTGCAGGGAAGTCAGGATTTAAATTTTATTTTGCTTGATATCGGAACGGGTAGTGGAGTGTTAGGATGTAGTGTACTTTTGCAAAATCAAGATAAGATTTCGCAAGTATTTATGAGTGATATTTCAGCTGATGCACTTTATGTAGCAAAGAGGAATTATGACGATTTGATTGATGCGAGTAAGCATGAGATGAGAATGATTCAGTCAGATTTATGTGCTTTTTTGGAGAGTTACCCTGAGGTGATTGAAGGAAGAAATATCGTAATGACTGCTAATTTGCCCTATATCCCAGATCAGACTTTTGATGATAATTCTCCAGCAAATGTGCAAAAACGAGAGCCGAGATTTGCTTTTGTTGGTGGAGATGATGGACTTGATCTCTATAGAAAGATGTTTGCTCAGCTCAAGAAATTTGTTGTATGAAAAGCTGAACTTACGATGTTTTTGGAAATGATGACTTGGCAAGTTGATATTTTGAGAAAGGAATTTTGAGAAGAAATGGAATTTGAAGAGGTAAAAACTTTCCACTTTAATATCAGAATCGTAAAAGCAAAGTTTAAAAGATAGATTTTAAAATATTTCTAATAAGACTTTATATTTTAAAGATTTTCCGATGAACCGATTAAATAAAATCAAACAAATGAATTGGGTACATAAGATTAGGCAAAATACCTTTGTTTCTTATCTTTTGTTGGCATTTGGTGTTTTGTTTGCACTCAAGTGGGGGGCAATTTTGTATGCATATGGTTATTTGCTTGATCAAATGCAGTGGCGATGGATTGGATATTTTGTGTTTGAGGTTATTCAAGGAGATGGGTTTTTGATTGGACTTTTGCTCGCATTGGCATATTGGGCTCAGACTTTGGAGAAAAAAAGTCTTAAAGTCTGACTTCAGTCCTTGGTTGTAATCTGACTTTTGTTGGTTTTTTCTGATGTGGTGGCGATGTTTGTATATCAGCAGAGGTTTTCGTTCGCACAGATGAGTGGAATGCTGGCAAATGCAGATAGTATTATTTGGTTATATCTTTCATGATTTGTTGTTGGAGTTTTGATTTTTGTCGCTATGATTTGGGGATTAGGGAGATGGATTAAATTCTCTCTTACTAAAATGGCGGTTTGGAGCTTGGTAGGAGCTGCGATTGTTTTGAAGCTAATTCCTTTGCCGATTTTGCAAGTTTCTGGTGGAGAATTGCCAGTGGAAAATGTGTTCGCACAGCGATTTAAGGAGTATTATCAGCTCAACTTAGCTGAGGATAAAAGTATAAGCGAAATTGAAAAATCAGACTTTTTATCCCTTTCTACTTGAGCAAAAACGGAACTTTGAGAGAAAAAGCAGGCTTGGTTTCGTTATGCAAAGGTAAATCCGGAAGCAATTTTTGCAAAATTTCCTCAAAAGGAACTTCTTGAAGCCAGAGATGATGAATGAAATGTTTATTTTCAACAAGTTTTGGAAGTAGCTTTGAATGAAAAGCCCGAACTGATCTTTAACTATATAGATACTTTTAAGGATTGGAAAGATCAGAATGGAAAGCCAATTTTGAAGTCTCTTTTGGAGTTTGCGATTGCACAGAAGCCACAACTTGCTTATGATTATCTTTCTCGTTATGAGGAAATTGTAGAATCTAATGAAAAAGTTGCAAAGTCTTTGCTTGAAAAGGCAACTCAGCTCTATGAAAATAAGATGAATTTTCAGGATCTTTTTACTAAGGTCGAAGGAAGAAAAAATAAAAAAAATCTGATTTTAGTCTTTTTTGAATCTGCGTCTGCGATTGATTCTAAAAGAACAGGTGGGTTGTTCGATAAATTTCCTCAAACGGATAAAATTTCTAGAGAAGG
>CAUQDZ010000021.1:0-16031 GCA_963517005.1 uncultured bacterium
TTTGTTATGTGATTTATCAGAGAGGGAAACGAAAAGAAAAAAATCTGACTCAAGACGAGGGAAAAACTCAGATTTCAGATAATCAAGATGAAATCTCAGAATAAAGTATTACTAAACTAGTGAAGTAGAAAAAAAGCCTTAAGGTATAACCTCTTGAGGCTTTTTTGTAATAGCTGTACTATTCAAAGGGAAAGATATTTCGAGATTGATTGTCTTGAAGTAAACAAAATTTCGTTAAATTTCTGCCATAATATCGGTTACAATAGCATTAAAGACATCCATTCCTGCATCGGTGAGCTGGAGATGCTGAGTTTCTTCATTATAAGCGACAAAACCTTGCTCTGCATAAGAGGAGATTTTTTCAAGATAATTTGGCACAAGAATCGATGCAAAGTGCTCTAAATTTCTCACTCCTCTATCCGTTCTCAGTCCTAGGAAAAAGGATTCAATCAAATAATCTTGCTCATTCAAAACTTCAAAAGCTTTAGGATCGAGAAAATCACCTTTGCAATACTGCTCAAAGCTGATAGTATTTTTGAATCTCAAAGCTTTTCAATCAAAATCTGAGAGACTGAACGCAGACAAAAGATCAGGATTTAGATTTTTTGCATTGAGAAAAGAGGCGGAATTAAGTCAAATCCCAATATAGTCCTCCATCTCTCGATAGACTCTATTATGGATGCTAGACTTGCTTGCAAGGGAGAAATTAGACAGCTCATACCTAGAATATCCTGCATCAAGCAAAATATCTTTAAGCAATGAAAACTCTTCGTAAATATCTTCATCAGTTCCAAAAAATTCCCCAGAAATTAGTTTTTCGTTCTTTTTTTTCCAAAGCTGATTTTCAAACAGCTCTAAAGTATAGAGTGAAAAACTATCTGCAAACTGTGAGTTTACAAAGTTTTGGAAAAAAGTTAAAGCAGGCTGATTTCGAAGTTGGCGATTTCCTTTTTTGGTTGTATTTCGTTTTCCAAAAGCGATAAAATCAAAGTTGAAAACTGTAGAATCAGTCTTGAGAGGTTGAAGTCCTCTAAGAAAATCTACCAAACCGAGAAAAAGAGACTTTCTCCCTGAAAGTGTCAAAACCTCATTGTCAAAAGACTGAATACCAAAGGAGAATCTGATTCTTGGATATTTTTTGGCAAAACGAGCCTGAATCTGACGAATAATATCATAAATCTCCTCTTCAGGATAAGGATTAAACTCAAAACTCAGTTCTGCAAGATTCTCCATATCAAAATGTATTTCTGCAGCTTCAATGATTTTTATCAAATTTTCTGCTCAGATAAGATTAGGAGTTCCACCTCAAATATAGAGCGTTTTGAGCGATTTATCATTGAGCTTACTTGCATAAAAAATCATTTCCTGCTCCAAAAGAGAAAGATAATCCTGAACTTGATCAGATTTTTCTTCCATAGGGAAAGTAGAAAATGCACAATATGAGCATTTTGACTGGCAAAAAGGGATATGAATATACAGTGAAAGCATATAATATAGAATGAAAAGTAAAAAAATTATTTAGTAAGAGAACTATCTTGTACTCTCATAATAAGTTGATCATTTGAAGCATAAAAGAAATCTTGAAGCCTAACTCTATGGGTTTGTTTGAGGTTTGAAGGCAAAGTATCAAAGTCTGACCAGCAAAAATCCTTTGCCTCAGCATTTAAAGTTAGTTCTCAAGAAATGACCGAACAAGTGAAGAGAAAAACGACATCATTTTTATCATTCTTGGCATAAACACCGACAAGACGATCAATTTTTACTTGCAAACCTGTTTCTTCCTTAACTTCACGAATGACAGCATCTCGTGGAGATTCTTTATCTTCTAATTGCCCTCAAGGTAAATTTCGAAAAGGAATATCATTTCTCAAAACTAGTAAAACCTGCTTCTTTTCATTGAGAACAATTCAAAATGCTCAAACAGTGTAAGGGCTTGTCATTGAGATAAATAAGGAATAAAAAACAAATTAAAGAAGTTATTTTAAGATTCTTTCTTTTTACTAGCTCTGAGGGTTCGAGAGTCTTTTGCATCCAAATAGGCTGAAACCTGATCCGGAGTCAGCTTTTTATCTTTTACCAAAGCTGCGAGTTTATAATAGGGAATATCGCTATACTCATCAAGAATACCGATCTCGGAAAGGAGTTTTTGAAGCGCAAGTTTGTCTTTTGCAGAAAAAGTCTGAGATTTAGAGACACCGAGCTTCGCCTCTGATCAAAAAAGTTGCTCGAAGTTGTGCTCAGAAGCGTAAGCTACAAGCAGTTCCTTGAGAAAATCCTTTTGTTTAGTATCTTGTGATATCTGAGATGAGAGTTGAGCATACTGATCTACTAGTGAAGCAATCGTCTGTTCTCCGAGCTCTCCAGCATTGATCGTTTCCGCTCCATAATGCAAATGCTTCCACAATGGGCAAAGCATCTGATATTCACAGTATTTACAGTAAGGATTTTGAT
This sequence comes from uncultured bacterium, assembly GCA_963517005.1. Classification (GTDB taxonomy): domain Bacteria; phylum Patescibacteriota; class Gracilibacteria; order Absconditabacterales; family Absconditicoccaceae; genus HOT-345. The sequence goes on from CAUQDZ010000021.1 coordinate 2,452, forward strand.
TGGTTGGAAAAGCGTTTTCGACTCCCATATTATGATCAAATCTAGCAGTCTCGATCTCAGAAATCAGATTTTTATATTTTTGTAAAATAGGATCTAGGTTCTCATCGGTAATTTCTCGCTCATCCACAAGTCAAAAATGCAAATAATGCAAACGAGCTTTGATATTTTTAAAATACTTTCCGTATTTTTGTCTAATTCCTTGCGCATAAAGCGTTAACTGCTCTCTGTACTCATCTTTTTGCTCAGGAGGAAGATTTTTATTGGTTTTGTAGTCGTTAATAATAAAGTTTTCTCAATCTTTGTCTAATCTATCTATGACTCCGCGAAATTTAGGAGCATTTGGTCAATCTTCAAGTGTAAAATGCATCAAAAGTTCAGTACCTACAATCTTGATATTTTCAAAAGGAGAATGCGTATCATAATAATCAGAAAGATAATGCTGACCTCTGATTTGGTAATCCTCAAGTGTTTGATCTCACTTCATCACAAGCTTTTCTCAAACTTCTTGTAAAGAGGTCGATCGCTGAGTATCAAAACGCTCGATCAGATCAGATTTTTGAGGTTTTTTGTAGATATTAAGCTGCTGATAGAGCCATTCGAGCGAAGCATGCACACAAGTTCACAAGAGCAAGTCTGGAGTGGTTTCAAAGGATTTTTCGAGTCCATCGAGATAGCGAAATTGATACTTTCTTGGACATTGCTGATAGAGGGCAAGCTGAGAAAATGAGTATACAACCATTGACTAATTTGAGGGAATAAAGATAATTTGATTGTATAGTTTTAAGAATAAAAATCAAAAGAAAAAACTCCCTTGAAAGAGAGTTCATTTTGTCAAAGAAGACTAATCCTCAAATAGTTTAATTAGAGCTTCTGCCTTTTGTTCTGAGATTTCTCAATTTTGAAGTTGCTTATGAATTTCAGAGAGCTTCTGCTCTTTATTCCACTGAGCATAATACTCAGATCCAAGTCCTTGAGCAAGGACAGGAATATTAACTCGTCAAAAATACTGACAGAGATAAGCTATTCCTACAGGGATTCCGATAACAGCAAAAAGCAAGGTTGAAATCTTAATTTTTCATCCATATTTTCGTCGATAGAGAGTAAGTATAAGCGATCAAAAGCCTCAAATCAAGCATACTCAAGGTGCGAGGAATGTCTGCATCACATCTAGATAAATTATAAAAAAGGAAAAAAATCTGACAAGTTAGAACAATCAACCTCTAGAGTCAGATTTCTATTTTTTTGAACTATTGACAACTATTTTTGAGCTTTTTTGTCCTGGATGTATTGATACACTCCGTAAGCAAAGGCAATCAAGAATAAGATTCCTACAATCAAAAAAGAATAAGCTCCGAGATTGATATTTTTGAAGCGAAGTTGGTATCCTGCAAAATAAGCGTAGAAACTTGCAAGCATAAAGGCTCAAGTAACAAAAACATGTGGGATTCCTACTCCATCCTCATCTTCATCATCTGAGGTAGTTTCTAAGGCTTTTGCGTCTTTGTGAAATTTTTCTTTTTCCATAGTATTTGAATAAGAAATAAATAACAGAATTATTATATATATACACAAAAGAAAATCAACTGTATCTCTAAATAATACAAAAAAACTGACTTTTCTATTGCTCAAAAAAATAGCTCCTTTCTACTACGTGAAGCCCTTTTCCCCACAAAAGGTATAAAAATCTGGCTTTGCCTTGAGTTTTTCCTGAATTCTTTGCTGAGAAATTATAAGATCCTCTTCTGAAGGGGAAAAATCCTGACAATAAGCACTAGGAAAACCATCTAAACTAATCTTCTCAGTTTTAGAGAGGTTAAATCCCCTTTTCTGAGCCTCTTTCACTAATGCCTGATGTCTTTTTTGTAGAAAAAGCAGCTTATCATAGAAGAAACGGACATGCCCCGTCCCCATAGTATACTTTACTCAAGGGAGAATTGGCTTATTCTCTGCCAACTTTTTCTTTATTAATCCAAAAATCCTCGGCAATTCCCTCCATTCGGCAATGAGGTGTTGATCGGCAAGTTCAGAAGGAGGTAAAAGATTAATTCTGGTCATAGGCTTTTATAAGTAAAAGAAAACTACTCCTTCGATTTTCTGTGATATCAGAGTAGTTTTCAGGTTGGTTTAATCTTGTGCATTTTCAGAGATTTCCGCGTTTTCTTCTTTCTCTTCCTCAACAGGCATATCAAAGAGTCCTCATTCAGATTTTTCTGCTTTTTTCTTTTCCTCCTTATATTTAAGATTCTCTGACTTCTCTTCCCAAGGACGATATACAACATCAATCTTTTGATCCACCATCTTGTAAAGAGGTGTCTCTGGCTCATCAAGAGAAATATCATTGGAATGAAGAGTCTTGAGCGATCCATCAGAAAATCTAATTCTGACTGCACCTTCAATGATTGAAATACCTCCTTCAAGTTTTTCATTACCAGTCATTACTACTTGTCCTTTTCTTGCTCTTTTTCGAAGTTTGAGATCTTCGAGAGAAAGAAGTTTACCGTTCTTGTCTGAATAGATGAGAATAAACGGTTCATCAGTATGCAAGAACATATTGGCTACTTGATCTCATTCTTGAAGCTCGATAGCCTTAACTCCACCAGCAGTTTTTCCCATAGGACGGATTTCGTCAGATTTGAAGAGAAGCATTCGTCCTTGCTGAGACAAAACTCCTACATTCTCTCAGTCAGAAACTGGCAATACTTTCAGAATTTTTTCTCCTTTTTCAAGTCCCATAATCGTTGTTGGGAATTTTTTGAAACTCAAAACAAGTTCTTTTTTGATCTTTTTGATACTGTTTTGATTGGTGAGAAATACAAGGTAGTCATAATGGAAATGCAAAGTTTTTGCGAAGACAATCTTACCTTTGAGTCCAAAATGCTGCTTGATATCGAGAGATTGCTTTGCCATAGTAAACTGACCAAAGTCTTTGAGTCTCTGCACCACTAGCTCTCCCTGATCGGTAATTACCACAAGCTGATCTTGATTGTGAGTATAGATGAGATCAAGCGTTTCATCTGGAATATTTTGAATTCTTGTTTGATAAAGCACCCTGAGAGAAAAATCATTTCCAATCCAGCAAATCACATCTTCCTTGAGCCTATCTGCAGCCTTTTGGAATTCTTTGAGACTTCCACTGATATTGTACACTGAAAGATCGTTTGAAAGTTCAGTTCTTCTCTCATCTCCGTGTTTTTTCTTCATATAGTCGAATTCTTCGGCTACAACTTGATCAAGTTTCTCTGGATCTGAGATGATCGCTTCCAAATATTCAATAACTCTGATTTTTTCATCGATTTCATCTGAGATTTTTTGGATTTCAAGGCCAACAAGTGACTGTAATCTCATCAAAAGGATATATTCAGCTTGTTTTTCTGAGAAACCAAACTTGTCCATAAGATTTTGACGAGCATCATTTTTGGATTCTGAATTCTTGATCGTATCGATAACTTCATCGATAATGTCGATCGCTTTTTTGAGACCTTCGAGAATATGAAGTCTGTCTTTTGCCTTATTGAGCTGATAAACTGATCTACGATATACAACTTCTCTTCTAAAAGTTACGAACTCCATCAAAAGATCCTTGATATTAAGCAATCTTGGCTGAGTTCCTCACTCTATGAGAGAGACATTGTTGAGGTTAAAGTTGGTTTGCAAATCTGTAAACTTATAAATCTGCATAAGAATAGCCTCTGGATCTACTCCTTTTTTCAAATAGATTGCAATTCTGATTCTGTCTCTGTTGGATTCATCACGGATATCGTTAATTCCTTCGATTTTTTTGTCCACTACAAGTTCTCCAATTTTGGAAACAAGGCTAGATTTATTGACCAAATAGGGAATTTCATCAATTACAATTACATGAGCTCCTTCATAAACTTCTTCATGCGTCTTCCCACGAACGATAATTCCTCACTTTCCTTTTTTGTAGACTTCAAGAATATTATTGCTATCAAAGATCATTCCTCCTGTTGGGAAATCTGGACCTTTGATAATTTGCATAATCTCTTCAATAGAAACTGAGTAAGGCTTTCTTATCTCAGCTCCTGAGTCATCATAAGCGATCACATCAGATTTTCCTTCTTTTTGAAGTAAAAGAAGTGAGGCATCAAGGACTTCATTAAGATTGTGAGGCGCCATATTGGTTGCCATACCTACGGCAATTCCCATCGTACCATTACAGAGATGATTTGGAAATTTTGTCGCAAGCATTACTGGTTCCTTGAGGGATCCATCAAAGTTATCTCTCCAGTCGACAGTATCTTGTTCGAGATCTGCAAGCATTTCTTCCGCAATCTTGGTCAATCTCGCCTCGGTATACCTCATCGCAGCAGCTCCATCACCATCGATCGAACCAAAGTTTCCCTGCCCATCAACGAGCGGATATCTCATAGACCATGGTTGAGCAAGTCTCACCATTGCCTCATAGATAGAAGAATCTCCATGTGGATGGTATTTACCCATTACATCTCCGACAATTCTCGCAGACTTTTTGTGCTTTTGATTGTAGAAATTATTATTTTCATACATTCCATAGAGGATTCTTCTCAAAACTGGCTTGAATCCATCTCTCGTATCTGGCAAAGCACGAGCTACGATCACAGACATCGCATAATCGATATACGACTGTGTAATCTCCTTTTCAATAGGATGGTGATTGATCTTTTCATGTCTGGTAAAAAGTTCTTCTTGATTGGTCATTTGCTGAACTGGGAAGATAAAAAAAGTAAAAAATCTGGATTATGCTCTTATTTGTTCTCAAAATTTGGGGAAATTTTATCCAAAATCTTGAGCTTCTCATGATAAAGGAGAAGAAACAAAGACAACATCAGACTTCTTTCCCTTTTATTTTAGAAATCCTAGTTTTGATTGCAAGGAAAAATGGATTTTCTTATTTTCAAGTCCTTGACTTTTAATATTTTGTGATATAGTATTTATTATAAAATAAGATAAGGAGATTTTTCAGCATTGTTTCGTAGGGAAAATCAAAAATATAAAAAAAATCTAAAAAACTTGCTTTGAAAATAAAAATCATTATTATCTCTTAGCTAAACAAAAACTATAAATAACATGGTAGAAAAGCATGCGATTAAGTTCGCAACACTTAAAGAAGCTTTGCTTCAACTTAGAAAGTATCCAGGAAATCAAATTGTTGAACAAGATGGTAGTTTCTACATTCAATTTAGCAATGAGCCCATCCAAAAGGCTTTCAAGATAGAAATGAGAGAAGTACTATGGGGAAAAATCCTTCCTAAATGGGTTCCCAATACACTCCTCGCTACGCTAGGAATTAGAACACTCCTTATCTGTCAATATTTCCTTCAGGATACGGTGATTTACCAGTATCTCTGGTACTAATCGCAAAAGCTCTCACGGTTTTCCGTGGGGCTTTTCTTTTTTTTTGGTAAAAAAAAGCTAAAATTCTGATTTCTGTTTTTGGTTGTAAAAAAAACAGGGACACTTTGTTCCCTGTTTTATTGTCCTCGAGAAAGCAAAACCAATGCTAAGCTCTCGACTCTAAACAAAAAAATAAACTAATAATGATACTTTTTACCAGATCGAAGGGTTGTTACTCTATAGAGTTGTTCGATCAGGATTAGTTTTGCTAAACCATGAGGAAGGGTAATCGCTCAGAAAGAAAGCTTTTTGATCTGAGGAAAGGCAATTCTCATCTGCTCTTCATCTACCCCATAAGGTCAACCAATAATAAATACGGTATCTTGAGCTTGAAGATTCTGTGCAAGCTGAAGCGTATCCCACTTTTCTCATTCCTTGATCATAAGGATTTTTTGAGCAGAAGAATACTTTTTGGACAAGACTTCAATCAGACTTTTAGTTTCTTTTTGGATTACAAGACTGTGATTATCATCTTTGAAGGGTTTTAGATTCTCAATCTTAAGATCCTTACCAAGTCTTTTGCAATATTCTTCGATAGCTGAAGAAAAATGCTTATCAGAATCTGCAATACATACAATACTAAACATTGCAAAAACAGAATATAAAAGCACTATTTCTTAAGATTTGCGATACTATCATAAGCGGATCTCATTTGATCAATTTTATCTAGGGTTTTATCACTAACCTGTGCAGATTGAGTAACAAGCTCTGCCTTCTCCCCTAAAAAATCTGACAATTTAGCAAATACTTCATCTGTTGTTCCTACGAACTCATGATCGTCAAAGCCGTCTCCATCAAGCGTAGCGATACACTTATCTCCAACTTTTTTCACTTCAACATTGTACTGATATATCGTAGGATCAGCAGAACCATTAGAATGAATATATTCAAAACCTGCAGTAACTGTATTACCAGAAGTCTGGACCTCAGACTTATTGCATGAAGTAAGAACTCCTGACAGTGCTGCAACCGTTGCCATGGTAGCTACTGCTTTTTTAGATGCTGTTTTTGCTTTTTCTACACCTTTTACAAGATGATCTTTCATATTAATTCCCATGAGTATATTGCTTAGAAAATAAATACAAACCATTAACTTTCTTCAGATTTATTATACTTCTTTTGGGCAAAAATTGCAAATCTTAATAGAGAATATATTTATCATCTACTCCCTCATAATAACTCTTAATTCTCAATACATCTCCTTTCATCAATCCTTCATCCTCCAAAAGTTGGATAAAGCCTCTACTTTGCATCTGTGCTCGGAAATAAGTTTCTGCCTCATCATTTCCTCGAGGAATCGTAAAAACCATCTTGGTAATTTCACGATTTTGAATATATCGGACTTTAGAGAAACGAGATTCCAGTTCATTAATATATCCCTCCTCAATAAGCATTGGCTTTTCTTCTTCAGTAATCTCAGTAATAAGTTCAGATTCTTCATCTTCTTGTTCCTGTAATTCGGCATAATCCTGATGGAAAAGCTCGAAATCATAACTAGAGGCTGTTTTCTTGATAAGTTCGGCAAACTTTTTTAGCAAGATGTCTATTCCAAAATATGTTCCTGCAGAAGTAAGATGAGTATTATTTTCTAAGAGTTGAAAATCCAACACTGGCAGTGATTTTGCAGAAAGAAATTCATTGATTTGTTTGAAGAATACTTTTTTGTATTCAGCTAGAATCTCTTCATCATTGATAAGATCTCGTTTATTGAAAATAAAGAGGATCTTTTTGGTAAGGATAATCTCATCATCTTTAGCAACTTCAAAGGAGATCAATCCCTCTTCTTCTCTAAAAACAAAGGATAAATCTCCCTCCTCTTCTGAGAATTTCTTAGTCAAATAGATCATGATCTCATCCATCAACTGGATAGTCTCCTCTATTCAAGATTCAAATCTTGATAAATCTGCGACAAAAGCAAAAACTCTCGATTTGAGTACATGTCTAAGGAAGGCATTTCACAATCCCTTTCCACCACTAGCTCCCTCGATCAACCCTGGAATATCTATCACATTGAAACGGAAATCACCAACGGAAACAGAAGCTAGATTTGGAACTAATGTGGTAAAGGGATAGTCTGCAACCTTAGCTTTCACATCTGCCATACAATTGATCAGTGAAGATTTTCCAACGCTCGGATTTCCAATCAATCCCACATCTGCAAGGAGCTGAAGCTCAAGAGTAATTTCCTTTTCATGTCCTGGCTCTCCAAGGAGATAAAAATTTGGATACTGATTGATAGAGTCTTTGAAATGGATGTTTCCTTTTCCTCCTTCTCCTCCTGGAAGCAATTCGATTTTTTGTCCATCATACTCCATCTGTGCGAGAATTCTTCCTGACTGCGTATCTTTGATCATTGTCCCAACTGGCACTACCAACTCTAGATTTGCTCCATGAGCTCCGTACTGATCTTTGGTTCTTCCTGGTTCTCAAGCTTTAGCTTTAAAGATCTTTTTATATTTATAGTCAATGAGAGTATTTTCATCTTTGGAAGCACGGAAATACACACTTCCCCCATCTCCTCCATCTCATCCTGAGGGTCATCAAAAAGGAATTCCACTTTCCCTTCTTCCTGAAGCAATACCATCTCCCCCCTTTCCTGATGCGATAAAGATTTTGACTTCGTCGTAAAACTGCATAACGAATAGATTAAAAAAAGATTAAAAGTCTGATTTTTAATTGTGAGTTTAATTTTGATGTAAGTATAGGATTTAGCTTAAAATTTGCAAGGAGAACTGAGAATGAAGTCAGATTTTTATTGATAACAACTAAAGAACTTATGGTAATATTTAATTGTTCCAGTTATTTCACATAACGGATTTCACTTCCCACTCTAAGATCTTGTCCATCTAATGATTCAAGAATCTGATCCATCATGATCTCATCTTCCTCATCAATCTCTGGACAATGCAAGAACGGACGCACTGCAAAAGCTCGCTCTCCCTTGCTTGTGGATCGGATATCGGTAATCGTTCAGAACTTTTCTGTCCCCTTTTGAGCTTCTTGCCTCGCATCGTAAAGTGAGGTAACGAGTTTTTTGGCTTCAATGAAACGAGAACGAATCAGTTTGTCTTCGACTTTGTCAGGAAGGGCATTTGAGGGAGCAAGTGGCTCATCATGGTACTCAAAGAGTGCAATATTATCAAACCAATCCTCACCTATAAAATCCATCAAAAGTCTGAAATCCTCTTCTGTTTCTCCTGGAAATCCGAGGATAAAATTTGTTCTGATATAATAATTTTCAAAATTCTCTTTGATAAAATGCAGGAGCTGAAGTGTCATTTCATGATTGTAAAATCTCCCCATAGATTTGAGGATTTTTGGAGAGGCATGCTGGAGTGGAAGATCAAAATACGGAATAAATTTACTGAGTTGAGTCAGTCTTTCCAAATGCTTTTTGGTCAAGATGTCAGGATAGAGATAGAGCACTCTATAACGGAAATCTCATGGGATTTGATCAATAGCCTCCAAAAGATCAAAAAGTCTGGCTTTACCATAGAGATCAACTCCGTATCTAGTCGAGTCTTGAGCGATCAAGATCAGTTCTTTAACTCACTGGGCAATCAGATTTTTTGCCTCTTGAACGAGGGCTTCAATAGAGAGTGAAGTTTGTTTTCCTCTAATCTTTGGAATAATACAAAAAGCACAAGAATTGTTGCATCATTCCGCGATTTTGAGATATTCAAAACCTAGGTCAATATTGGTATAGGCTCTGGTATTTTCTGGCCACTCAAAGTTTTCTGTCACTGGCAGTTCTTTGCTCTTATCCAACATCTCAGGAGAAAAGTTTGCGAGCTGCCCTCGAGAAAGAAAATGGATATCTGGATGATTTTTAAAAGTCGTTCGTTCCTGAGTTTCCTGATCAGAAAGCTTGGCTTCAAATGCGACTTTTTCAAAATACTGAACCGCACAACCGAGAAGACAGACTTTTTTCTTTTTTCTCAAAAGTTTCTTGATCACTTGAAACATCTCATTTCTCCCAGAGCTAATGAAACCACAAGTATTGAGAAAAACAAGATCCACCTCCTCAGAATACGGATCTACTCCATAATAAAACTCTTCTGGTCGTTTTTCAAGAATTCTCCCAAGGAGAAACTGCGTATCTACGAGATTTTTGGTACATCAAAGATTGATAAAGGAAAAAAACATCAGTTCTAAAACGAGAATAAAATACTCTTCTAGTCTATCAATCTGCTCAAAAGATTCAAGCAGGAAAGCAGTAGATCTCTTCTTGATTATTTCAAAAAATCCCGTATTACATCTACGAGATTTATATCATTACTGTTGACGATAATAGTTTCGTGCATCTTCGATCGCTTGCATAATAGAGTGCTCAGCTTCTCGTCAAAGGAGCTGTTTCGCTTTGGTCGGATTTGCGACAGAGACAGCAACATCACCATCTCTTCTTTCTCAGATTTCAACTTGGATTTCTTCACCTGTGATGTTTTGAACAAGTGAAATCATTTCTTGAACAGATTTTCCCAGTCAAGTACCGATATTAAAGACTTCAAAAAGACTAAAATCAGACTTTTCTTCCTGATTTTTTTCTTGTTGAGCAAGAAGATATTCAAAACTCGCAAGATGAGCTTTTGCAAGATCCTCGATATGAATATAATCTCTAATACAAGTCCCATCTGGAGTAGGATAGTCATTACCAAAGATTGTGATTTTTTCAATCTCCTTTTTGGCTACTCTGAGCAAAAACGGAAGCAAGTTTGTAGGGATTCCCTTTGGATTTTCTCAAAGAAGTCCAGAACTATGAGCACCGATTGGATTAAAATATCTGAGCACAACAGAACGGAATTGCTTGTGCATAACCATATCTTTGAGGATATATTCCATCACAAGTTTGGTAGTCCCATAAGGATTCATCGTATTAGTACGATCAGTCTCGGTAAATGGAGGAATATTTTTTTCTGCATCGTAAACGGTTGCTGAAGAAGAAAAGAGGATATTTTTGAGTCCAACATTATTCATCACCTCAAGCAGATTGATCGTTCAGAGGATATTGTTTTCATAATAAAGAAATGGATCATGACAACTCTCTCCTACCGCCTTTTTGGCAGCAAAGTGGATCACTCAGAGGAAATCATGTTCTTCAAAGATTTTTTTGAGCAAATCAGTATCTCTAACATCTCCCTCATAGACTGGAAGCTCATGACCAAGCAAAGAAAGAAATCAGTTTTGAACCTGATCTTTGTGTGCGTTTGAGAGATTATCGAGCAAAATAGGCTCGTATCCAGACTGTGCAAAAAGTAAAGCCGTATGAGAACCGATATATCCTAGCCCTCCTGTGATCAAAATTTTCTTGGAATTCATCAATTAGGATTGATATAAAGTTTTTTGCGTGCTAGATACTATACTCATTATCTTTTCAATGTCAAGCGAAAGATTGAAGTCAGACTTTTAGAGCTTTCTTTGTGTCTTCATCACTGGGAAAATACGACAACATCAATCTGATTTTTGTGAAGATTACCCTTGACTTTAAGCGGACAATATTTAGACTGATCGTTCAGAACGTTGTTCTTTTTATTCTTAAAATTACTCACGCTATGAAAAAAATTCTGACGCTAGTCTTGATGCTGTTATTGATGGCAGGTGGACTTAGTTTGGCAAATCACGTGCCTCAAGCCAGATACTATTATGATGACGATTACTACGATGATGATCGTTATGAAAATGACTACGATTATGATGATTATTTAGAAGATAAATATGAGAGAGAAGCTTATCTTAGAGCTCACGCTCAATACAAAAATAGAGTACAACAAGCCTCTAATAAAACACAACAAATAACTCATCCTACAAGACCTACCGCTATTCCAGTACCAACAGTTAGCCAAGAAATCCCTGTAGTCCAACAATCAGCTACTTCTACTGGATATCAGCCAAACATTGATAGTAACTCTGGAGATATGCTCTCTCAAATTGCCGCTACTGCTGATATCTTTGAAAGCTGTGAGATCAATGGTGTTCCTGTCTCTTGTCAAGAACTCATCAATAAAGGAAATCAACTTATCGCTCAAAGCCCTATACTCAAAGGATTCTTTGGAAACATGAATGGACTTATGCGATTTGCATTAAGTTTTGTAGCTATCGGTGGGATTATCAGCTTGGTAATGACGGTATTTACAATTTGGATGCTAGTTGACTTGGTAAGCAAACAGCAAGATAACAAAGTATTGTGGCTTTTGCTGATTCTATTCTTGCCATTGGTATGACCACTCCTCTACTATTTCCTCGCTAAAAGACCAAGAGCTAGACACAATGAAGAAAATTCTGTAGAAGCAATCTCAATTCACAAGGCAGAAAAACAAGAAAAAGAAAAAGATAAAAAGTCTGACTCAAACATCATTGATATCGATTAGTCAAAAAAGACGCTTCTTATGAGGCGTTTTTTTGAATCTTTGGGAGAAAATATTTCCTAGTCTCTAGCTCAAAACTTTCACATCAAAACGAAAACTACTCCTTCTCAACTCTTTTAATATTTTTTTGAAAATCAGTTTTCATCTGCTGTTTACGATAATAATTAGCAAAGCGATGAGCTTCATTTCTGAGCTTGATAAGGAGTTTATCGCTCTCATCATACCTCAAAGGATATTCGTAAATTTCTCAAAAATCCCATACATAAAGTGTCTCTCAGACGAGAGCATCAGATTTTTTACTTTTTTGTCCAATATGAGCTGTTGATCTTGCTTCTCCCTTTCCGAGTGCTGCAAACTGCACTTGAGATCGGAGTTTATGAAAATGAGGATATTTTTGCACTAGATCTGATAAAATACCTAACTGCCCCTTTCCTCCATCGAGGATAAAAAGGTCAGGAAGCTGATCAATCTCGGCCTTTGGCTCATCAAGCTTGAATCTCCTTGTCAAAACTTCTTGCAATGCTAGATAATCATCATTTTTGACGCTTGTAATCTTGTATTTACGATAGAGCTTTTTCTCCTCAAGCCCCCCAATCATACAAGGTAATCCCCCACTCGTATAGTCCCCACTCAAATGGGAAATATCCAAACACTCCATATGATAAGGGAACTTACTCAACTGATAACGAGATTGTAATGTTCTGAGGAGATCATTCATAACACTATCTCCTTTCATCGTCTGGGCTAAGAGATACGAATCAAAAAAATTATCAAAAAGCTGATCTAAACGTGCATTTTCCTCTTTGGTAAATCTACAAGTCATAGTAGCATAATAGTTCCCCTGATCTGAAAAGTCTCAAAAATCTGATGCAAAACTCGCGATCATTGTTCATTCATCAATATCTGAACTATCCTGATGGTGGCGAATCACATCAACCAGCTTTCCCTCTCGGAAATTGAGAATGATAAAACAAGTTCGTCAGCCAATCTTGCGAATCTGAAGCAAATATCCAGTGATCGACTTAGCAAACTCAATCGTCTGTTTTTCTACAAACTGATCAATTTGATAATAAATATCTCTAAGCTTAGCAGCTCGTTCAAAATTTTGAGCATCAATGGCCTCCAAAATCAGATTTTTAATCTTTTCTTCTATAGGTTTGGTATTGCCTTTAAAAAAAGAGACAATCAATTTATTGTAATCAGGAGCTGGTAAATCAGATTTTGCACATCGCCCCTTGCACAGCTGAAAATAGTAATCACTACAAAGTTTTTTTTGATTGAACTGAGCAAGAGGACAAGTTCTATACTGGATAATTTGCCTAAGATATTGGAGAAATTTTTTGAGTTCTTTGGTATTATGCTTTGGTCCAATATAAGTTGCACCATCATTGAGTTTTTTTCTAGTAATAAGAATCTGAGGCACAGGATGGCGAGTAAGTTTGATATAAGCATAGGCGTTTGCTCCTTTGAGCATATTATTGAAAGGAGGGAGATGTTGCTTGATGAGATTAGACTCAAGGTAGAGACTCTCAGATTCATTTTCTACAACGATAAAATCAATATGATGAGCCTGTGCAAGCATATCTTGCTTTCGCACTGATCAGGGAGTGAAATATTGAGAAACTCTCTTATATAGATTTTTTGCTTTTCCGATATAGAGAATCTCGTCTTTCGTATTTTTGAAAAGATAGACTCAAGGTTTTTGTGGAATATGGGTAATATCAAGTGGTTTTAGCATAGCTATAAAAAAATAAGTTGAAATCTGACTTTATTGTGAGGATTTTCAAGTAAAAAACAAGGGGAAAGATCAGATTTTTTGTTTTT
>CAUQDZ010000022.1:0-15772 GCA_963517005.1 uncultured bacterium
CCAATTGTGAACCACTTGACCTGAAGCCAATAAAGCCTGAGGAGATCATCAATATCGATGATGTGGTACAGAATTGTAGTTATGAAACGGGACATATTTTGTATAATCCTTATGAAGAGAAATCAAAATACGTTTTTCAACCAATATTTCTCCGAAAAAATGCTATAACAAGCAATAATGTTTATGATGAAAATAATCTTGTTTGTGAATACAAAGGACTACTCTATCGTGGAATTAGGAATCAAGACAAATGGTTAGAAAAAATCATTGTAGATAATGACTTACAAAGTAAGAATTTAGTCAATTCTATATTACCTGAAACGGATGAAGATCTTGAAACTATTTTTTCAACATACAAATGCAAAGAAAAAAAACTATGTAAAGAGCTTATTGGAAAAATTGCTTGAAACAATAACAAACATTATTTCCTTTATGGAGAAAATGAACTTTCAAAGACAAAATGATTGATTATTGACGATAAAATATACAACATTTGAGACAAAAAATATATAAAAAGCAACAACAAAAATAGCGAAATTATTCAGGAAGGACCTTGGATTGTAGATAACTTATATTTAGACACTATTACTGTAAAAAAATATACTTCTTGATCCTTGCTTGAGAAATATAAAAACAATCCAGACCATATCTATTCAGAAGAAAATGAAAAATTACTCACAAACAAAAAAGAGGCTATCATTTGAAATTTCCAAATAAAGACTTGTAAAATTCGTTTATAGAAAAACTCTCTAGGAAATACCTAGAGAGCTTTTTTCAAGAGAAGTAAGTCCCAAAAACTAATCTTTCACCACTCCCAATACCGCTTCTTCAGTAGTGCTTTTCTGCCTTTTGATCTTGATGTTAATGGGGGAATTTTGCTTAAAGTGCTCAAAATTCTCAGATGTATTGTCGTGCTGAAGCTTTGTTAAATACGATTGAAAAAGCTCAGGAGGGAGATGAATCCCCATCTTCTCTGCGATCGTCAGAAAGGAATCAGATTTTTGGATTTTTTCTCCTGAGATGCTAAATTTTCCAAGCTGTGTGATTTTTTTTCATTCTTGGGGATTCTGATAATCTCCTTCGTAAATGCTGACAAAATTGTTTCCTACAAAGTCAATCACTCTCTGAGGGGTGTTTGAATGATCAGTCAAAAAAAGATGAAAAGTTAGATTTCAAGTCTCTTTTTGCTTCAAGAGTTCACATCCAAGTTCTAATTTCTCAGCTGGAATTTTTTCTTTTAGTTTAAACAAAAAGCTCAAAGTTGAATCTACACAAGCTCCCATATAAAAAGTTTCTTTAGATGTCAAAATCTCTGAGATCGTTCTAGTTCCCAGTTCTTTTTGGATTTTTTCATTGTTTCGTCTCACTTTTTTGAGCTGGTGTAGGTGCATATCTGTCATCTGCTTTATTTGTTCGTGAGAAAGGGTGTTTTTGCTTTCAAAATTGCGGTTTGGTGTATTTTGCATAAAATCGCTTGAAAAAACTAAACACCTAATTATACTTATCCCTACAAAAAAGTCAAAAAAGCTGACTCCCTTTATTGTTTTTCCTTTCAATGTCAAAACTTTCCTCCCAAAAATTAGATCAGATTTTTGCTTATTTGCTCGAGCTTTATCCCAATGCTCAGACCGAGCTCAATTTTGATAATGGATTTCAACTTCTCGTTGCTGTGGCACTTTCAGCACAAGCTACTGACAAGCAAGTCAATAAAGTTACCTCCTCACTTTTCCAAAAAGTTAAAAAGCCTGAAGATATTCTTCAGATGGGCTTTGAAAACTTTGAGCAATCAATCAAATCTATCGGACTTTACAAATCCAAAGCCAAAAACCTTTGGAAAACTTCTCAGATTCTTGCTCAAACTGATGGGAGAATCCCCGAGTCTGAAGCTGAGCTTATAAAACTTCCCTGAGTCTGAGAAAAAACTGCAAAAGTGATCTTGCATGTGCTTTATCATCAACCTGTGATAGCTGTAGATACACATGTGCATCGCATTTGCAATCGCCTGGGGATTGTAAAAACCGCACAACCTCTTCAAACCTCAAAACTCCTTGAAACTCTTATCCCAAATCAGTATAAACAGATAGCACATCATGCAATGATCCTTTTTGGTCGCTATTTTTGTACCGCAAGAAACCCTAAATGTGTTGATTGTAAACTCCAAGAAATTTGCTCTTATTACAAAGATCTTTTAAGATCTAACTCAAAAAAACAAAAAAAATAAACCTGAATTCTGACTTTTTTCATGTTTTTATTTCTTACTTCCATATTCAATGTTCAAAATTGCAATGCAAGAGCCTAGATGGTGATATGATTTTCTCAAAATGCTTGTTGATCTCTGAGAAAAACATCAGCGAATTTCAGATTTTTATCCTATTTGAGCAGATGTTTTTGTATTTGTATATCCGATCTTCCTTTCTTATCGGTATCTTAAAGGAATGATTACCAAAAATAAACTCTTCAAACAAGAGGCTTTGATCATCTTTTTTTCGTGCTTGTTTTCTGTGATTGTAAATATCCTTTCTCAGCAGTTTTTTGACAAGCAGAGACCAATCTATGAGTTAGGGACTGCCGTTTTAGACAAAGATACTATTTTGCATCAGTTTTTGCCAGTGACCTCCTTTCCTTCTGATCATGCCGTGGTAACCTTCTCTATCGCAATGGCAACCTTGCTTTTGGCACTCCGTTCTCACAATAAAAATCTCAAAATCTGGTCAGGTTTTTTGTTCCTTTTTGCTGTGATTACAGGACTTTGTAGGATCGGAACTACTGTGCATCGAACAA
Organism: uncultured bacterium; assembly: GCA_963517005.1. Lineage (GTDB taxonomy): Bacteria > Patescibacteriota > Gracilibacteria > Absconditabacterales > Absconditicoccaceae > HOT-345. Next base: position 2,782 of record CAUQDZ010000022.1, read on the forward strand.
CTGATATCCTCGCAGGAATGGTTGTTGGAATTCTCACACCAGTTGTGCTTTTTCTCCCAAAGCCACATGAGCTCCTAACTCGCTATGTTATTGATCCGATAATCAGCTTTGAAACTCGACTTATGAACAAACTATTTAAACGAAAGACTGAGTAATATTTTCTTTAGTTAGTAATGTTAAAAATGAAAACTGAAAATCGAATTATCATTTCAGGAGTCGGGCTTTTGATAGCTTTGTTTTCTTATGCCATCTATTGCCTGAGTATCCCACACTCTTTTTGAGAAAATCAACACAACGATCAAAAAAGTCAGACAACTTCTTTTTCCTGACAAATAAAACAAAAGTCTGATCTCCCATTTTGTGATACGCTTCCAGATGAGGAGCAGACATTTACACAGTGTCAGATGCGTTAGGTTTTATTTTCTCTCTCCTCCAAAATGAAAAAATTACCATTTCTCGTCCTTCTCACTTGAATCTTACTCCTTACTTGATGTCAATCTCCTTCAATTGAAAATATAAAAAAAGACCAAAATCAGACTTTTGACTGTTTTCAGCCTCATTATTACGAGAACCTAAAACTCAACAAAAAAGTGAGTTTTGCTCGAGACGAGACCTCGCAAACCTATCAGCTTACTATTCCTGAGCTTTGCCTCAAACTTACTGCATATCCTGATGACCAAATGCCACTTCAAGACTGGAAAAAAGCAGTACAAGCTGATGCTACTCATGGCTTCCTCGTCAAAAATAATGCTCTCGAATCGCAAAATGCCGATGGCTACAGAATTATCAATCACTTTCTCATAAAAGATAAAAATCCTGACCAAGACCTTGATACCGCTGTACAGTCTGACTATCAGATCAGAACCTCTCAAAACCTTGAGATCAACGGACAAAAGTATTGTACTATCATTCCAGATGAGAGAGCTCTAGAAAAGGTAGTCTGAAATCTTCTTCAGCATCCAACAGCTCAAAATAGTTTAGAATCGTATAGACTTTTGACTTACAATGAACTTGCTCCGCAAGAAAATGATGAATTCCGAGTCGGAGGGCAGGTTTGCGGAAATAATTATCCCTTTTGGCGAGATAACTTTGATCAAATCAGAAATCATCAAATCCTCTACAGTACTGACCGAGCCAATAGATACTTGATTTATAGTGTAGATGATAGTCAAGATCCGCATTATTCATTATTTCATAATATTGAAGTAGCATTTACCGACAAATAGTAGCAATAAAGCTTTTGCTTTGATTTTCACGAGAGTTTTTGTATACTTTTGCAGAAGTTTTATTTTTTATAAACAGTTATGACATCTATTTTTTCTCGTATTATTGCAGGTGAAATTCCTTCTTACAAGATCTATGAAGACGAGTTGGTATATGCATTTTTGGATATTCATCCATTAACATCAGGTCATACCTTGCTTATTCCAAAGATCGAAGAACCATATTTTGCTAATCTCCCTCAAAACTATGCCTCAGCACTTATGCTAACTGCTCAAAAGCTCGCTCAAGCACTGGATAGAGCTACATGATGTAAAAGGACTCAGCTCATGATTGCTGGACGAGATGTTCCACATACACACTTACATTTGATCCCATCAAACTCAATGCACGATCTTCGCAAAGAAGAAACGCTCAATCTGACTCCAGAAGAGATGAAAGAGATCCAAAGTCAGATTTTGAGTTTTTTGTAATTATTTTTTCCAGTTTTATCTAATTTTTTGCTAGATGAAGCAGATTTTGCTTGTTTTTACTTGCCTTTTGCTCGCTTCAAGTGTGATTGTATTTTCTCATTCGCATTTTTTCTCGCCAACTTCGCTTCAGCACTTAACTGCTCCTACTTTTCAAGAGAAAACTCAGACTTGATCTGTTAATTTCATTGATGCTGTAAATCAGTCATGGACAGGGATTGTTCATTATTTAAGTTGAGGGTATGATCCAAAACTTCGAAATACAATTTACAAGCCTACTATTCTCAATTTAACAGGTCAAAATGCTGATCTTTCGATTGCAGTGTTTTCTTCATTCAAAGATATTTCTATGTTGGATTCTTGTACCAAGCATAATTATCTCCTTGCTTTTGAGCAACTTGATGGTAAAATTATCCAGCCTGGTGAGTCCTTTAATTTCAATCATTTTCTAGCAAAACTCAAAGGTTATTGTACAGGTCGTGGAGCCAAGACTTTTACTTTTTATGGTGGGGTGTGTGGAGTAGCAAGTCAGCTTTTTCGTGCCTGATTATCATCTCCTCAGGTGAGAATTGACAAAAGACGAGGCCACAACGATCGATATATGCAATATTATGGTTCTGAGGTTGTGGGAGATGATGCTGCTGTTTATGAGCGAAGCAAGCAATTTGTTTTTACTAATATTTCCGATTCTCCTTTTCTCATCAAGACTGAAGAAACTACAGATCATACAAAGCTATTCTTTATTACTGAGGCGAGGGCTGTTGATCAGCACCGAGTAACGATTGACAAGACAAAGATTACGCCTCTCACTGTAGATCTAAGTAAAAAAATCTATAAACAATCCAAATTTTCAAAAATCAGTTGTAAAAATCAGACTTCTCCGTTCTTTTCTCCTCAAAAACTTGATTGTGATACCCATTATCAAGCTGAAGAACTCGCATCACAAGATTTTCGTTCTCGCTATGTCAAGCTTCAAGATAGGAGTCTTTAATTTTATCCTTCAAAACGCTTAATTTTCATCTCACTTATCTTATTATTATGAATCTCAATCAAATCATCGATCAAGTGTATTCACTCTTTCCAGAGTTTTCTCGTGAAGAGATTTCCGAACTATGCTTTGATTATTTGGCTCAGTTCAACGAAAAAACTAAGGAATCAACCAAGGAAAAGTCTCTCAAAAAATATCTGACTAAAGAATTTTGAATCGAGCGAGAAGAGCAAAATGAGGAAAAAAGTCAGACTTTTTCATCTTTTTCTAGTATTCCAAGGTATCTTTTTTCCTATTCAACCAAAAAGAACGCAGATTATCTCATTACGATCAAAGCACTCTCTAAACAGTTGGGAGCAACGGTGCTTTTTGATCATGTAGATCTCAAAATCAAGCCTGATGATAAAATAGCTCTTGTTGGGGTAAATGGAGCAGGGAAGTCAACTTTTCTTAAAATTTTGCTTAATCCTGAGCTTGCCGATCATGGAGAAATCGAAATGTTAAAAGATACAAAAATCTGATTTCTTTCTCAGGATCTCCTCTGGGAGAATAGAGAAAGACTTGTGATTGATGAGATGAAAACAACCTTTCCTCAGGTTACACAAACAGTTGAAAGACTTGATGAGATCAAGCATTTACTTGAAGTATGAGAGGGAGACACAATTGCTCTAGTTCAGGAACAAGGAGAACTCATAGAATGGATGATCACTAATGAAGCTTATCAACAGTACGATCTGCAAATTGAAATTTTGAAATATTTTTGATTTAGTAATGAACAATTGCAGTTTCCGATTTCAAAACTCTCTGGATGAGAGCAAACCAAATTACAAATTGCAAAATTCCTACTTCAAGATGTAGATTTACTTATTCTGGATGAGCCAACTAATCACCTGGATATTGAGGGAATTATGTTTGTAGAAAAGTTCTGTCAAATGCGAAATAAAGCTCTGATTTGTATTTCTCATGATAGAAAATTTCTTTGATCTGCATTCAATAAAACAATAGAAATTCAAAATAAAAAGCTCGAACTCTATTATTGTGGTTATGAAGATTTTCTCAAAGAGAAACAAAAAAGAGCTGAAATTCATCTTAAGAATTATACTGCTCAGCAAAAATATCTCGCACAACAAGAACGTTTTATTGAGAGATTCCGTTATAAATCTAGTAAAGCAGCTCAAGTTCAATCTAGAATCAAAATGCTTGATAAAATGGAAGTTATCCAAGCACCAGAAGAGCTCCAAACTGCGCATAAACCAAATCTTCAAGTCCAACGGAGGCTACCAGAAACTTTGATCAGAATTTCTGAGCTTTCTGTGGGATATGGCAATCAAGTTCTTATCTCGCTACCTCGCGAGCTTGAAGTCACCAAGACTATGAAAATCGGAATCATCGGAAAAAACGGAGTTTGAAAAACAACACTTCTCAAGACACTTTTAGGAGAAATCCCTGCTTTGTATTGAGATGTACGAATTCATGAAAAAATAAAAATCTGATTTTATTCTCAGATCGCAGATAATCTTGACGCTCAATCGACTATTACGCAAGAGTTGGTTTGACCTGGTGTTTCATACAAAGAAATGATGAGTTACCTTTGAGCACTTCAAATGGATCAGGATAAGGCAGAACAAAAAATAGCAACACTTTCTGGATGAGAAAGATCCAAAGTAGCACTTGCCAAGATGCTTCTTGCTCATCCTGATATTGTTGTGATGGATGAGCCGACAAATCATCTTGATCTTTCTAGTAAAGATGCTATCAAAGAGATGCTCTCAGGTTTTAACGGGGTATCAATTATTGTTTCTCATGATAGAGATTTTCTAGAATCAACTTGTGATCTCCTCCGAGTGATTAGAGATGAAAAGCTTACGGTATTTCATTCATTGGATCGTGGATTTGAAGAGATTTTGAAATAAAAGAAAGGGCTATAGGTATTCCTATAGCTCTTCTTTGTTGGACATAAATTCGAAATCTAGATTCCCATGAACCATTTCTTCTCCTGCATTTCCATAATCGGTATCATAAAGGATAAAGGCTGTTGGATGATTCTTGTCATAAAGGATTCTATACGGCTTAAATAGGGAACCTACTAAATGAGAAAACGGAAATTCTAAACCACAAAATTGACTATACTCTAGAGGATAATAGTGGTCCTTATCTTTTTTGGCAATATCATAGGCAGTATTGAGTCTAAAGGAAGTACTTCGATCGTTATTGATTGTTGCATAGGCATAGAAATCAGGGCCTTTAAGTGGGACAATAGCACACATATGTTCCCCCATAAATTCTCGTACATCTCCTTCTTCAATTCCAAGATAGTATTTATTTTCGATATCTTCAGTTAAGGTCCATTCTGGATTTTTATCTTGCACGATAATTCTTTCGCTATTTCCATCTCCGAAAGAGATTTTATTATTGACTACTTTCCCAGTTAAGTATTGAGAAAAGTAAGTTTCTACATCTTGACGCCAATCATCTCCTGTTGTCTCACTCAAAAGACGAGGGTGAGAGTTGATTTTTATGCAAAGTTCTGGAATCGTTGTGGTAAAGGCTTTTTTGTTCTCATCTCGAGTGAAATGTATCGTTTTTTCAAGTTTGAGATTTTTGTAATACTGAGGTTGCGTACACTCAAAAGTCAGATTTTTGTTTTCTTTTTGTATTTCTATTGGAGATGTTTGACATCAGCAGAGAACTAGGCTCCCAATACCGAGCAAAATGAGTGGAAAATACTTCATTTCAAATCACTTAGGAAATAAATATTCCTTTTATATGCTTATTAGTGGTGATATCAAGTAAAATTCATTATCAAAATTTATCTTTAATCTTGACTTATGATTAGAAAATGGTATATTAAAAAAGTTAAAACATAACTAACGTAAAATATAAAATTATGAGACAGTATCTAGACTTGTTGCAGGCTATTGTGGACAATGGTGTACAAACCTCGGATCGTACTGGGACAGGAACGATGACGCTTCCAGGGTATCACTATCAGGTTCAACTTGATCAGGATGAGGAGGGAGTAATTCATGGTTTTCCTCTTCTTACAACCAAAAAGATGAGCCTCAAATCAGTTTTTGAGGAGTTGATTTGGAAGCTTAGAGGAGATACCAATATTCGCTTCCTCATCGAGCATAAAAATCACATCTGGACTGAGTGGCCTTTCAAGCACTGGCTTGAGAAAACAGGGCAGCAAAAACTCATTGCTCACATGTGGAAAGATGATCAAAAAATTGACTACAGTGATCTATGGAAACAGAAAAAGTCTGAATTTGAATCTCGTATTCTCACGGATGATGATTTCTGTAAGAAATGGGGAGATTTAGGAAGAACTTATGGTCATCAATTCCGTCGATTCGGAGAAGTACGGTTCAATGATTTTGATGGAGAGACTAGGGAGGATTTATTCATTGCTCTTGATGATGTTTCTGGTCCTTGGATCGAAGGAAAGGATCAGCTGATGCAAGCGATTGACTTGATCAACCACAATCCAGACAATCGTAGAATCATTATCAATCTTTGGAATCCTCAGGATGAAGGCAAGTCATTGCTTCCTCCTTGTCCTTGTTTCTACCAGTTCTTTGCAAATCAAGACGGTTATCTTCACTTAAATCTCTATCAGAGAAGTTGTGATAGCTTTTTAGGGGTTCCGTACAATACGGCTCAAGATGCCTTGTTTTTGTGTTTGATGGCTCAAGTTACAGGTAGAAAACCTGGGATCTTCAATCACTTCTTTGGTGATGCACATATTTACCTCAATCATCTGGATCAGGTACATGAGCAACTACAGAGAATACCATCAAATCTTCCATCTATCCGACTAAATCCACAGGTCAAGAATCTCTTGGACTTTACATGGGAGGATATCGAGCTTCTTAACTATGCTCCACAAGGGCATATCAAGGGAGCAGTAAGTATTTGATCTGCTACAAAAGGGAGGGCTGAATCAGTCCTTCCTTTTTTCTTAAAAGAAATCTTAAGTAACCTTTTATATCATATACTAAGATTAGAAAAATTTATTTCAAAAAAAGAGCTAGGAATTCCTAGCCCTAATAACAGACTACCAATGAATGATATTGATAGTTTTGTTCGTAGATTCGCTACAGGCTTGTATGTAAGTATGGTTATTTTAACTCTAATTTCAAAACCTTTTTATAGAAGATTTAATCTTCATCAAATAATACTAGCTTTTATAAGAAAAAAATATTTTGGAGAGTGTTTATTCCAACGAAGCATTGCTCATTGTCGAGATTTTCCTCGTCTTTTTTCTTGTTTGTCTTCAATATTTTTTATTGGTTCCCATCCAAGTTTAGAAGCTTCTTTATGTTGAAATCGGTTCTTTTCTCAAAACCAGTCAAATGGAAGGTATCAAGATGCTCAATACCATTTATTTCCTGTCCATAGAGGTAAATCTCCTCATGAAGCTATGTAGGATAAAAAACTATCCCATTCTTTTTTTTGTTCTTCTGATAGATGACGATCTGGAGATTTCTCATACCCCTCCCTTCTTTTTATTTCATAATCTTTCCAGTCTTTGAGCATATAAATATCTTCATAAAGATGCTTATAAACTGCTCCTACTTCCTTTAATGAAGATCAGCTACTGAGTCAAGGAGCACTAAAAACTATGATTTGACTCGAGAGAAAATCCTCATCATCACTATTATATGGGATTTGAATTGCTCAAGATTCAATCCAATGCCGGTCTTTTATGATTTGATCAACTTTTGGGTTATTTTGCATAGGAAATTGAAACCTTAATGCGAGTTCAGGAATCCGAGCTTCATATCGTATCTCGTTGTTTGAGAGTTCAGCATTTCATCAAGAGAATTGTTCTAGGTTTAGTTTTCCAAGTTTTGTGATATTAACTGAAGTTGTGTCACCACTAAGGGAAATTTGATAAGTACTGATATCTAGAGGGGGGTTAGTCAAAGAGAACTTTTGTGAACAAGCTCCAAAAACCAGACTCAAAAATCAAATCAATCAAAAAATCAGAATTTTTTTTCTCATTTCTTAAATCACATAGAAAATAAATACTCCTTTTATATGCTTATTGATCTGATTATCAAGAATTTGTAATAAAAACTAAACAATTGCTTTTTATTCAACAAATCTTGACATTCTCTTCACTTTCGCTATATTCAAAGTATTTTTATTTTTTCCCCCATAATATGGATCCCCGATCGTTACTGTTATTTATCATTTTGATTGCACTTTCAAGCTTTTTTTCTGCAAGTGAAACTGCATTTACAGCAATTCCACTTCACAGAGCCTCAGCCTTTCTCAAGGATAAGATTCCAGGGAGCAAGTCACTCTATAAGCTCAAACATCATCCAGAGAGGATGTTGATTGCAATTTTGATCGGAAACAATATTGTAAATATTTTTGCAGCATCGCTCGCAACAGTAATTTCTCTCGACATTGCCGCAAAGATTAACTTTGAAGGTACTGCAATTATCACGGTTTCTACAATTGTAGTAACGATTTTGGTACTTTTGTTTGGTGAGATCTTTCCCAAAACATTCGCAACTAGGCATGCAGACAGGATTTCATTATTAATTGCTCCATTTTATACTCTTTTGATCAAGCTTCTTTTCCCTATTGTTCGGATCCTTGAACGAATGATGAAAGGAATATCCAAAAAAGAAAAGAAAAGTCTGATTTCTGAGTCAGATTTAGAAGCTTTTATTGATTTATCTAGAAAATCAGGAATTCTTGATGCTGATGAGGGACAGATGATCAATAAACTCCTCAATTTTGATGAGCTTACAGCAGAGGAGGTAATGACTCCAAGAATTAAGATAAAAGCATTAGATGATAGTAAAACACTTGATGAGGCGATAGCGATTTTGACAGATTATCATTTTTCTCGTATTCCGGTGTATCATGATCATATTGATACTATTGATAGAGTAGTGATGCTCAAGGAACTCCTTAGACTCAAAAAAACGAAACCTTGAGAAACTATGATCTCAGGGCTGCAACTTTCTCCGATTATGAAAGTGCCAAGGTCTCAACCTATTGATTCACTTCTGGAAAAGTTTCAAAAAACTCATAAGCATATTGCTGTGGTAGTTGATGAATACGGAGGAGTAGAGGGAATCGTGAGTTTGGAGGATATTATCGAAGAGGTCTTTGGAGAGATTCAAGACGAACAAGATGAAGAAGTTGCTACAATCAAAACAACCGACTCGTGAAGCTTAGTGTGCCAGTCTTATGTGAGAATGGATGAGCTCCTTTCCGAGCTTTCTCTTCACTTTGACAATCTCGGCATAGAAGATGAATTTGAATCCGAGAGCTTGAGTTATTTCATCACTTCTTATTTGGAGAGATTTCCGATGACCTGAGAGGAAATAAGGCTTCCACTCTCTTTTCACGAGGATCTCGATGCTCAACAACACAAAGATATGCTACTCAAAGTCCTTCGACTCAAGAAAAATATTATCTGAGAAATTGAGGTTTCTATCGTGGATCGTCAAAACCACTAAACTGAAAAAAACGAAGTCTGAATTCAGATTTCGTTCTTTTTTTGTTTTTGATTTTTTAGATTGCTCTTACTCAAGCTCAAAGATAAATCCCTTGTGATCTGATCCTGAAAATTGAAGTGGCGTGATAGACTTGACTGTTGTCGCTTTTGAAACAAAAAGTTGATCAATATGGGAGAAAAGAAGTTCTGGAATTCATTTGATAGTTCCACTGATTCTAAGGAGTTTTGCTAGATTCCAGCTGAAATAATACGGAAAAGCTCTTGTTGCATTTTCCATATTTCCAGAGAGTTGATCAGCGAAGTCTTCATAATACTTTGACCAAGGAGAGATATTAAAATCTCAGACCATAAAGACTTTTCCTAATTTTCATCTTGATTCTGAATGCATTGTGAGAAAATCATTTGCAATAATTTTGAGTTGTTTATTTCTATTGCCAAAATGTCTTTGCGAAGTAGGCGAGGAAGTATGTACCAAATAGGCCAAATAATCCTGATTTCCTTTTTGGATCTGAAAATAATGATATCTCCATTTTTTCCCTTTAACAGAAGTAGGAAGCAGATTTAGAGGATATTTACTCGCAACAATACTTGTAGACCAAGGTAAGTACTCTACATACGAAAAATTCTGCTCCAAGAAGTTTTTGAGATGCTTATAATGATGTTCCTCAAACTCCACAAACATGATCACATCTGGATTTTCTCTTGCAATGGTTCCACTGAGCTCATCATATTCCACGTTATCTTTGTAGATATTGGAAAACAAAACTTTCAAATTTCCTGCTGCATTTTCTGAGAGTTGATAATGCCCATAGAAACTATGAAATTTCCACAGAAAAATTCCAAGCATTGTACTGAATCCTAGTACAAAAAAAACTGAAAACTGAATTAGGAGTCAGGTTTTGTTTTCTTTTTTTGGATATAATTTTTGCCAAAGTCCCCATAAACTTATTAAAAGTCCAATACTCATCGCACCTCACCAATAGGGCAAAAAGCTCATGGATAGCTCACCCACGTATGAATCTCTCAGCACCAGCGACATTATTCCTCAAAGCAACAAAATAATTAGTCCAAAAGCCATTTTTTCAAGATTTTTCTACTGTATAAAATATGCTGTCATTGTAGCTATTTCCTAGCAAAAAACAATCATAAAAATCAAAAAATCCGCTCTTGATTTTTGTCCCCCAAATGATAGACTAAAACTTGTTTTAGCTCATCCTACTCAAAAATGCAAAAAAGCTGAAAACTGATCGTCCTCTACGGTATCAATAATCTCTGAAAGTCTACGCAAGCACACTTATTGATTGATCGACTTAAAAAATTAGGGATTCAGGCTGAATATCTCAAATATGCAATTTACGATTTGCTACCTTCTGGGCCATTGCTCAATGATTATTTGAGAAAGGGGAATCCGCATCAGTTTTCTCCGAGAGAATTTCAGCTTTTGCAGGTTCTTAATCGTACTCAATATCAGTCCTTATTACAAGAAAAGCTTGACCAATGAATATGGGTTATCGCAGAAGACTATGTAGGTACAGGAATCGCTCGAGGTATGGGAAGTGGACTTGATTATGATTTCCTTCTACAAATCAATGAACATTTGATTAGATCAGACTTAGATTTCTTTTTTGATGGGGAAAGATTTCAGTCAGGTATAGAGAAAAATCACACTCATGAGCAAAATGATGCTTTGATGCAAGTAGTGAGATCTGCACATCAAAAACTTGCTCAGCAATTTTCTTGGCATCCTATCAATGCTAATCGTTCTATCCAAGAAATCCAGTCTGAGCTTCAAAAGATTATTACAGAAAAATTCTTCTAATTAAAAAAGCCCGTATTTAGGGCTTTTATCTATTTGAGAGAAATGTTTATTTTTCAGGATCAGCACAGCCTTCATAGCTACTTTCTCCATCAAGTATCAAGGAAATCTTATATTTGTGCAGATCACCTTTACTTGCATCTTGACACTCTTCAAGGATAAGTTCTCAACTAATACTTTCTCCAGAAAAAATATAGTTTCCCTCAGTTTCTGTTCCCTTTACTAGATAGCTCTTGCTTCCTTCAGGATCGTTAAAGCTAAGCTCTCCACTTTTTAAAGTAAAATCCCAAAAGGGTTCTACTCAAAATCAAGTAAAGGAATATCCGGTAAGGTCAGAATTTTTTGCTGTTTTATGATTGTACAATGTTTGGATTGTAGCATGAGGGATATGTTTAACTACACATCCATTCAAGAGAGATACTCCCAAAATGATGAAAAAAATCTGATTTCTCATCGCATTTCTCTTATATCAATAAATGTTTTTTAGGCAATTATTTTAGCATTATTTTATCTGCAATCCAATAGGGCAGTGATCAGAACCCAAAACTTGATCGTAATGCACCATTTCTCAGATCTGATCTAAACAATTTTCACTCACCCAGAAATAATCCAATCTCCAGCCAACATTTCTAGGTCTTGCACCTGCTCTATAGCTCCACCAAGTATACTTATCGGTAAGCTCTGGATTTTGGAGTCTAAAAACATCAACTAAGCCGCTAGATTCCATTTTGTCCATCTCAGCTCTCTCAATAGGAAGAAATCCGATTGAATTTTCGTTTTCCTTTGGCCTAGCAATATCGATGGGACGATGGCAGATATTAAAATCTCCTGTGGTAATCACTTTTTTCCCAGCTTGAATCAGCCTTTGAACTTCTTGTTGATAGTCTTGGTAAAATTTGAGTTTATAGCTGAGCATTTCTGTTCCATCAGCTCTATCCCCACCATTTGGGAAATAGATATTAAAAAGCACAAAATCTGACCACTCAATTGCGGTTACCCTCCCATCATCGTTCATTATCGGGCAATCATCGAAAGAATTCAGACTTTTTTCTATTTTTAGATCTTTACGATAAAAAATCGCAGTCCCCGCATATCCAGGCCTTTCACTGCGATGCCAGATATAATCATAGTCTTGCATAGCAAATCTGAGTTCAGTCGGCATCTGATGTTCAAAGGCTTTTACTTCTTGAAGACAAAGAATATCAGGATTTTCCTGCTTTACAAAATCGAGAAAACCTTTTTGCAGTACGGCTCTAATTCCATTGACATTTCGTGAGATGATTTTCATAGTTCGACAAATTAAGTGCAAGATAAATGAATGTTTTAATACAATTTTTATTTAAGTTGTTTTTTTTGAATAGTTGTATTGCAAGTAAAGAGTATTATATGATTTTAGATCACAAATATAACTGTTTTTGATCCTCATTAAGAAAAGTATCCCAAATAAAATATGATCTTATATTTACGATCTCAGGGATAAAGCTACTTTCAAACATTCAACTATATACTGAACTAATGCTGCCATCCTTATAGAGCCATTCTCGAGTCTCGGGTTCTAAGATGTAACCCTCAAACTGATAAAACCGATAGAGCTGGTGCCGTTGATCAAAGGCTTTACCATCAATGAAGTCGGTCTTATTTTTGTGTTTTCTAAAATCATCAATAGAGTAGAACTCAGGGTTTGAATTGATTCTTCCATCAATACAGGTTGGTGTTTTGTCCTCCTTTCGTCCAAAATCTTGAATCATCTTGGTGTGATTTGGAGGAGGGATAAGCTTAAAAAGCTGACTTCTCGTTACGACTGGACTTTTGACACCAGGAGCAAGACTTGCAAGAGTTGTGTTATTTCCCCACCCAAATCTCTCAAAATCTCTAAAATCTCAGTGAGGAGAAAAAGGATTAAAAATTTGATCTTTGTCTATGGGAGCTTTTTCTACCCCAGCAGCTTGGAGCTTCTTTGTTCGATCCAGATACTGCTGATTGTAATAAGTAACAAATTCTCTTGTATGATA
>CAUQDZ010000023.1:0-15421 GCA_963517005.1 uncultured bacterium
TGTCAGATAATTCTGCAAAAAAGAAGTTGGATTCTGATTTACGTTGTTCAGTTGACTTTTGGCTGATGAATTTTGATCCTTATTCAAGATCAGATTTTTGAATCTATAGATGAGTAATGCAAGCTCTTCTCTACTGGTTGGTCTATCTAGTGCATTAACATTTCCCTCTTTTGTTAGTCCAATTGCTTTTGCCTTCACAAAGTACATTGTCCATCGAGGAGTGAAGTTTTCATTACTACTATTTCTCTCAAAAATTCTCATTAAAACAGTTAGAGCTTCTGCTTTACTCAAAGTTTTGTGTGGTAAAAATTCTCCATTCGCTCCTTTGAAAATTCCCCATTTACAACTTTCAGCGATAAAGCCACTTAGCGTAGTGTTAAAACTTTTCTCATCGCTAAATTTACATTGAGTATTTTTAGTTTCTTGTGGATAGCCAAGGATACGATAAGCTTGTGCGATAATCTTTGCAGCTTCTTCTCTTAATACAGGATCTGCTGGTCTATATCCACTCAAAGTATTGTATTGAGTAAGACCATTGGCATACATCCAAGAAATTGCTCTTTCAATCTCAGTTCAGTTTTCAGTTCCTTTTTTGATTTCTGGAAGTTGAGGCTTTGGAGCTTGGATATTTCCTGTGTTGTTTATCCCTGTTGATATAATTCCACTCAAAGTGGTCGCTTTAGCTCCTGTAAAAGTTGAATTCTGACCAGTGCTTAAAGCTTTTGCTTGCTCAAGAGATAACGTCTGACCTCAAGTTTGGATCAGGATTTTATTGGTTGTTGGATCAATGATGATTTTTGGCTGGCTATTTGCTAGTGCCAAACTGCTGATACTCACACCTAAAGCGATTCCCGCGATGGTGGATAATGATTTTTTCATCTTTGCACGATTTAGCAGATAAATTATAGATTATATCTTATCCAAATACACCCGCTTTTCAAGTCAAAAACAAAATTTCCTCTTTACAAATAGAGAATCTTGAATTTTTATAAACTTGAAAAAAGGTTAAATTTTGAAGTATGAAATACTCCACAATCTTGTTTTAATAGAGGTCGTTTACTTTCCCTTGTTTGATTAGCCATCATCAAACAATCGCTGCTGTTTCCATTCTCAAAACTTGCTCTCCGAGACGCATCCCTCTCCATTCATTGCCAAACTGTGTATAGTCCTTCTCTGTTAATCATCATTCGGGACCTATAACTCAGATTAGTGGCTTATTGACTAATTTTTCTCATTTTTGTTGATTTTCTTTTAAATCAAAAACAAAAATCTGATATTGTTCGGTGATTTCCTTTAAGTCTTCGAAAAATTCTATTTTTGGTATCTCCCAACCTCGAGACTGTTCCAAAGCTTCTTGCATAATCTTTTGCAAGCGTTCATGCTTATTGGTAGAAAAACTTTTGACAACTGACCTTTCTGCTGGTCGGAGAATGATTCTCTGGATTCAGATTTCAGTTAGTTTTTGTACGATAAGTTCAAGTTTATCTTGTTTGTTTGGCAGAGCAATGAGCATCGCAGCAGGTGAGGATAGGTGTGGTTTGGACTCTTCTTTGAGGATTTTTGCATTGATCTCTTTGTCGGTTCGGTTTATGAGTTCAACTTCTCGCCTTTTATCTCCATTTTGTACGCAAAATAGATATCCTGCACTTGCTCTAAGAACTTTTCTGAGTTGGCGGATAATTTCTGAGGCTTCCTTGAGTTTGAGTTGCTCTCAGTTTGTCTGGATATTTTCATGAAAAAATAACTGCATCTTTTTACAAAAAACATAAAAGTCTTACTTTCAGTATAGAAAATCAGACTTAAAATGCAAGGTTCTTAGTAGAGTATTTAAATATTTTTACTTAAAATATATCGATCGGGGGGTGAATAAATCTTTTGTAATGTAGTGTTAGTATATATTATTTGAAATATCAAAAAAAACTGACCTTTAGAGTCAGCTCATTATTTTGATTCAGGTTTTTTTTCTTTTTTATTTTTTTATAATAGCTTCGATCGCAGCAAAGTTGCCATCTCCATTTTCGTTAACGATCACATAAAGTTCATCTCATGGATTCCCAAGATAAAAACTTACCGCAGCTTGATTGAGGAAATAGACTTTTCCATCTTCAGTATGTGCAGTGTATTTGTTTTCATCGTTCTTTGAAAGAATTGCTCTAAGATGTTTTCTTTCAGCTGGCTTGATAAGTTTATAGATAAACTTTCCATCAGAGAGAACTTTGAGCTTGAGTATGTCTCCAGGGATGAGTTTAGTCTTACTTGAATAGTTTACAGGGACAGGGTATTTCATTTGATTTGCTCCAATCATATAATATCCGTCAAAGATTCCTTCAATTACTTCCATACCTTCTTCTTTATAACTTTTGAGATTTTCTGGATTTTCTGCCCTCATTTCTTCTAAGAATGCTGTCAAGGATTCAGGATTGCTAGGATCAAGGTGCATAAGTTGCCCAAGCGTTAGTTTTGCTCTTTTGAGCTCCATTTCTGCTTTATTGATACTATTTCTAGCAAATTGCAGCAATTGTTGGTAATTTTTCATGAGGTCTTCGTTTGTTTGTGTCATTTTATTTGTAACTAAGGATAAAAATACAGTTTCAAGTATATGTATTTTTTGCTATATTGCAATTTTTTTGCCAGCAAAATATTTTTGGTTCTCAAAACAAAAGCCTCTAGGGGTACCTAGAGGCTAGAGATTGTAGTGAGGAGAATTCTCCTCAGGCAGGGGAGTGAGCTCCACTATTCATGATACTGAGACCATGTTCGCAAATAGCAGCTCCGATCTTTCCTTGTTCAACAGGGCAAACTTGTTGATAAAAGTTGCCTTTTTGATCTTTGGCAAAGAGTCTAATTTTGCCACTGCAGATCTTGATGTACACGCACTTGTGACACATTGCAAGTTCTGGGAATGGGTTGGCATCCAAGAGCTTAAGATTCTTGAGATCAAGTTGACCTCGGATTACCACAAAGTGATCGAGTCCAGGAGTACGATCCTTCATACGATGTACGATCCTGTTGACTTCGCTCTCTACTAGGAGTGCGGGATCTTTGATGACTTGAAGCACGTGCTTCTTGTCATTACGGTGTCCAGAATAGTTGTTTTTAGACATAATAATTATTTTAAATTTTTTGCCAATTATAACTCCGTGTGAGAAAAACTGACATGCTTGTATATATCATTTTTGATTAAAAAGTCAAGAGAATTTTGTGGGAAGAAATATCTCTTGACTTTCTCTTGTCATTTTATATAAAAGCAACACAAGTAAAATAAAAAAACAAAAATAAAAACAAAAAAAAGATAAAAATCAGATTTTTTATGGAGTGAAAACTCTTTTAACTTCTTTTTATATGGAGACAATGGATCTTTCAACTTGGATGATTGCACTCTTGGTGGTGTTTGCTATTTCGCTAACATCTCTGATAGGGATTTTTACTTTGGGAATCAAGCAATCGTACCTAACTAGCAAACTTATTTATTTAGTGTCGTTTTCAGCTGGTGCTTTATTTGGTGATGTGTTTTTGCATTTGATGCCTGAGATGATCGAGCATGCACATGGGCTTGATATGGATCAGCTTGGATTACTAGTCATTGTAGGTATTGTGATTGGGCTAGTAGTTGAGAAGCTCTTGCATTGGCATCACTGCCATCATGATCATAGTGCTGATGAGCAGCTACATACGGTAGCCAAGATGAATCTTATTGGAGACTTTGTGCATAATTTGATTGATGGTTTGATTATTGGTGCGAGTTTTATGGTTAGTGTTCCTGCGGGTATTGCTACAAGTTTAGCAATTCTCTTTCATGAAATTCCTCAGGAGATTGGAGATTATGCGGTATTAATCCATGGTGGATACAGCAAAAGAAAAGCTCTTTTTCTTAATTTCCTCTCTGCACTCAGTGCAATCTTAGGTACGATCATGGCTCTTACGATTGGAAGTTTTGCTCATGAACTTCAAGTTGTTCTTGTGCCTATTGCGATGGGAATGTTTGTATATATTGCAGGGTCAGACTTGATTCCAGAACTTCATAAGCACAATCATCAGTTCAAAGCATCATTTTTACAAATTCTCATGTTTGTCTTGGGAATTGCGGTGATGTGGGGCTTGCTCTTTTTAGAAGGTCATGCTCACTAATCAAGAGAGCAGAGTATTTCTCTGCTCTTTTTTATTAAAGTTTGAGAAAATCAATAGCAAAAATCAGGCTTTTTCTCTTTTAAAACCATATGAATCCTATAAAAAAAGAATAAAAAAACTGAATTCAAAATTTGTTTAATATTTATTTTGTATTTTTTTTCTTATTTGGCTTGACTTATTAATTAAAATTGATATAGTTAGAAATAGTAAACAAATATTAAAAATCAAAACTCTTTGAATTATGGATATAAAACATCTTTCGTATCAAGAGTTTCTCGGTGTGAATCCTGGTGATCTCATGCATCCTGAGAAACCTCAAATTCTTTGCGTGCATAATGCAAAGCTATCTCCAAGTGTAGCTCGTAAGATTGCTGATCCTGGAGTAATGTCTGGATTGCTCATGCGTCGTGGTAATGTTTATGTTTTTTGCTCTAGTACAGGGGTTACTCTCTATGAGCAAGACATTTTTCAAGACATCTTGATGATTGACTTTACCAAGTCTCTTAAGGAGAGCAATATGCACATCTTCTCCAAAATCGTTTCGCTTTTGGTGCCTCGTCATTTGTAATTTTGCAGATGTCATTAGTCCCGTATTTTTACGGGACTTTTTGTTATCAAAAAAAGTCAGAAAAATCTGACTTACGATTATTACTGGATATCAATGACATAATAAAATTTATTATAGAGGTCACTTCGTTCACAGTTGGTGTTTCCAGGTTGAGCTGGACGACGGCCACTTTGTGTTTTGGTGACAGAGGTGCATCTCGAGTAGAGAAAAGCTCTACTCCTCTTCCATGCTTCGAGATTATTTCACTTATAGTATTTTTGATCTCGATATAGGATTCCATCTCCATAACTTGGTCAGAATCATCGATTGACAAAGTTTGCATTTTCAGGCAGTTCCATCCTGGCAAAAAGCATAGCATGTCCGAGTACTCATGGCTCTGTGGTGAGTTGGAGGAGAAAGTATTCTCCTGGATTGGCAACATCTCCTCGTGGGATTTTACCTTGATTTAGCTTGAGACAAAAAGGGTCTTGTTCATAGTTACTACTTCCATCAAAGCTGGAGTAATATCAAGGTCCACAAGATCGATGGAGATTAGAAACCATGAGTCCGCTGGGATCTTTTGGTATAGATGAGAGATAAGGAGCAAGTGCATCACTAAACTGATTGATACTTCAGACATAGGGCCATCGAGAGTCCCTTTGTCAAAGAGGATTATCCGCTATGTTCGATCCATATTTTGCTTTCATTTTTTTGGTATAGTCTGCATTCTTTATAGGGAAAGTTCCATGTGTATCCTTGTAGAGCTGAAGGGCAGCTGCAATATCTTTTAGATGTGCTTTCCTGGAAAGATCTCTAGTAGATGCGAGATAATTGTTTATTCTTGGCAAAATTGCTGCACTTAGGATTCCGATAATCGACACCACAATCAGCATTTCTACAAGCGTAAAAGCTCTATGGAGAATTGGTGTTTTTATTCTCTCTCTCTCTCTCTCTCTCATCCTTTTTAAAAATTTTTTACAAAGTAAAATCAAATCACAAAATCAGAGTTTTAATTCTGTTTTTTTCTTTCTTTATTATTTTACCATCTTTTCCAGCTTGGACAGGTTTGTTGGACATTAATATGAGCAAATCCAGGAAAGAGGATAGCTTCTTTAATAGTGTCCTTAAGCCCTTTGATATCTTTGTCAGAAACTGATCTTACAAACTGACATCCAGCAGATTCGACAAGATGAACTGGATGCATTGGAGGGATTTCATTTCCTTCAGGAGTGGATTTTGTTTTTGCACCGATTGGTGTGGTAGATGAGGCTTGACCTGTGGTAAGAGCATAATTTTGATTATCACACGTAATATGCACAAAAGGAATATTTCTTCTCGCAGCGTGGATCATATGCCCAACTCCAATTCCGTAACTATCTCCGTCTCCAGATACTGAAATTACGGTTAATTCAGGATTTGCAAGTTTTACACCAGTAGCAAAGGGGATGCCTCTTCCATGCAAAGTCTCAGCTCCATAGCAGTCCATATACTGACTCATCTTACTATTACATCAGATTCCAGTTACAACGACTGTTTGATGTGCGGGGATTTTGAGTTCAGCAAGAGCTTGTTTGAGCGCAAGATGGATCAAAAAGTCTCAACATCCAGGGCATCGCTGGATCTTATTAGTATTGTGTCTCATGCTTACATTCAGTATTAAAAATTAAATAATTTCTTCTTCAAAAAGAGGGTATAAGGTTGTTTTTCTCTGATGAGAAATTTTCGCTTTCCATTCTCCATAGAGTTCGCATTCTTTTCTCACAAGGTCTTCTAATTGGCCTGAGTGGTTCATTTCAACAAAAATCAGACTTTTAATCTTTTCTTTTTTGCTTTCCAAAAATTCTTGTAATCTCGGATCAAAAGGGTAGAGTGATTTTACGATAATAAGTCCAAAATCTGACTTTCCTCTGATATTCGCTTCCAGAGCATAGCGATTGATTCCCATTGTGATATAAAAGTTTTCTGCTTCTGGATTGATAATTTCATATCCATAAAAATTTTCATTAAATTCATTTTTGACAAAAGTAATGAGTTTTTCTGCTCTTTTTTCAGTCATTTTTCCTTTAGTTGTTGGTTCTTCGTTTGTGGCTCCGTATTCATCATGTTCATAAGAAGTTGCTATGAAATGAGTTTTTTCTACTCCAGGGGTTGAATAAGGAGATATTCCATCTGAAGTGTATTCATATCTCTTGTAAGTATCGTTCTCTGAGTCAGATTTTTCAACTTTTTTACCTCTATTGATAACTTCTGTATTGAGCTTGCTCTTATCAATGCTGAGATAGGACTCAGAGAGTTGTTTATCACTGAGCAAAATCACGGGATGTTGATAGATGTCAGAGTAATTTAATGCTTTACCTGCAAAATTATATGCCTCTTCAAAAGTTGATGGATAAAGTACGATCGGTTTGGTATCTCCAAAACTAGCATTCAAAGCATAATTAACATCTCCTTGTCCAGTAAAGGTTGGAGTTCCTGTACTTGGTCCATCTCTCTGAGAAAGGAGATAAACACCACCAATTTCAGCCTGATTCGAAAAGGAAATAGATTCTGACATGAGAGCAAATCCACCACCACTAGTTCCACACATTGCTCTTTTTCCAGCAAATTTTGCTCCGAGCATCACCATACTTACAGCAATTTCGTCTTCTCCTTGAAAAAATGTTACCTCTTTATTTTTTACTACTTCGTCAATTACAGAACTAGCAGGGGTCATCGGATATGCAGCATAAAAGTCTAATCCTGAATCCATCGCTCATTTAGCAAAGAGTTCGTTTCCATACATAAAAGTTTTTTCTACTCCAATAGTTTTTGAGCAGTCAACGAGTGAACAACTTCATCCTTGACAATGATTCTCGGCATATTCGTATCCAGATTCCAAATCTTGATAGTTTTGTTTTATAACTTCCTCAGAAAATGCCTTTTTGGCAAATTGTCTTGCTAGAACCTCTTTTCATGCCTCAAGGGGTAAATTAAGTAATTTCAAAGCAGCACCTAGAGTAAAAGTATTTTTATACTTACAAGGTTCTTCTTTGATCATAAAAGTATTTTTTAGCTCATAGATAGGTTCATTCTTGCTAATCGCATATGGATCGTAGGCGAGAAAAAAATCAATCTTGCGAGAGATAAAAGGCTTTTCTTCATCACTTATATAAAGAAAAAAACAGTTATTATCTCCCTTGATAATAGAAGCATATTCTTTGTCTCAGAGTACGGTATAGCCCTTTTGAGATAAGATTTCTGCCAAAAAGATTCCTGCAGTATTTACTCAGCTCCCAGCTGGTCCAGAAAATCAGATACTAATTTGCATAATTTGTATTTTTATCATATAAACAGTTGTAAGTATATTGTTTTTCTTCTTTTTTGCAAAAAAGAAATAGAAATCAGAATTTTTTCTCCTTGACTCATTCAGATTTTAGGATTTTATTTTTATTTGTTTGAGAAAATGTACTTATCAAACTATTTTTTGACAAGGTAAAAATAATAGATTTTTACTTGAATATTGCTGACTAAATAATATAAGAGAGAATGATTTTTTTATTTTTAAAGTTTTTTATGGCAGAATTTTCTCGTCTTGCAGCGATCTATTCTTTGGATCCAAAGCTTACTTTTTCAGATCTTAAAAAGGGGGATATCCCACAGGATCTCAATACTTCAAAACTAGAACACTATGCGAGAGAGCATCAGATTCTTGCAGTCTCACAGCTTGATCTTGATTATCCAAACAAGCTCAAAAATCAGACTTCATCTCCGTTTTTGTTGTATTATCAAGGCGATTTGTCTTTGTTATCTCGTCCGATATTTTGATTGGTAGGACCTAGGAATCCGAGTGACTATGCTTCACAAGTTATGCAGGCACTTTTTTTGCAAGCCTATAAATACAATCTTGTGACGATTTCTGGCTTTGCAAGGGGAATTGACCAGCAGGCACATCAGCTTTCACTCAAATATCAAATTCCAACGATTGCGGTGCTTTGATGAGGATTTCAACATTATTTAAGAGGTAAGGATCGTGATTTGCTTGATCAAATTGTCAAAAATGGTGGACTGGTGATATCTCAGTTCAAGATTTGATTTGAACCAACCAAGCGATCATTCCCTGCGAGAAATAAGCTCCTTGCTCAGCTTTGTGATGTGTTGTTTCTCCCTGAAGCTCAACAAAAGTCTGGAAGTCTGATCACGACTGAGTTTGCTTATCAATTCAAAAAGCCAGTCTATTCTGTGCCAGCACCGATTTTTGCACAGCAAAGTGCTGGTATTTTCTCCAAAATGGAAGAGAAAAAGCTGACTTTGATTTCAGATTTCACTTTGTGTTTAGATGCTCATTTTCATCCTAAAGGGGAAATATTAGCGACGAATCACACTTCTCAACAAGCCTCATTTGATTCATTTTCTCCTCAGCAACGTCAGATTCTCGAGCATCTGAAAATTCATTGAGAATTAAGTCTAGAAGCATTGATTTCTGATATTCAATTTGAATATGGAGTCATAATGCAGGTACTCACTTTGCTTGAGATGGATGGAATATTAAAACAGTCTAGACCTGGATATTACGCTCTCGTATAAGTCAGACTTTTAGCTTTTTTCTTTTTTGTTTAGTGTCTCTTTGCTTTGCATTTGAGTTGGCTTTTTGTATACTACAATAAATTTTATCCTGCACATTTTGCATATGTTTGAGTTAAAAGCTAATTATCAACCTGCCTGAGATCAACCAAAGGCGATTGACCAGATTTCAACTGCTTTTGATCAATGAAAATCTCGTATTACCTTGCTTGGTGCCACAGGAACAGGAAAAACCTTTACTATGGCAAATATTATCCAAAAAGTCCAAAAACCAACACTTATCATCTCGCACAATAAGACCTTGGCAGCACAACTTGCTACTGAGTTTAAGTCATTTTTCCCAAATAATGCAGTACATTATTTTGTTTCTTACTTTGATTATTATCAGCCTGAAAGTTATCTTCCTAGTTCCTGAACCTATATCGAAAAGGAAGCTACGATCAATCAAGAAATTGAGATGTATAGACTTGCAACGATGGCTTCATTGCTCTCTAGACCAGATGTAATTGTAGTAGCATCAGCATCTTCTCTCTATGGTTTGGGGCAGAGTAGATTCTTCGAGGAAAATTGTCTCCAGCTCTATGTGGGGAAAAAATATGACTTTAATGACATAAAGCGTCAACTTCTCCATATGCAATATCAACCTGTTCAATGAAAGATAGAACCTGGAATGTTTGATATGAAAGGGGAGATTCTTGATATTTTTTCTTCTACGGAAAAATGCCTCTATCGTTGCTTTTTTGATGAAGAATTTCTCGAGAGGATTGAAAAAAGAGATTCACTTACCTACGAACTCCAAACTGTCGAACAAAAAGCAATGCTTTGGCCTGCTACACAGTATTTGCAAGATACCTCTGATCTTGAACAAATCCTAGCTCAAATGCAAGCAGAAAAAGAACTTCGTGTCAAGGAATTTGAATCCCTCAATATGCCTATTGAAGCAGAGAGAATCAAAAAAAGAGTTGAATACGATATTAGAATGATTAGAGAAACTGGATTTGTCAATGGTATTGAAAATTATTCACTCTATTTTGATCAAAGACTCCCTGGACAGCCACCAAATACGATTTTTGACTATTTTCCAGATGATTTTTTGCTGATTGTAGATGAATCACATATGACTTTACCACAGCTCAGAGCAATGCCAGAGTGAGATCGTGCAAGAAAAAATAATCTGATTCGTTACGGATTTCGTCTGCCTTCTGCGATTGATCATAGACCGCTTAGATTTGAGGAGCTTGAGGTGTCACTAGGACGAAGGAGTATTGAAAGTATCAATCTCGATGAGGCAACTTCACAATTGGAGCTCGTTTCTTCAGCTCATCAGCAAGTCCTAGCTAATGCTCGCAAGACCAATCAACACGAAATACTCACACACAAAGTCAAACATGGAGCTAAGTCGATCTTTCTCTCAGCAACTCCTGCACCTTATGAACTTGAATTGTCTGAGCAGGTTGTGGAACAGATTATTAGGCCAACAGGATTGCTTGATCCAATTACTTATGTTTATCCAAAATCATGAGATTTTTCAATGCTTATTGAATCTTTTGATAAATTACTCAAAAAGAAGCCTTATTTAGAAACATATGCTCATCAAAAAAAAGAGCAAAAACCTGATTCTTGATCAGATTTATCGCACTTCTTTGATGAGGAAAATTGAATAAGCTTAGATCAGAATTAGAATTTTATCTTTTATTGTGGTAAACGATACTCTTAATCTGACAAAAATAAAAATCTCATAAATGCTTGAAAAACTTTTCCAATTTTTTATAAATGGGGAGATTTAGTTTTTTGTCAAGATCTGAATGAAATTCCTTACCAAAACTGTAAATATCCTGATTAAAATATTTTTAATAGGTTTGCTCTTGCAATTCTTACTCCAGACTTTTGTTACTTATAAGCTTGGTTTTGACGGAGCAGTGCGAAATCTTGTTTGGTTGCGAAAAGAGCTTTTGATTCTTGTTTTCTTTGCGATTATTGTCTATCTTTTGCGAAAAAAGAGCAGAGAAATCTGACTTCCGGACTTACGATTATGGATTAAATCTCAAAAAGCATTCAGATTTTTGACCTATTTTGTAATCTTGTGTGTAATTACTTTTGTGCTCGCATTGCTTGTGCAGAGAGTCGGTATTGGAACCTATATTTTGACTGTAAAATATGATATTCTTGGATTCTTGATTTTTGTGCTTGGAATGTTCCTAGCAATATTGCTTCCGATTTCCACTAGGCGAAATCGTCGATATAATGAACTACTCAAGCGAGTAGTGTATGGGGCATTTGCTTGGCGAGCTGCGATTGCATTTTTACCAAGTTTACTTAAGCTCTTTGGGTATTCTCGTGATAGTTTTGAAGGAACGTTGAGTGGAAATCCTCCTGCAGTCTACTATACTGAGATCAATCAAGGACATGCTAGAAATCAATTTCTCTTTGAGAGACCAATTAGTCTTTGATTTTTCTTGATAGCAGTATGGCCATTGTTTGCTTTGCTTTATCTTCGTAAGCTTTCTATCAAAGATAAATTAGGTCGAACTTTTGCTTTTGGTGCTTTGGTGTTTTCAACTTATTCAAGAGCGGCGATGGCAGTTCGAGTATTACAATCGGGACTTTTGCTTTTGCTTTTGTATCCAAAACACGCAAAAAAACTTCTTCTATATGTAGCATTGCCTGGAGTTTTGGCTTTTATTGTTGCCTTTTTTACGCTCAAGAGTGTCTTTTTTAGGGCTCATTCCAATACCTGACATCTCAAGCTTCTTGTTGAGTGAGTAGAGCTAGCTATGACTAAGCCTCTTTCATGACGAGGAGCGGGGTATTCAGGACCTGCTTCGCATCAGCTTTGTTTGCAAGCTCAAGACAATCCTCGCTGTGCTCAAATTCACAAAATCAATACTAAATATTCTATGCAAACACCAGGATATAACCCAGAAAATCAATATGTACAAATTTTTATGGAGTATGGCTTGTTAGGGCTAGTTCCATGGATGTTATGCTTTGGGCGATTGCTTCGAGTGACACTTAGCCAAGCATATCAATATGTATTAGAAGTTAAAAAAGGTAAAAAATCAGATCCAAAAACTTTAACAAAACTTTTAACTGCCATTGCCTTTTGACTTGGACTTTGAGGGCTAGCAATTGAAGGTTTGGTGCTTCATAGTTTTGTAGATAGAATGATTGTATATCCATTTATGCTACTTTTTGGGCTTTGGCGAGGACAACAGGAATCACAGCTATTATCCGAAAAATCGTTAAATTCTAAATAATTGTTGAAACGAATAAAGTACTAAAAATAATAAAAAAGAAAAAATCAGACTTTGGATCTGGTTTTTTTAAATTATTCTATTTGAGAAGTTTTTAATATAAAAATTTTTGATTAACAGAAAAACGAAGACGGAACCCCGCCTTCGTTATGTCTCTTTGATCATTGACCGATAAGTTGAGCGACTTTGTTGAGAATCTCGCCTTTTTGAGAATGTGGGATAGATCGAGTTTTGATCAGGAGATCGGGATGTTTTCCCAATGCTTTCTGAAGCATAGTTGGCTTGAATTTTTTTGCTAAATAGAGCACGGTTACATTTCGTTTTGCCCAGATGTAGAGAAAGCCTTCTTCGATCGGATCGTTCCCAAATTCTCCATGGAAAGGACGAGGAACCCCCCAGTGTTTACGCATCTCAAGGAGACTTGAGATTTTTTCGGTCTGATCTGTGCTGATGGGAATGCGGAAACTTCCGATCACATCAAGCGTGGTAAGTGCACTTACAGTGATTGTTTTCATACACAAATTATTTATATATTTTTTATTTTAGCGACAAATAGTTTATATATTTTTCAATAAAAGTCAAGTAAAAATTCTGACTTGAAATATTCAAGCAAATCAATATCCTAAATCAGGATTAAAATTTTTTTTAACTTTTTGTTTGATAATCATGGAAAGAAAACTTACCCCAAGTCAAAACTCAAACTATCAGTTGACCGTTACTTTTACTACTGCTGAAAAGCTCGAGCATAAGCCCCATGTACTTCAGCACTTCGCAAAAGATATGAATCTTCCTGGATTTAGACCTGGACATGCTCCTTTGGCAATGGTAGAAGCAAAAGTTGGTGCATGATATCTTGATATGGCACTCAATGAGCATCTTATCAATAAGGCTATGCACGAAATGATTAATGAAAATACAGAAATCAAATTTATCGGAGAACCTTATGGATTTGATACCAAAACTGAAGGTGAGAATATTACAGTGACTTTTTTTATCGATACTTATCCTGAAGTAAAAGTTGATGGAAAAAAGTGGGAAAGTGTAAAGATGGATGCACTTTCACTTGAATCTAACGAAAAAGAAGTTGAAGATGCACTGTTGAATATCCAAAAAAATTATGCAGATTACAAAGATGCAGAAGCAATAGCTCTCAATACTATTTCAAAGCTTGGACTTGAGTTCTTTGATGCTGAGGGACAAAGTATTGAAAAGGGAACAACATATCTTGGAGAAACTGAATTTGCTGAAGATAAATTTTGGGAAAAAATGTTCAAAGGAGCAAAAAAATCTGATACAATTGAAGTTAAATATGATGAGAAAAAGCTTCCAGAAGTACTTAAATCAAAAAAAGGTGGAGCTGCTAAGCTTGTAGTTACTGTTCAAGATGTGAAGGAAATCGTGCTTCCTGAGCTTACTGATGAAATGATCGTTAAACTCTTTGGAAAAGATGCAGAAGTAAAAACTAATGCTGAACTTAGAGCTTACATTCAAAAAGAAATTCTTAAACAAAAGTTTGAATCAGGGCTTGTAAATACTGTAGAAAAATATGTAAATGATGTTAGATCTGCAGGAATTTCAATCCTTGTGCCAAAAACTATGATTGACCAAGAAGTTTCTGTAAGAATTCAAAATCTCAAAGAAAGAATGGGAGGAGAAGATAGAGTTCAACAATATTTCAAACAGCTTGGTGAAGAAAAAGCAAGAGAATTCCTCGATGGTATCACTACTGCTGCTAAGGAAAGTCTTGAAAAATTCTTCATCCTTAATGAAGTTGCTAAGCTTTTGGGAGTAGAAATCAATTGGTCTGCTGATCAAGAACCACTTTTTGTAGAAAAACAGCTTTATACAAAGCTTGTAGGTGAGTTGCCTACTGCTGATGCTCCAGCTAAAAAAGCTCCTGCTAAGAGAACTACAAAAGCTAAAAAAGAAGAAAAATCAGAATAATCTTCTTGTTCACCCCGAGATTTTTCCTTGGGGTGATTTTATTTCAATGTCAGAAAATGCTAGATTTTTTCTTGGATATGTTTCGTTATCCTTTCGATGATAACAAAAATAATAAGTTTCATCAATTTTTGACGATTATTTTCAAGGACTATCCAGCTTTTTTGCGAAGTCAGCCGAGCCGAAAAAAGATTGTGATTCTTCCTTTTTTGATTATCTATGCAATCTTCAAAAAAAAATCTTAATATAACGAAAAAAGACAAAAATCAGTCTATTCCTTTGTTTTATCTCAGAAACTATGGAAGCATCGTTTTAGACTGTCTTGTACTCATAAAACGATAAAAAATAGAATTTTCGTTTGCATTTTTGATCGGATTTGTTATACTGTTTTTTGTCAGTCTAGATACTACGCCATATGAGGTGAGGAAAGTCCTGGCACAAAAACAAGGCTATCATCTAACGGATGTTGGAACTCTGCTTTATGCAGGCAAACGAAAGTGCCACAGAGATTAGACTATCCCCTTAGGGAGAAAGGTGAAACACTAGGGTAGTGCAAACTTACCTAGACTCAATCAGTCTGATGGGCTGATGAGTGGTAAACCGTAGCTTGTGCAAGCTTGTCAAGCTCGACTTGAAAGTGCAAATGATCATTATAAATGATCTTAGATAAATAGTATCTCAATACAGAACCAGGCTTATTGGATTGACAAATAATGGGGGGTTGGTGTAGTGGTAACACATCGGTCTTCGGAACCGCTGTCGGGGGTTCGATCCCCTCACTCCCTGAACAATAATTATAGGGCTGTAGCTCAGTGGTAGAGCGGGAGTCTCCAAAGCTCCGCGTCGCGAGTTCGATTCTTGCCAGCCCTGAATCAGATTAAAAATGCTGAATAAAGTCAGCTTTTTTTCTTTTTTGAAGCCGTATTAGAGGAGGAGAAAAAGATTTGAAAATACTGACAGTATTCTTATATTTGAGGTGTGTGAATGATGT
>CAUQDZ010000024.1:0-13912 GCA_963517005.1 uncultured bacterium
ATGAAGAAAATAGTTCTTGCTGTTTGCTTGAGTTTGATATTCGCTTTGTTTTGATTGTGAGTTTATTATATTAAATATCCTGTTCGTGAGCCTGGATTAAAAGAGCTACTATTGGCAAATTCAGGGCGTGTTTATCTTGCTGAAGATTTTAATAGAGACTCAGAGTGGAGTCCAGAAATGAAAATAATGTTAAATGAGGGATCAACTCCGCAACAAAAAACACAATATCGAGAAGATCGATCAATATTATCAGGATTAAATTATTTTCCAAAAGATAAATTAACACAATTCCCTCAAAAGCCTATTTTTATTATAAATAATGTTTTTAGTGTCAATAATATTCCCTATAGAGATATGCATCAACTCTCAGGTAATGAAATAACACTCTATCAAGTGTTAGGCGATCTTTCTCCAATCTATTCTTTTAAGTATCCAGAATCTTTTTTTGAGAGTTTTAGAGTCAGCTGAGAGTTTAGAAGTTTTACAGCTAAAGATGGATCAATGCTTTTCCTTTGAAATCGTAGCTATTCTCTTCGAGGATCTGGATATTCAGATGAACAGATCTGTAGGGATGGAGTTCCTTCTGTATCAATTATTCCTTGATGAGGAACTGAGACATTTAGGAGAGAAGGGCAGGTGATTGTAGACAATACGATCTGGTATACAGTAGATGCGGTAGAACAGGACGAAGATGATGACGGAAGGATGCTTTCTTCTTACGCTTATAACCGATGTATGGTGAAAGGTAATAGGTTATATGTTTTGTCTCTTTCGTCAGATAATCCACTAAATAGTGATCTGATCAGGCAAATCACTCTAACATTAAAAAGCTTTTAACTTCTCTATATCCGAGTTATGAGTAGAAAAACTATATTTCTTATTTTTATAGGTTTTATCTTAGGTTCTGGGGTGTGATTTTTCCTTTCTCGTGATTTCGTATCAGAAACAAAAACAGGAAAATCTGATCCAATCCTTGATACGACCTTAGCAAATCAAGAAAGATCAGAAACGGAGCAAGATAATTTCTATGAGACAATTCTCTTTTCAGGGGCTAAAGATGCTTTACTTCAAAATTGATGAGCAGTAAAAGAAGCAAAGTGAAAAATTATGCTTAACAATGTCTTTTGAAAAGAGTCTATAGCATTTCAGTCTCGAAAAGATTTTCTTGGACTTTCATTTTCTCAATCTCAAAATCAAAATACTTTGCGACTTTATGATGCTTTGTACGATGAACCACTAATTTCAGAAGGGCTAGAAGTCTGATATTTTGATCATAATACTCAAAAATGACGATCAGGAACGTTAGGGTTAGTAAAACAGATATGAGAGGAAACAATGACTTATCTCCCATGGGATCATAATCAGTATCAATTTGAAAATCTTACCTCAAACTCTCCGCTTTGTCAGGGGAAAAAGCTTTGTTCGGATTTGCTTTATAGTGAAGAAATGAACTATGAATGATTGCACAATGGATATCAACTTTCTCGTGTGGTAGATTTTTGAGGATATGGATATTGGTTTGTTTTGAGAATAACAAAGTCACTAGTTGAAGCTAAAAAACAAATACTTTCTATAACTATCTCAAAAAAATAATGGTCTTTATTTCTTCTTACTTAAAACCAATGAAAAAAATCTGCTTTCTTTCTTTTTTAATCTTTACGATTTCGATTCTTTTGTCGTGATGTGCTATATATCAAGAAAGCTCTACACATCAAGAAAAAACTATTCAACAGGAAAGCACTATTCCAATGCTTACAGGGACGAAGATTAATGATTATCCTATCTCTGGTGATCTCCTTTTGCAAAATAGTGATGAAATGATTTTGATCTCCTGATCCGAGGTAAATTATGATAATAAGTTTAGTTTTAACTTTCCAGAAGGACTCAATACGCTTTCATATACCAATCAAGATTGAATGCATCATTTTATCCTTGCTCCGTTGAAAAAAGATAGAGGTATTTTTGTTCGAAAGAATTTTCCTTACGGAATAGAGGAGTTTTGTACACAGGGAAGGCTTTTTGATTCTGAAGCTCCAGATCAGTTTCTAACGGGGAGAATAGAGCAGAATGGTAAAGAACTTATGCATATGAATGCAACTTTTTGAAGTGTGGTGCAGGATTTATATTGCTTTACAGTAGGAAAAGATTATTACGGCATTCAATTGACAAGTTTTGATAAACAAGAAAACGCTCAATTTCTTGAAGGTCTTAAGTGGTTGAATTAACTCTTTATTTTTAGTAGTTCGACTACTTCTTTGAAGCAAAATAGAAAAAGATAGCTTCGCAACTATCTTTTTTCTCTTAATCAATTTATTCAGCAGTAGGCTCTTGACCATAGGTATCGAGATTGATGAGGTCTCCTTCCATCTCGAGCTGTTCAAATTTTTTGCTGATGTTTTCTCCTTTGTAGAGCCAAGTATCCATTCCATCAATATCATCAGACTCTAAAATATCGACTGATTGAATAATTCAGAATTTTTTATTTTTTCATTGGATAAGGTAGTTGAGTTTAGCATTTTTTCCAACGAAGGCTTTGATAGATCGTCCGTGAATGTCGTACTCACCTGGATAATCTATAATAATTTGTGGAGTTTCATGATATCTCATCTCTGGGCCTACTTCAGAAGCAAGATTAATAAGTCCATTGTGGGTGTAAGTATAGCCAAAGAAAAGTTCGTTTTCAATCTGAAAACCTCCATCAATTCTGATATTTAGTGCCATAGTGGTAAACAATAGGGATAAAGACTGATATTATTCTCTTTTTTGTTTTTAGTGTACGGTTTTTGAGTGGATTTGCAAGGTTTATTGGATGATTTCTCATTCTAGTTTAAATACTACTCCTTTGGTGATGCGAATCGGAATCATCATTCAGATTTTTAGATTTTTTGTGTAATCTGAGGCTTTAACTATGATTTGCTTCATATTGTCGGTATAACCGAAGAGGTCTCCATTTGGAGCGATTTCATTGATAATCATTGTTCTCGTATTGCCTACTTCAGATTGGTTATTTTCTTCAGAGATGCGGTAGAGCAGATCATTGAGTTGAGATCGTCTTTGATGTTTTACAGTATAAGGGATATCGTCTGGGTATTTTCTATCTGCGAATGTTCCTGGACGATTGGAATAAATTCCCATATAAATCATATCAAAACGTCCGTATTCAGTCAGCTTTAAAGTCTCTTGAAAATCTTCTTCCGTTTCTCCTGGAAATCCTAGAATGATATCGGTTGTAATGGAGATGGGTCTTTTGAGTGCTCTGATTTTATCGATAAATTCATAACACTGTTCTGCACTGTATCCACGGAACATTTTTTTCAATACCGGTGTTGATCCAGATTGAAAAGGAATGTGGATATGGGGACAAAGCTTTGGTTCATTTTCATGGAGTGCAAGAAGTTCATCACTGTAATAGGTTGGATAGGGAGAGGTGTATCTTAGCCACTCAAGTCCTTCAAGTTTGAGGATTTCTTTGATAATAGTGATGAAATCTGGATGTTTATTTACGATTTGCCCTAGAAGTGAGATTTCTTTGACTCCATTTGCAAGGTGTATTTTTGCTTCGTTGACGATCTGTTCTACAGGGAATCGCCTTTCTAATCCTCTAGCAAAAGGCACGATGCAATAGGCACAAAACTGATTACATCCACTAGAAATAGGAATATAAGCGGTTTTATTGTGTGCATTCATACTAGAATTTATTCCCTCTGGCACGATGGTCGAGTATTCGTTGGTGATTTCTTTGTCATAGCTTACTTCATATCCAAGTCTTTTGAGCATAAGGGGCAAAAATCCTGTATCATCAATACGGAAAAAGAGCTCGATATTAGTCCATTTTTGCGAGAGATTGTGGAAAAGTGGATTGAATGCATGGTTAATCCCTACAATATCACTGGTGTCAGACTTTTGGAGCTGATTGATTTCTTCTGAGCTAAGTCCTATGATTTTTGGCTCTTTGGTCAAAACAATTCCAGAAAAGTTCCCAGTATTGAGGTTTGCTGGGATTTTTTCAGCAGAAGAGACTTTTTTGTTTCTCATATTGTGTTGAATCATACATCCTGTGATCCAAACCTTTTTATCAAGAGGGATTTCTTTGAGTTTTCAGGTTACTTTATCTTCAGATTTTTGACGAACAGAACAGGTATCAAAGATGACAATTTCTGCTTCATCTATCGTATCTACTGGTGTAAATCCACAGTTTTTAAGCACGGATTTTATTCTTGCGGTGTCAGAGTAATTCATCTGACATCCGAGGGTAATAACGGTAAATTTCATTCAGATTTTTGATTTTTTGAGTAAAGAGTGTGTTGATGATAAAGATTTTCCATCAAAATGCAAAATAAAAAGCTGACTAAGGACTTTGATCACTAGTTTTTTCGAGTTTATCTAGGAATCTAGCAATATTTTGATCAAAGAAGAGATGCTCAGTTTTGATTTCACCTTTTATTTGAAGTCCATTTAGGTTGGAAACTCTGGAAAGTGCTGTATATGCCTGACCTCCAACGAAAGCATCTGTTAAATCAATTTGGCATTCATCAAAGGTGAGACCCTGAGATTTGTGAATCGTGATTGCATAAGCAAGTTGCAGAGGAATCTGTTTAAAATATCAGATGGTCTCTTCCTCGATTGTTCCATCCTCAAGAATTGTGGTTTTGGTATTGGCTCGGGTATGTTTTCCTATGGTAAGGATTTGGTTTCAAAGCTGAATTTCTACGGTTTGATTTTGGGTATTGAGTGCGCGTACTTCTCCTATACTTCCATTGACTCGACGTCCTTTGGGATCATTGGTCGTAAGCATTACTTTAGCTCAAGGTTTGAGGAGGAGTGTTTCATCTATGATTTTTGTAGTGTTGTTGAAGTTTCACCAAGTCTCGGATTGAAATTCTATCGGATCTCCAGGTAGCTGTTCCAGTCTTTTCATGTTAATGGTTTCTACTTTGTTTCTATGGGTGGAGAGTAAGATTGGATCAGATTTTAATTGATTTTTTTGAGCATTCAAAAGTTTTAAATCTGAAGGAGTCGTCTGTTTCGTTCTGATACGATCAAGAATTTCACTTAGAATTTTGTCCTCTTGCTGTCTGTAGTTTTTGAGAAGCTGGATAGGGTGAAATTTGAGTTTTTTGAAAGTGTAGGAATCAAAAAATCGTTCGCTTTGATAAATATCTTTGAATTTTGCGATCCAGTCATTTGTTTTGACTGGGGGAAGTTGGAAAATATCTCCGACAAAGATCATTTGTTTGCCTCAAAAGCGGCTTTTTGTAGCTCTGAGATAAAAAGTCATGAGTACATTGATACAGTCGATGATATTTGAGCTGAGCATACTGATCTCATCGATGATGACAAAAGGAGCTTGTCTGAGAAGCGCGATTTTTTCTTTGTTGAGTTTAAATTTTTTGCTTTCGCTGTCTTGGACAAAGTATACCAAATCTTTGAAATAGATTTGTTCGACTCCGAGTGCGAAAAAAGAATGTACTGTTTGTCCTCAGATATTGAGTGCGGAAATTCCCGTAGACCCTAAAACGACGGGATATCTTCCTTGAGATTTGGCTTCTGCAATGACTTCTCTGATGAGTGTTGATTTTCAGCTTCCAGCTTTTCCAGTGAGAAAAATGTTTTCTTGACCTTGTTCGATGAGAGTAAGAAATTCTAAGGCTTCTGGGTTATCTGATCGTTTGGATTTGAGAGAGGAGAGATCTAATCCCTCATCGATCTCAGGAGAAACGAAGTCTAAATTCTGATTTTGCTTCTGTTTTATATCTTTGATATTTGAGAGGTTGAGTGCTTGATCAAAGAGATTAGTGGATTTTATCAACTGTAAAAAGCAATCTTTGGTCGCTCTAATATCCGCCATGGCATCATGTGCTCAGTCAAAAGGTTTACCGTGGAGGAAAGTGTAGAGCTCTTGGAGTTTTGGTCGCTTTTTGCTTCCCGGAATAAGTCATGTGGAACTTTTCATCGTATCGAGCCACTTTACTTGATCAAAAGGAAAATCAATATGATATCTTTTTGCTTCGGCTTTGAGCATATTTTTGTCAAAATCTACATTGTGACCGACGACAAAATCCGCTTCTTGAATACATCACAAAAAGCCCATAATATAACTGTCCATCATTGCATAATTTTCCAGATCTTGTTTGTAGATTCCATGGATTTTAGAGGCTTCAGGTGGGATATTTCAGGGAATGTTGATATATTGATTGATCTCAAATCTCTGTGTAAATGTTTCATTTTCAGGATCATATTCACCAAAAATCCCTCCAAACTGGATGATGCGGTCAAAATAAGGGTTGACTCCGGTAGTTTCAGTATCAAAGAAAAAAAGTTTCATAAGTCTGATAGTGGATAAAGTTCACCTTGTATGATAAGGAAAAGAGGTGAGATGTCAAAAATTGCTAGAAATTTTCTCTTGACATGTTGCTTGAAAGGAGTATAGTGTTTTTTGTTAGCAAAGCCTTCCCCTAGTCAATAGGAAAAAATTACAAATTTAAAAAAAGTAAAATGAAAGCAAAATTTCTTTTGATGATGTCAATCATCGTAATGGTACTGGGTATGGTTACAGGATGTAGCCAAGACTCTGATGAGATCGTAAGTGTCTCAGCTCCTGTTTCACAGGAGCAGACTTCTCCTGATCCGATCCCTCAGTGGCAACAAGAGAGGACTAACTATGCCTATCTTGAGAGTGGTTTGCAAGAGGCTAATCAGTATCTTGTCAACCATAAACTCTCACTGGAGGATCTCAAGCAGATTCATGAAATCGCAAATCTTGTGTTTGGTGAATGGCATACCAAGCTCATCAAGCACTGGAATGAGAGAACCGCAGACCTCATGGATCTTGAACTCTTTGATTCTGAATATTCAAGGAGAGATATGTACGAAACTTTGATGGATTTTCCAAAGAAGTATGAAATCGTAGATGATGCTCCAAATATCAGAATTAATCTCAAGCACATTGGAGAGAGAAAAGATTTTTTCTGTATCCCTATTAGGCTTTACTATCCTGGAGCGAATAAGTACAATCCAGGAGAAGAAAAGCGAACGGGAGCAGATATTGATGATTATGGATGGTATTATACTGTTCTTCTCATCAAAAAGGCTCCAGAAAGTAAATATGGATGGAAGATTTTCTATTCTGCTCCATGGCCTTTGGGATATGAAGGACCTCAAGGAGACAAAGGTCCTTGGATTGCTAAGATGAATGCAAGTGATGATTTTTCTCGTGAAGGTTGGTTTAGTGTAGGACATCCTATGACCGATGAGGAATGGGACTACTATGCAGGAAAAAGAGCTAAACTTCCACCTCCTCCTTATATTGATCCTGTGTACTCAAAGGTCAATCCTCCACTTAGCTTCCAAACAAGAAGTAATTAAAATCTGCTCAAATGTATATGAGAAATCCAAAAAGTGGAGCGACTCATCAGTTTCAGTATGACGCTCGAACGATTCCAAATGTTCTCTACGTCACTCATTAGTTCACTACTTACTAAGAGAGGATTATTTTCTATCCTCTCTTTTTTGTGATAAAAAAGCAGAAGAAAGTAATTAAAATTAAGACGATAAAACTGTAAAAAAATAAGGGATTGTTTTTATATGCATTAACTCAGTATCTAACGCACGATACTATAAGTAAATATAGTCGTATACTGCTTAATAAAACAGTATAGAAAAAAGAGAGGTTTTTTCTTGCTTGTGAGAAAAATGGTATCAACAAATATATGATAGTAGATAGTCGGTTTAGAAGAAAAAACCAGTCAAAAGCAACTTCCCAATCTTTTGCTCGCAAAGCATGATGTATTTGTAGCCAAAAATACCGATAAGGATCTCCACATAAAAGAAAAATAAAAATCATTATTTATGCAAAATATATAAATGAAGCATTGCAATGAATATACAAAAGATTCGTAGATATTGAAGTCGAAATCCATATGGAAGGTTTAAATAATCTTCAGTAAGAAGTATAATATCAGCAAGTATTGGATATATTGAGAATCCTAATAAGCCTATATAATTCCATTTTGAAAAAATTATTTTTTTCTGATGTTGATTATAAATAATATAACACCAAAAAATAAGAATTAAGAAACATCAGAAGAGTGCTGCTATCATTTGAATTTTATTCAAATAAATAGTTTCATTATATTCAATTATTGCTAAAAGACAAGATAAAAAAATCGGCTTTGGAAGTTTTTCTC
Source organism: uncultured bacterium (assembly GCA_963517005.1). Taxonomy (GTDB): domain Bacteria; phylum Patescibacteriota; class Gracilibacteria; order Absconditabacterales; family Absconditicoccaceae; genus HOT-345. The sequence goes on from CAUQDZ010000024.1 coordinate 8,187, forward strand.
TAAAAAAAGGAGCTCCCCCCCTCTCACCTTTGTAATCAAAATCTTTTGAAAATGAGAAGCAAAACGATATAGTTGAGTCAGATTTATTTTTTGTTATAAAAAAAGATGAAAAAAGAACATCATAATGCAGAACTAGAAAATCAAAATATCGCTGATCAGGATACTCAGGAGCTCGAAAATATGCTTGAGGAGGCAAGTAAGGAGGCTCAGGAAGCAGAGATTTCTCCTTTGATAGCAAAGATTGCAGAGCTCGAAAAGGCTTTGCAAGAAAAGGAGGAGATAGCAAAAAATAGTCAAATTGCCTATTTGCATCTCAAGGCAGACTTTGATATTTTGCAGAGACAAACCGATCAAAAGATCGAAAATGCCAATCGTGATGCAAAAATAAAAATAGTAAAAAAGCTGATTCCTCAGCTCGAAAACCTCAGAAAGTCGCTTCTCAATCTCAATGATGAGCAAAAGGAAAGTACTATGGGGAAGGGGCTTTTGATGATGCAAGAGGGATTTTACAAAGTATTGAGTGAGATGGGAATTGAACCGATAGCATCGATAGGGCTAGAGCCAGATGCACAGTATCATGAGCCAGTAAGTATGCAACCAGTGAGTGATGAAGCACTGAAAGGTAAGATTGTTCAGGAATTTGAGCAAGGATTTCTTTTCAAAAATGGGGAAGAAACTCTTGTGCTTAATCCTGCAAAAGTAGTAGTGGGAAGCTAGTCAAGGACTGTGATTTGTCTCTCAATGAGTTCTTTGATAAAACTATCTGCAAAAGCAAGGTTGATACTTAGTGTTTGTGTGATAGTGGTATCGTAATGACTTTCGAGGGCTTTGCCCTCATATTTGGATAAAAGATATTGGACACTAGAAAGCTGATCGTAGGAAAAGGTCAGCTTTATTTTTTTTATTATTTCTTTTTCAATGATGTTGAGATGTTGGATGCCTGCTTTGGTAGTCTCGGTGTAGGCTTGGATCAGTCATCAGACACCCAAAAGTGTCCCTCAAAAATATCTGGTTACGATAACTAAAATTTCAAAAAGCTCTGCACCTGTAATCACTGATAAAATAGGTTTTCAAGCAGTATTTGCTGGCTCTCCGTCGTCTGAGGATCTTTGGTCGGTGGTAGAGAGATTTCGTGATCAGAAAAGGTCTTGCTGAGGAGTTGGGGAGAGCCTTCGAGCATAGCAGTTGTGTGTAGCATCGTAATATTTTTTTCTGATGTGTTCTAGATGGGTATTGATATCTTGCTGGTTAGAGACAGGAAGCAAGGTAGCAAAAAATCTAGATCCCTTGATCTTTGGGATTTCGAAAAAATGGGGTTGGTCAATCGTTTTGTAGGTGAGTTTTTGCATACTAGAAAAGAGCAGATGAAAATGGAGAGAGTTATTGAGTTAGTTTAAGAGCAGTTAGGAGCTCGTCTTGTGGGGTATTTGGGTTGTCGGAGAATTGAATATCTGGAGTGAGACCGATTTTGTTGATGGAGGTGGATTGATCTGCGATGTTTCGAAGTGCGAGGGTATATTTGAGGAGTCAGCCATTGCTAAGAGGATATATCTCTTGCATAGAGCCTTTTCCGTGAGAGGTCTCTCCTATGAGGTAGGTGGTAGTTGGGAAGTAATGCTTGACTACTCAGGCAAAGATTTCAGCAGCACTTGCTGTAGCTTTGTCCATCAAGATCAATGTTTTGCGGAGGACAAAGTGATGATCTGATTTTTGAGCTTTTTCTATTTGAGTAAAGTCTTTGGTATTGATTGTTAAAAGGGGGCTATTTTGAGGAACAAGTGTTTGAAGAATAGTAAGTACTTCTTCTAGAATGCCTCCCGGATTACCTCTGAGATCAAAAATATGAAAATCACAATTTTGATGACTTTGTAATTGTGAAATGAGCTGTTGTGCTGATCCTTTGTCAAAATTATTGATGAGAAAGTAGCATTTATTGTCCTTTTTGAGAGAATCGACAGTCGGGATTTGAACGTTGGCTCTTTGGAGCGTGTAAAGGTAGATTTTCCCTTGTCTATCGATTTGGAGTGAGAGTTGGGATCAGATTTCTCCTCTTATGTCTGAGAGAAATAGGTCAAAATCTTGATTTTTTTGATAGTATTTTCCATTGACTGCGATGATGAGATCTCAAGCTTGGAGTCCGGCTTTTTGTGCAGGAGAGGAGGGGAGGACTTTAGCGACTACAGGGAGATTTTCAGGGCTAAGTTTGAGTACTGCTCAAATTCCACTGATGCGATTATCGAGGATAGCAAGGAGCTTTTGGGCTTGAGAAGGGGAAAAATAAGAAGTATAGGGATCATCAAGTTGTGCAAGATATCCTGAAATACTCGAAAAATCTCCAGTTGGGATATGTTGTGGATAGAGATAGTGCTTTTCAAGGAGGTATTTGATCTCTGGGAAAACTGTTTGCTCATCAGGATTTAAGGATTGGGTATTTGCAAAAGTTATTCCCGTCATCAAAAGGGAAAACGAAATCAAAATCAGATTTTTTATTTTGTTTGTCATAGGGATTTTGGAGTAAATAAAGTGTATCTAAAGTATATGATTTTTGAGTGCTTTTACAAGAAAAACAAAAAGCCTCTCGGGTAGACGAGAGACGATTTGCCATTTAAGGATATAAAGTATCTCAGCAACCTTTAGCAAACTAAAGATTCTTGCTTAGATTTCCGGCGAGAGGGTATGTGTGGAGTGAGTGATTTGGGTGTTTTTGTTTTTGCTCGCGGATAAGTGGAAATCATAGCAGCTTAGGCTGATACTTTAATCTTGAACTCTTTTGCTTCAAGACACTATTAAGTATATGGGTAAAGTAAAAAAAAGCAAATTTTTGTGCACATAATTGTGTAAAAAAATCCCCTCACTAGAACACTAGAGAAGGGATTTGAGAGTAGAGATGGTTCTTTATTTGGTAGAGAAACATCTTGCTCGTTCATCAGCTCCGTAGAGGAGATGAGAAAGTTTAGCGAGGAGCTTTTGATTGAGATGGGGAGAATTGAGTAATTCTCCGAGACTAACAGCATCAGGGATCGTGAAGTTTGCAAGGCTTACTTTGCCAGCTTTGATATCTCGGATAAGGAGACGGAGCTGCCCATTGAGATAGGTGCTAATGCCACCATATTCTTGCCATAGCATTTCTTCTTCTGGAATGCCGATACTTGTTACCAAAGAAACCCAAAAGCGAATTTCCTTTGAAAGAATTCTTTTTTGCATAAGCTTATTTTCATTTAAGTGTTTATTTTTATAAACTATATATACTTATTTTTATAAAAATGTCAAGTTAAAATATCTTGACTTTTTCTTTATTGTTAGGGATCCAGAGCCTTGTGTCTCCAACCAGTATGTTTCTCCACTTTTTTTTGGTGAAAGGATAAGGATCTGAGCGTGATTGAGGACTGAGGTCAGATTTATTATTTTTTTTTGAAAAAAAGCCTCGCATCTGCGAGACTTTAGGTTAAGGAGCAAGTGGGCCTGTAGGAGGGATGCGATTGGTTGCTGAACTTGGAATTGGGAAAGTATCTGTTCTGATTCACTCTCATTTACAGGCAGGAGTTCCTGCGAGATTGTCCCAGTGCTGTCCATCAGAGCAAGCATAGAAGCAATTATTACGGAAGATGATCTGTCCTTTTTTATCAGAGGTACAAGGACCTGCCTCATCTCCGATTTGGATCATCTGATTGACGGTGAGGGTGGCAGTAGGAGTGGTGGTATTGATAGCGACTCCGTTACTACTGTTGATATAGAGTGTGTTTGAGGTTTGAGGATTGAGTCACCTTCCATGCTTATTACTCCAGGCAAAGATGTTTTGAGTGTGAGAGTTTGAATTCATTTGTATATTTTGTCCACCTACGAAGTTATTGTTCCCAGCTATAATTGAAGCTTTTACTCATCCTAGAGTGTTGTTGTTTCAGTATGCTTCACTCTTTGTGCTGGCAAAAGTAGAATTCCCATTTCCATGATCTTCATTTGAATATCCTCACATAATGAGAGATTGATTACTTCTATCCTTGGCAATATTGCTATTTCCTGCGAAGATATTTGCATTTGCGGAGTTGCTTTCGGTTTTGTTATCACTTCCTACTAAGATAGTTGAATTCTGTCCCTGATTGCTATTGTCGGAGCCTCAGAGTGAGAGATAACTCTCGGATGACTTTCTATTATTTTTCCCCTCTGCTGTGGCAAATACCTTTCCCTCAAGGTGAACGATTCCGTTTTGATTGGTGAGAGTGATTTCGTTGCTACTGGCTGGATTGGCACTATTTTGAGAGGAAGGGGCTTGGATTCCTTGACTGGAAAAGATGATTTTTTGGATGCTCTGGACGGTATTTGAGGGGTCAGACATGATCGTAGTAGACTGAGAAGCTCGTACGAGTCCTCCTGTGATCAGAGCAAGTGCAGAGATACTAAGAATTTTGGTTTTTGCGATGGGCATGATGATCTCGTGTAAAGATAAAATTCACTCTCAAGTATAAGGAGAGGGGAGGATAAAGTCAAATTTTTGGACTTTTTTTGTCTTTGGTGAAGGAGGAAGGCAAAGGTTTGCACTTTAGATTGAGATAATGCTTGACTTTTGACAAAATAATGGTATGCTCAGGGGTGTGATGAGATCTTTACCAAGCGTTGAAGGGGAAAATGAGAGCTTTTGAGCTTGATTTTTCTGGCAAAAGTAAAGTAGCTACAATCATGCTAACAATCTGACGCTCACCCTGAGCTCAGATCTAAGATGAAAAGATAACTAAATAAATACCTACGATTATGAAAAAGAAAAGTTTTATCCGAGTTTTCGGGATGATGCTCCTGCTCATGATGTACTCAGTAGTACTGAGTGCACAGCCAAGAGCTACCATCAGCGATCATCTCGAGCCAGCAGTGCTGGTCAATCCTGGAGATACTCTCAAGGCAGAAGTCTTAAATTATCTGAACGATGGGAGAGGTTTTGTCTATGTCAAAAATGGGGGATCGATCTATGTAGATATGACTGGATTTCCCTATTTCTCTAGTTGGAGAGGTGGTGGGACACATCCTGTTGTTAAAATAGATCCAGTACTGGATCCGAGAGCTACCACTATGAATCATCTTGACTATATGGATGAAAGTGGAAAATCACAAAGACTAAAACTTGTGGTGATCCCTTACAATGTTCCGATGCTCCATAGCAAAGGTGCGGTCTATGAACTCGATCCGAGAAAGGCGGCTGCTCTGTCTGCTTCGCTCACAGAGCTCAAGATGGCAAGAGAGCATATCAATGCCTTCTATGAGTATCGGATCACTGAGGATCGTCAGCTCAATGACTATATCACCGTACAGGATCCTGCTCAAGGACAAACCGGTATTGATAAGCCATATATGAGTATTGATTATAGGATGCCAACTCCAGAAGCTCCCTATGACATGAGAGATGGTGATCTGGGAGGAGACTATGACTTTAGCAAAGGGGTAAGTATCGCTCAGCTGAGATCGATCTCTCAGCGCTATCCTCATACTGAGGCAAGCAATCTTGATCCCAATGCTCATGGTATTGATAGTCTTGACTTTACCATGGCTATTGTTTCCGGTACTATAGCAATAAGTCCTATTCGTCATTTTTCGTATGAGTCTGAAGGACGGGGTTATTATACCTATATCCGAGTGATCGATCAGAGGAGGAGGAGCTTGTCGCTCTCGAGCAATATCGCTGTCCTAGATGGCTATAGCTCAGGGAAGCCCTACACTCCAGCAGTCACTGCTCCTGGTAA
>CAUQDZ010000025.1:0-12806 GCA_963517005.1 uncultured bacterium
AGATTGGGATATTAATTCTTTAAATATGGCAAATTCAAATGATGTTAAAAAGATGGTAGCTTTTTTTAAGTTACAAAAAGATAGAAAGTATATCCAGCTGTTATAGAAAAGAACATCTATTTGATAACAAATAGCACAATCTACAGCTATCCCCTTAAAAAATCTCCGAGACACTATAGCATCATACGGAGTCTTCGGCTCAGAAGAACACGCTCTCGAACTAAGAAAGCTCCTTCGTGCAGCAAGGAAATGCTCCAAAGAAAGTTTTATTTTTTCTACTCCATTTTGAATCTTAATCTTTGTCATATTTATGTTTGTTATTTTACACCGCTACTTTATATATTTTTGTGCCAATATCAATTATTTTTATCTTTATCAGAACAAGATAAACACCTTTTTTAATAAAAGAAAGAGCCCCAGGAAGTTTCTCCGAGGCTCTAGTCTTAGTTAAGATGATGCTTAAGCATGATACTGCCCTGCCAGATTTACGATCCGCTGGAGCATCTTTCTAATGCCCGAGACCTGATTTTTTGTAGCACCGAACCTTGGGACATTACAGAGTTGAGTCTTAAGCCTCTTGAGTTCATCATAGATCAGAGGCTTGATCTTAGCGGCATTACCGTACTGAACGAGAGCAGCAAAGAGATTTCTTTTCTCTTGTTCTGACTTTTGATTTGGCACACAAAGTGTCAAATAAAAGTCTAACACATCTTGAGCCTGCTCATCATAGAGGATCGGCTGAGGACTCAGCATCCCTTTGTAGATGAGCTTATCGGGCGCAAAGTCTTGTGCAAGATAATGAAAGAAACTCTGAGAGATCCAGGCTTCAACTGATTCAGCATCTTTAGAATCAGGTATCTGCTCGGGATGGTCCCGCCCAGCACGCTTTACAAGAAAGTAAACAAGAGGGGAGATTGCTAACTTAATAGATTCTTCCGCTACTTCTTGCAGTTTTTCATTCCAGTTCATAGTTGTTTATATTTAATATGTTTATATTACGATATATTTTATATACATGTTTAATTGAATGTCAAGTCTTTTTTTGGGTTTTTTTGGTGTTGTATTAGGTAGCACTTTTCTATATTCAAAAAAAGTCGCTTTTACAATACCCAAAGATGCCAGTATTTATGCGACTTTTAATGCTATTTTTTGATTAAAATCTCCTTCTTTGGAGGTGCGGAGAATTGAACTCCGGTCTAAAAGGCATAATGCTCGAACTCTACCATTATAGTCAGCTTTTTAACCTGATTTTTTAGCCTTGCAGAGAGAGGGAGAAGACAAAAAGTAACAAACGCTATTCTTCAATTTGATCAATGCAAGGTTTGGTTTTCCTGCTCAAATCGTCCTTGCTCCTAGCAGGAGTCAGTAGCAAGGTTAGTTACTGGCTTGAAAGCTTAAGCGTAAGCTTTAACAAGTTCAGCTCTCGCAAGGAGAGATTTTGCTGAGTTAGCATTTTTTGTTTGATCGAGTTTATGCTCTGCGATCATCGAGCAATGGCTATCGAGGATTACGGATTCCTTCTATCAAATCCAAAGTCACCCCCACTTCGTTTCAGTATATAGAAAGAATTCAAAAAATCAAGAAAAAAACTGACTCCAGCGGTTAAACAAAATCTGAAGTCAGGATTTTTTTCTTTTTTAGGATTCTTTTTTTACTTAATTAGTTTTAAATTTTGTTATAATCATCAGGTTTGATATGATTTTCACGCTTGCTCGTATCAAAGCTTGCACAGTAAATAGGAGTTAGAAGCTTCATTAAATCCCCTGGGCTAAATAATGACTTCTCAGCTTGAAGTCCTGCAGCTTGAAACCCCTCAAAAATCAATTCACTACAGTAAAACATATCACTTTTGTTTTCTAGAAGGGAAATATTTCCTTTTTCTCCACTTCTTCTTGCTCCAGAAAGTGCATCAAAGACCATCCCTGTAGTGTCATATTTTGCTCAGAGTTTGCTCTTTGCAAAGGCAATAGCTTTCTCTCCATATCATTCAGGAGGGGTGAGTAACATCATATCGAGCATGGTATTGTCTCTAGCTAAGTAATCATCAAGTTTCTCTTCGATTACTCCTTTTGCATTGGCATGGGTAATATAAATCTCACCATCATTGTCCACTTTGGAGATCATTACTGCATGTTGAAATCCAGATCCACTTGTTGCTTGCGTGAGAGGATGAAGTAAGGATTTTTTCATCATTGTTCAAAATTCACTGTTAGATTTTCCTTTATCTCCTACATTAAAGAGTAATACTTTCCCGATTTGATTTTCTTTGGGAGTCAAAACTTGATATTTTAGTTTATCATAAGGTGTAGGCAGTGGAAGGGATTTTTCTCTACATTGATTTTCTAGGATCTGGTCTTTGCATAAAGACATCAAGAAAGTCTTATCTGTAAGGTCACTCAAGGATGAATTCTGATTTTTGATATTTTTTTCAAAATGAGTAATGAGTTCTTTTAGTTCATCTGTAGTTTTTCCTCAGAGATTGAGGTTTTGTATTTCATTTTCCAAATGTTTAAATCCAGACTTTGCAGATAATCAAAATCCCTTGATAAGTCCTTGGATCAAAGAAAAGAAGGCTTGGATATATTCTTTTTTCTCTAGTTTTTTACCAACCTCTTGGATGAAGTCTGCATCCTTTTTGTAGAAATCTTTATCTTTGTCGATTTTGCTTAGGATCTCTGTGGCAAGGGTTTTGAGTGTGTTGTTTGTTTCTGTTGTTACAACCTCCTGTTCTAGTTCGTTAAGGTTGTTTGGAATACTTGAGGGGATATCTATTCCTTCTTGGACAGTATTGTTTCATTTATTATTTCCTTCAATTGTTATGTTTTTTAACATTATTTTAGAAATAGATAAAATGCTCATTTAAAGTATACTCAAAATATCTATTTATGCAAAAAATAGTTTTTAATGAGTGAGAGATAAAAAACAGAAAAATCTGACTCCCGAGGACGAAAGTCAGACTTTTAGAGTTTTTTGATCTTTAAGAAGATCAGAGTTTAATTACGCATTTGGAAACCAAAGGGCAATTTCTGCGGCAGCTTCCTCAGCATTGGCTGAGGCGTGGACTACATTCTCAATAGGGAGGTTAGGATCATGACGACCAAAATCATATCTGATCGTTCCTTTCTCCGCTTTCCAAGGACGGGTATTCCCAGCGAGAGCTCTTGCATGAGCAATTGCATCTTCACGCTCCAAGAGGAGTGGAACAATAGGACCTGACTGCATGAAGTCCATGACCTCATCAAAGGCATGTGCTCGTCCTTTAGCTACGAGTCTGGTTTTGAGCTGACCAATTCCTTCGTAGTGCTTGAAGAGTTGATCATAGCTCGCTACTTCCATTCTCATATCGAGAATTTTGAATCCAGCTTGCTCAAAACGAGCAATCACGGCTCCAACAAGCTTCTTGCTTACACAATCAGGCTTGAGGATGATAAGTGTTTTTTCCATATTTATTATTTTTTAATTAATTAAATTTTTCTTTATAGAATATAATATACATTTTTTAAGATAAAAGTCAAGAGAAGAAAAAGTCTGATTTTAGATTGCATTTTTGAGTAATATCGCTATGCTAAATCAGTATTTTTCTCTTTTTTTGAGAAAAAATCTTTTACTCACTATTGTAATTATTATGAAAATTTTGATCCTTAATGCTGGTAGTTCCTCTCTCAAGTATCAAATGTTTGATATGGAGAACAATGAAGTTTTATGTTCAGGACTTGTCGAGAGAATCGCCATTGACGGAGGAAAAATCACTCACAAGACCAAAACAGGAGAAAAACATCCTTTTGATCTCGACTTGCCAAATCATGAAGTAGCTTTGCATAAGGTTTTGGATATTTTGGTAAATCCTGAGTACGGAGCAGTAAAGAGTCTTGATGAGATCAATGCAGTAGGGCATAGAGTAGTTCATGGAGGAGAAAAGTTTGCACATTCTACATTGATTACTCCAGAGGTAAAAAAAGTATTACATGAATTGATCGAACTTGCTCCTTTGCATAATCCAGCTAATATTATGGGAATCGAAGCATGTGAAAAAGTGTTGCCAGGAGTTCCAAATGTTGCTGTATTTGATACAGCTTTCCATCAAACTATGAAGCCAGATCATTTTCTTTATCCTCTTCCTTATGAATGGTATGAAAATCACAAAGTGAGAAGATATGGTTTTCATGGGACTTCTCATAGATATGTTTCAGAGAGATTGGCTGAAATTACAGGAAGAAATGACCTCAAGATTATCACTTGTCATGTAGGAAATGGAGCATCTATCACAGCTGTAGACTCAGGAAAGGTTATCGAAACATCTATGGGACTTACTCCACTTGAGGGATTGATGATGGGAACAAGATGTGGAGATATTGATCCAGCTATTGTACCATTTATGATGAAAAAAGAAAATCTAACTCCAGATCAGATTGATACTATTATGAATAAAAAATCAGGAGTACTTGGAGTATCTCAGATCTCAAGTGATCATAGAGATATCGAAGGTGGATACAACGAAGGTAAAGAAAGAGAAGTAACCGTAATGAATATGTATACCAATGCTATCCTTAAGTATATTGGTAGTTATGCTGCTTTGCTCCAAGGGGTAGATGCAATTGTCTTTACAGCAGGAGTTCTTGAAAATTCAATGCTTCAAAGAAGACTAATTGCAAGTCAGCTTGGTTGGCTCGGAGCTCACTTTGATGAAAGTCTCAACAATTTTAGAGGAGAGGAAAAAGCAATTACTACTCCAGATTCTAAAGTACAAATCTGGGTAATCCCAACCAATGAAGAACTTATGATTGCAAAAGATACTTATGAATTGGTAAAATAATTTAAAAAAATAAAAATCTGACTCTAAAGGAAATTCAACCACCTGAGTCAGATTTTTTGTGATAATTTATTTTTTTAAGATACGATAAAAAACAATATCTTGACTTTTTATGTTATTTTTATATATTATGTCAATGTACATATAAATATTCACATAGAAATAACTCTTATGGAACGGAAAAAGAATAGGGCTATACCGCCAAAGTATAGTACCTACAAGTATCCAAAACTCGAAGGTGATCCTGAGTTTGCTAGACGACTAGGGATGGAGGTAAAAACCTCTTTATTTTTCTCTGAGATTGTAGCAGATTTTGATCTGCATATCTCGCCTAATGCAATACGAGGAAGAATAGAGGTTATAGAAAGGAGGTTTACGAAGTATTTCTATAGTTATACTAGAGACTCCTATTTCTCTATGACAGGGGAGGAAAAGTTTGCACGTGATATCTATGGTGGAAACTCCTATGAGTTAATACCAAAGATGTATAAGCTTTTCTCCATTCTAGATATTCAGCTTCGTTGGATAAGATTTTGTCCAGCTCCGAGATCTTTCAAAGATCGCTGGATATTAGAGCTCAATGAACTGCTAAAACAGATCGTTGATCTAGCAAAACAGTATCGAGGGAATACCTTCATACATTCCCGTTGATAAAAAAAGACTCAAGGAATCCCTTGGGTCTTTTTTCTTGCTTTTGGCTCTTAAATCCGTACTATAAAACCGAATCTGGAAGTTTTTCAAATCCAGTTTTTGAACGACAAAAAAAGATCTAAAATCAGATTTTTGTTATTTTTTTACCCTTATTGTTGTAAGATGTTAGATAAATATCAAGCTTCGTCTCTAGAATCTCGCTGGGCAAAGACTTGGGAAGAAAAGGGCTATTTTTGAGCTACTCTTGATCCCCAAAAGCCTAATTATAGTATCGTAGTACCTCCACCAAATGTGACAGGAATTTTGCATATGGGGCATGTCCTCGATGCGAGTATTCAGGATGTCTTGATCAGACGAAAGAGAATGTCAGGATATAATACGCTTTGGCAGCCAGGGACAGATCACGCTGGTATCGCTACTCAAAATAAAGTCGAAAGAGCACTTGCAGAAGAAGGTAAGAGAAAAGAAGACATAGGAAGAGATGCTTTCATCGCAAAAACTCGAGAGCGAAAAGAAAAATATTGAGGTATTATCACTACCCAGCAAAGAAAACTCGGTGCATCACTAGATTGGGAGAGAGAAAGATTTACCATGGATGAAGGACTTTCAGAAGCTGTGAAAAAACACTTTGTAGATCTCTACAATGATGGACTCATCTATCAGGGCGAATATATGGTTAATCGATGTCCTCGCTGTGGAACCGCTCTTGCTGATGATGAAGTAGAGATGCTCGATAAGGAGTGAAATTTCCGAGAGATCAAATATCCAATTGTCTGAACTGATGAGAGTCTCATTCTTGCTACAACAAGGCCTGAAACTCTGCTTGGAGATACTGGAGTTGCTGTTCATCCAGATGATAGCAGATATCAACACCTCATCGGCAAAAAGGTTATCGTTCCTTTGACTGGAAGAGAAGTGCCTATCGTAGCTGATAGCTATGTAGAAATGGACTTTGGAACTGGAGTAGTAAAAATGACGCCAGCTCATGATCCTAATGATTTTGAAGTAGGAAAAAGAACCTGACTTGATCTTTTGGTGATCCTTACACCAGATGCTAAAATCAATGAAAACGGGGGAAAATATGCAGGACTTGATCGTTTTGAGGCAAGAAAGCAAATCGTAGCTGATCTAGAAGCACAAGGGTACCTGGTAAAAGTCAGAAAACATAATCATGCAGTAGGACACTGCTATAGATGTAATACTGTTATCGAACCGAGAGTTTCTCGTCAATGGTTTGTTAAAATGGCTCCGCTTGCGGCTCCTGCTCTAGAAGCAGTAAAATCAGGAAAAATTACGATTCAACCAAAAAGATGGGAAAAAGTATATTACAACTGGCTAGAGAATATCAGAGACTGGTGTATCTCTAGGCAAATCCGATGGGGACATAGAATCCCAGCTTGGTATGGACCAGATCAAAAGGTTTTTGTAGCAAAGAGTGAAACTGAAGCAAAAAGTCAGGCTTTAGCCTTTTATGGACATGAAGTTGAGTTAACTCAGGAAACTGATGTGCTTGATACCTGGTTCTCATCTGCACTTTGGCCGTTCTCTACTATGGGATGGCCTGAGAAAACTGAACTTTTGGAGCGTTTCTATCCAACTTCTACCCTCGTAACTGGGGCAGATATTATCTTTTTCCGAGTAGCGAGAATGGTGATGATGGGAATCTATCAAATGAAGGAAGTTCCGTTTCACGATGTGCTTTTCCATGGAATCGTGAGAGATGATCTTGGTCGTAAAATGTCTAAATCTCTAGGAAATTCCCCTGACCCCCTCAAACTTATTGATGAGTATGGAGCTGATGCGATCAGATTTACGATGATTTACAATACATCTGCTGGACAAGATGTTCATTTCAGCGAGAAACTTCTTGAGATGGGAAGAAACTTTGCCAACAAAGTACGAAATGCAACCAATTTTGTACTCATGAATCTCGAAGGTTTTGATGCAAAAAAAGTAAACAAGTCTGACCTTGATTTTGAACTTGTAGATCATTGGATTTATTCAAGACTCCATGAAACTATCGATCAAGTCAATAAAAATCTCGATACTTATACACTCGATGAAGCTGCAAAAGCTGTGTATGAGTTTATCAGAGGAGATTTCTGTGATTGGTATGTGGAGATGGCAAAAGTACGTCTTTACGCAAATGATGACCTTAGATCTAAAACTACAGCTCAGCGAGTCCTTAGAGATGTTCTTGAAAGTGCACTCAAACTCTTGCATCCATTTATGCCGTTTATCACTGAGGAACTTTGGCAGCATATCAAGATTGAGGGAGAAACTATTATGCTTGCGGACTTTCCAAAAGCAGATCAAACCCTCATTTCTTCAGAAGTGGATAATGCAATGACTTATATTCAAGAAGTGATCACAGCTCTTAGAAATATTAGAGCAGAAGCAGGAGTTGCTCCATCAAAAGAAGTTGAAGCTCTGATCAAAACTTCATCTGAATCAGAATTATCTATTCTTTTAGACAACAAAGCCTTTTTGATGAAACTTGCAAAACTCTCTTCACTTCAATTTGGGAAAGAGCTCCAAAAGCCTGATCTCTCTGGATTTAGAGTCGTTGGATCTTCAGAAATCATTGTTCCATTGCTTGGACTTTTGGATATTGAAGCTGAAAGCAAAAAAATCCTCGATCAAATTGCAAAACTTGAACAAGGGCTTGCAAATACTAATGCAAAACTCAGTAATGAAACCTTTGTATCCAAGGCACCAGCTGCAGTTATTGAAAGAGAAAAAGCAAATCTTGCAGATTATCAACAGAAAATTGAGAAACTTCAAGCAAATCTTGCTTTGCTTCAGGGGAATAAATAATTTCTTAAAAGCTAGTCCTTAGATGAGAACTGGCTTTTTTGAAATCTTTCCAAAAAATCTTGATTTTTGTTTTAATAAAGATATCCTAACAAAAATGTCTTTTGAGTCTCTTAAGAAGTATTGTTTGTAGAACATTAACAACTCCCTGATCCTTAAATGTTTATCGCTAATTCGGTAGGGGACTACTTGTTTTTGGTCTTCTATTTTTTATTTTTTTCTTTCCATAATGAAAAAACGAATTTTTAGTGTTGTATCTCTCTTTATAATCTTAGGAGCTTGAGCAATTGCTTATGATTACTATGAGGATTATTTTTATCAATATCATCTCTTCCAGCCTGAATCCAGAACGGTTTATTTACCTTGTTTTGCTGTACCAAATTTATGTAAAACAGATACTCCTCAAATGCTTTTGGATCTTGGTAAATATCGTGGTCGTAGGTACTGAAATCCAGCAGTGTATTGGTGGGATTTTGATCATGATATTCCTTCGCGTAATCTCTCTTGAGGAATAAAGATTTTGAATTATCCTAAATGAAATTATATTTCTTCATTTCTTACAGAGCCTTGAGAAGAATATTTGATAGATATAGATCAAGATACTTTTCTTCAGGAACAAAAGGCTCAATTCTTTTTGCATAACCAATCTTCAGAAAAACTAAGTTTTTGTCTCTCTGCTTATCAAGATCGTAAATATTTACCAAATAGAACTCTACCGATTAAAATTTGAAATCAGTCTTGCAATCAAGTAAATTCTCATCAGTATTTTTCATTTACACTTGATCATCCAATTTTACAAAAACATTTTCAAAAATATCGTATCAAACTTATTCCTTTGGGAAAAAAGCAACAGCAGGTATCTGTGACATTTAGAGGTATTGATTAAAAAATAGAAAATCTGATTTTCAAGTCAGATTTTTCTCTTTCAAAAAACTTGCTAAAAATCCGAAAACCCTTATACTTGATCAAAATATAATCCAAAATCAGACTTTATTATTTTTTTTCTCGTATGAAGCGACTGGCAAAAGTTTTCCTTTGGTGTGCAAGTTTTCGTTATGATATTCAGGTTAAATGACTTTCTCAGGTTAGGACTGGGCAAAGCTATCTTGTTTTGCCAAATCATATCTCGCTCTTGGAGCCGATGATTACCTTTTCTCTTTTTGCATCTAAAGTTATACTTAGGCCAGTTGCGACTTCAGCTTTCACAAAAAATCCTCTCTTCAAATGGTTTTTTGATAGTATCGGTGCAATTTCGGTAGAGGAATCCTCGACTCATGATGCTCAAAAATTAGCTAAAAATCTGACTTCTTCGCTTGATCAGCTTCAACATGCACTTGCCAAGGGAGATTCGCTTTTGCTTTATCCTTCAGGTCAGCTCGCAGGTCAAGGGAGTGAGTATCTTTGAGCCAAAAAGTCTGCATATCTTGCACTTCAGGCTACTCCTGAGCAGACTAAGGTGCTTGCCATCAGGGTATCTGGACTGTGGGGATCTATGTGGTCTAATGCCCGAACAGGATCTCGTCCTCATTTTATTTTGGGGATTTTCAAGACTTTACGATATTTTCTAGCAAATCTTCTTTTCTTTGTACCAAAAAGAAAAATTCTGATTGAAATCATTGATCAAACTTCTGAACTCAAAAAATTATCTCAAGGAGATCTTGCTTCTTTCAATCACTATCTCGAAAATTTTTACAATCAAAATTGAGAGGAGAAACTCAGGTATCTTCCGCATTATTTCTATTTTAATGATGTTAAGCATAAAAAACTTCCTACAAAGATCAATAACTCCATCGCTTCCTTGCAGCAAATCGCTACTTACGACATTTCCAAATTCTCGACTGAGATCATTGATTTTGTAACCTCAGAAATCAGAAAAATTAAAAATCTAGATCCAAGCCTTGATATTCCTTTGACTCAGCATTTGGTGTTTGATCTATATTTTGATTCGCTTGATATGGCAGAACTCAAAAATACGCTGCTCACTACTTATCCCAAAGCTTCTAATACTCCACTTCTTGAGCTCAAAACCGTTGCTGATATGGTAGCTATGGCTTCAGGACTGACCAAAAGCGAAGATCAGATTTTTAAGCCTTGTAATTGGCATCTTTCAACAAAAAACCTCACTCGACACCTCGATCCTGAACAAAATATCCTTCAACATTTCAAATATCAGTGGAAGGCTAATAAGTCTGCATCTCAAATTTATGATCAGCTTTTTGGCTTGCAAACGAGAAAAGATGTAGTGATTAAGTCACTTCTCATCTCAGATTATCTCAAATCAATCGAAGGAAAGTATATTGGGATTATGCTTCCAGCACTTTCAAGTACTTCGATTGTGCTTTTGGCAACCTACCTAGCAGAAAAAATCCCTGTGATGATGAACTGGACGCATCCAGAGCCTGCTTTTGATCATTGTGTTAAATTTTCAAAAACCAAAAAAATTCTGACTTCAAAAGCTTTTTATCAAAAGATTAATATTCCGTGGTTGGATAAATATGAATTTGTTTTTCTTGAAGATTTACTTAGAGATATCCCTCTTTCTCGTAAGCTTTGGGCATTAGCACGTTCTTTTACTTTTCCGATTCCTTCAAAACTTGATGAAACGGCAGTTATTCTCTATACTTCTTGAAGCGAAGCACTTCCTAAAGCAGTTCCTCTTACCCATCATAATCTCATATCAAATCTTGCTTGAGCTCTAGGGATTCTTGATATTCAACATGATGAAAGGCTTTTTTGATATCTGCCACCGTTTCATAGCTTCTGATTTACTGTCAATACGATTTTACCCTTGGTTGCTGGACTTAGACTTGTTAATACTCCTGATCCCAATGATTCGTTGACAGTAGCTCGTCTAATAGCACATACCCAGCCGACCCTTCTTGCTACTACGCCAACTTTTTTGCGTAATTTACTAAGTGTTGCGAGTCCAGATCAGCTTACTTCTCTTCGTTATGTTATCACAGGAGGAGAGAAATGTTCAGAAGCAGTTTTTGAAAAAGCAAAAAACCTGATTCCATCAGCAGTTATCCTTGAGGGATATGGAATTACTGAATGTTCGCCTATTATTTCTATCAATCCTCTTAAAAAGCAAAAAAAACAATCCGCAGGAATAGCTATCTCCAATGGGCAAATCAAAATACTTGATCTTGATACGCTAAAAGAGAAACCATATAATCAAGAAGGAATGATTTATTTCTCAGCTCCTAGTGTCTTTTGAGGCTATCAAGACACAAAAATTCCATCTCCATTCCTGATGCTTGAGGGAAAAGGACGATACAAGACTTGAGATCTAGGATATCTTGATAAAGAAGGATTCTTGTATATTACGTGAAGGCAGAAGAGGTTTCTCAAGATTGGTGGTGAAATGATATCACTTCCGTTTATTGAGTCGCTTTTGTCTACAAAATATTGAAGTTCTGAAGCGTTAAATATTGCTATTGAGGGGAAAGAACTAGAAAGCTGAATCAGGATTGTGCTCTTTACCGTAGATCTTGATCTCAAGCTTTCAGAAGTTAATGATTACCTAAGATCTCAGTGAGTCAATAATCTCATTCAGATCGATGAAATAAAGCCTATCGGATCGCTTCCTTTGCTCTGAACAGGGAAAATCGACTATAAAGTCTTGAAAGATCTTTGTTAATCCTTACAGTTGAGTCTGACTTTTTTACTCTTCAGTTCCATGTGGAGAGATGAAATAAAGTCAGACTTTTAGCTTTTTTATCAAAAAAAGATGAAAATCTTGATTGTATCAGCGTTGCCAGCCGAACTCAAGACGATCAAAACTCAGATCAAGTCCCTAAATCTCAAAACCAAGCTTGCTATCGATTATCTCTGTACAGGAATGGGAAATTATGCGATGATTTTTGCTTTGACAAAATATTTGACTGAAAACACTGGTCAAGATATCTTTCTTGTAAATATTGGAATTTGTGGGTATTATTCTGATACTTTACCTCCAGCAGTAGTTCAAATCTGAAGAATCAAAAATCTTACAACCTGAAAAGAGCTTTTACCTCCTTTGCCTTTTCTGATGGGAGATATTACAAGTATCTATTGTTCAGAAAAGCCACTTATGAGTTGGAATATAGAGTGAGAGGGATTTGTTGATATGGAGAGCCGGGGGTTTGAATGGGTAGCAGATCATTTTAGATTGCCTCGTCTGCTCCTTAAAGTTCCTTGTGATAAAGTAGGGGAGGAAACTCTGAATTTTGATCGCACGCTTGCTCTTTCAAAACTTGCCGAAGAAATAAATTATCAAGATCTAATCCAGAAAATTCTTTCTCGGGCAGAAAAATCTTATCATTAAAAAAAAGAAGTCAATATCAGACTTCTTTTTATTTTTTTGGGATGGTTATTAGTGAGTTTTGCATCCGCAGTGATGGTCATCATCACATTTGCATTTATCTCCACAATTGCACTTTCCTTCTTGGTCTGTGCATTGGCAGTCTTCTTCGCAATCGCAGTGGTGATGGTGTTCGTGGTGATGATCACATCCACAAGTGTCTTCTTCGCAATCGCAGTGGTGATGGTG
>CAUQDZ010000026.1:0-12034 GCA_963517005.1 uncultured bacterium
TTTTTACAATCTAAAATAAAACCCATGAAGCTCGATGGAAAAAGTATACAAATTGCAATGATGCATTTGGTCGAAGAATACAAGCTCGATCCTTATCAAGTGCTCGAAGTAATCAGAAATGGTATCAAGTCTGGATTCAAGAGAGATTATCCTGAGTTTAGAAAAGCAGAAATTGTTGTAAATATCGAAAATGATGGAACCGTAAGTATCTATAAGGCGTTGCTTGTAGTAGAGGAGCTTGAGAATGAAGATACTCAAATCGAACTTGAAGATGCACAGCAGGAGAGAGCGGATATTGAAATAGGAGAACAGATGCTCATCAATATTACCCCAGACAAGCTTGAACTCTCTAGGGTTGCTGCTCAGGTTGCTGCACAAACTATTAAGCAAGGAATCAAGAATATTGAAAGAGAAAAATTCTACGATAAATTCCAGGATAAGGAAGGAGCTTTGCTTAAGGCAAAAGTTCTCAGAATTCATGAAGATAGCATCATCCTTGATATTGAGGGAACTAATGTGGTACTTCCATCAGAAAGTCAAATTCCCAACAAGCTTTATGAGCAGGGAGATGAAATCTTTGTCTATCTCAAAAAAATCGGAAAGGATGCTGGAGGGGTTCTCTTGGATATTACACAGACTTCGCCTGAATATGTAGAAGCACTCTTGAGGACTTATATTTCTGAGCTTGAAGAAGGATCGGTAGTTATTGATAAGATTGCTAGAATTCCAGGGAAAAAGACAAAAATTCTGATTTCATCGACAGTTCCTGGTTTAGATCCTATCTGAGTGATGGTTGGAGAAAGGGGAGATAGAATTGCAACGCTTACCACACTTCTTGACTGAGAAAAGGTTGATTTTGTACAAAATACCGAAGAACCAACAGAGCTTCTTACTAGGCTCTTTGCTCCTGCAAAAGTGGAATCAGTTTCATTTCCAGCAGAATGAGAGGCTGTTGTTCGTATCCAGGAGGATCAAAAACCGCTTGCTATTGGAAAAGGTGCTGTAAATATTAAACTCGTATCTCAGCTCTCAGGATATAGAGTAAAAGTTGTTTAATGTATCAAGATTAGAGTCCGCACATTTAGAGGCGGATCTTTTCTTGTGTTCAGTTTTTTATTCCTGATTTTTGAGTAATTGATGATTAATGTGCATTCTATCGAAACTTTCGCAACTCAGGATTGACCTGGGGTAAGACTTGTAGTGTTTTTGCAGTGATGTATGTTTAAGTGTCTGTACTGTCACAATCCAGATACGATTCCCTTTGATAATCCAGATGCTAAATTGATGTCTGCTGAGGATATTCTCACTCTTGCCAACAAGCAAAGAGGCTATTTTGGGACAAAGGGAGGAATTACATTCTCGGGGTGAGAGCCACTTATTCAAGCAAAAGAGCTTCTTCCTATAGTAAAAAAGCTTAAGTCTGAATGATATCACATTTGTATAGATACCAATTGTTATATTCAAACTCCAGAAGCGAGAGAGATTCTTGCATTAGCGGACTTGATACTTCCTGATATCAAACATATGCATTCACTCAAGCATCTCAAGCTCGTTGGTCAAAAAAATGAGAATACTTTTTCTACACTCTCCTATCTTGAGCAGATTCAAAAGCCATATCGACTCAGATATGTACTCGTCCCTGGTTATTCTGATGATCCAGAGGATATAGCAGAACTAGGAAAATATGTTTCAACGCTTAAATCAATGTTGAGAATTGAGCTTCTTCCTTATCATAATCTAGGAAAAGAAAAACGAGAAAAAATGGGGCGAAAATATCCGCTTGATGGTCTTGCTGCAGCGACTCGTGAGGATCTAGATAAGGCAAAAGCTATTCTCGACCAATATACTGATAAAGTTTTTTTGAGAGGATAATTTACTTATTTAAGGGAAAAGAGGTTATAAGTCAGATTTTTTCTGACTTTTTTGTTTTTAATGATTTATTTTGAAATAATAAAAGAAAAAAAACTGATTTCCTCTTGCATTTATCTTTTATTTTAGTATAGTATAAAATATCTTTGCCAGAGACAGTAGGTGAGATCGTTAGATTCCATAAATCCTACCGAGGTTATTCTTAATTGTATTCAGACTGTTTAGAGCTTTTTTGCTTTAATATGTCGAAAACCTAAGAAGACTCAGGCATTGAGGTCTTTTTTATTTCAAGGTTTACTGCACGATGACAATCTCAAAACAACAAAAAGTTGAGCTTGTAAAACAGTATGTGCAAGATCTTCAATCTGCTAAAAATGTAGTAGTTCTTCAGCAATCTGGATTGCCTGTAACACTTTCTACATCTATCAGAAAAGAAGTTATTGCTGCTGATGGTAAGTACAATGTTATCAGAAAAAAACTGTTTATGCTTGCTCTCAAAGAGGCAGGTTTTGATACTGTGGAAGAAAACGATCTTGAAGGATCTGTAGTAGTGCTTTATGCAAATGAAGACGAATACGCTCCTATGAAGGTTGTAAACAAGTTTGCTAAAGAAGTTGCAGCAGATAGAGAGCTCAAGGCTTCTATCAAATTCCTTGGAGGTTGGTATGACAAGAAATGGCACAACGCTGAGTATGTGACTGAACTTGCTAATATCCCATCAAGAGAAGAGTTGCTTTCAAAGTTGGCTTACCTTTTCAATTACCCAGTACAATCATTTGCTGCTGTGATTGATCAAATCGCAAAAAAAGCTGAATAGGCTTTCTCCTATTCAAAACTTATCCAACTTAAAACACTTTTTATTTGTTATGTTTTGTAAACAATGGATTTGACTAAAAATCAACAACAGATCTTGGATCTTGTAAAAGAAATGAATGCTGTTGAACTTAATGGGCTTGTAAAAGCTTTGGAAGAAGAATTTGGAGTAACTGCTGCTGCTATGGTAGTTGCTGGAGCTGGTGCTGCTGGAGCTGGTGCTGCAGACGCTGGTGCATCTGATGCTATGAATGTTGAACTTGCTGATGCAGGACAACAAAAGATCGCTGTGATCAAGGTAGTTAAGGAAGTTCTCGGACTTGACCTTAAAGCTGCAAAGGAATTGGTAGAAAAAGCACCAGTTATCATCAAAGAAAATGTTAAGTCAGAAGAAGCTGAAGCTTTGAAGACTAAGCTTACTGAAGCTGGAGCTACTGTAAACTTCAAATAGTCTTACACTAGTAACTAAAAAGAACCAAAATCTGACTTCAGATTTCAATTTTTTCTTGGGATGCTAGGTTTATAGCGGAGTGATTACGCTTTGACTAGCGACTTAGTATTTGCAAGAGTTGTTTTATATTTCATATTACCTATACGAATGACAGTATCTGTTAATCAAATTCTTGAAGCACAAGCTCATATAGGTACGCTCAAAAACGAAGCTCATCCAAAGACTAGCAAGTACTGGTCTGAGGTAACAAACGGAGTAGTAGTTATCAATCCTGAAATCCTTGCTCAGCAGCTCGAAACTACAAGAGCTACTATCCAAAAAGCAAAGGCTGAAGGAAAAGAAATTCTCGTAGTATGTGAAAAGAAAATGTACGCTACTGAACTCGAAGCTCTTGCTAAGAAATCAGGAGTATCTTTCCTTAACTACAAAGTATCTGGAGGTTTTCTTACAAACTTCGCTACTTACAAAAAGAGAATTGACTCTATTAACGAAATGGCTGAGTTTATGCAAACTGATGCGTATGCTGCACTTACCAAAAAAGAGCAACTTGTCTACAAGAGAAATTTTGATAGAGCAAACAAAGTATATAAGGGAGTAACTAATCTTAAAAAGAGACCTGATCTCGTAGTGATCGTTGATGGAGCTATGCTTTCAACTTTGATCGACGAAGTAGAGAACTTGAAAGGTAAACTCGATTCTATTATCATCGCTGGTACTAACTTCTCAAGATATTGGGCAGAAGAACAGATGGTAGTAACTAATATCAATAGTTATACTTCTCTTGATTTTGTTCTCAATTACTTGCTCTCTTAATTATTTCCTATCTTTTCCCTACTATGCAAGAAAATATGTATTTGCCTAGTTCATCTGAGAGAAAAAGAGCTATCACGGCCTATCTATTGGTAGGGGTGCTCTTTTTTTCAGGGAAAGAGGATTTATCAGTGTATGAGTATTATCACTTCAAACAGGCAATTGGACGATATACGGCAACGATGTTTTTCTTGCTGGTTTTGCTCTTTATTTCCATTATTCCTTTTGTAAGTATTTTAGCCTTTATTCCTGCGATTTTGGTGTTTATCAATCTCGTTTGGATCTGAATTTTGGTCTATTTTGCATGGAAAGGAGTATATGCGAGCAATATCGTACAAGCACCATGGCGAAAAAGAATATATGCTGATATTGGAGGACGAATGCTCAATCTCTTTGAAGTAAAAAAGAATGTCTATGGGGAAATCTCAAATGATATCTCTTCTCAGTTTCCGCCTTTGTGAGCATAAAAGATTATAAAAAATCAAGAATCTGACTTTTGACTCAGGTTTTTTCTTTTTTTCTTGATTTTTTTTCTCAATTCCGTATAAACAAAATCGTTATGACAAACTATTGTCGCTTTATTTTTCTATATATTATATTATGCAAATCGATATTAACTTGGTAAAACAGCTTAGAGATGCTACTTTTGCTCCACTTGGAGATTGTAAAAATGCTTTGGTAGAAGCAGGTGGAGATCTTGAAAAAGCACAAGAAATCCTTAGACAAAAAGGAATCGCAAAAGCTGGTAAAAAAGCTGATAGAGAAACAAATGAAGGACTTATCAAAACTTATAATGATGGATCTAGAACATATATTGTAAAACTTCTTTGTGAAACTGATTTTGTTGCTAAAAATGAAACTTTCCTTGCTCTTTTTGATAAGGTATTTGCAGTGTTGAAGTCTGATACTACAGGAGATGTAGCAAATGCTGAAGCACTTTCTGCTGAGGTTGTAGAAAAGATCAATACTTTGGCTGCAGAAGCTACTGCGACTATCGGAGAAGCGATCAGACTTGGTGCTGCTTTTATCACTTCAGAAAATGTTTATGTATACTCTCATGCAGGGGACAAGGTAGTATCTGTAGTTGCTTACTCAGGAGATGAAGCTACTGCTAAGGAACTTGCACTTCAAGTTGCTGCACTTAATCCTGAATTCTTGACTCTTGATGAGGTTCCAGCTGATCAAAAAGAAAAACTTGCTGCTGAATTTACAGAGGAACTCAAGGCCGCTGGAAAACCAGAAGCAATGATCCCAAATATCGTAAAAGGTAAAGTAGACAAGGCATTTGCTGATAATGTACTTTTTGAACAAGAATATATCAGAGATGGATCAAAGAAGGTTAAAGATATCCTTCCTGCTGGATTTGAAGTTTCTAAATTCTACAGATTTACTGTGTAGTTATATAAAAAATAAAAGAAAGCTGACTTTCGTGAACGGAGGTCAGCTTTTTTTGATTGTTTTAGAAAAGTTATTTTCCCTTGACAATCAGGTAGTGATTGATAAAACTTTCCTTGAAGGCTTGTTATTTTGAGCTTTAGAGAACTATTAACAGCAAGGTTTACCTTGATGCCAGATAGTGTAGGAGATTGGAGAGGAAGTATGGAGATGCTTATCTTGATGTCCGAGAATATTTTATTTATTTAGTTTTTACTAATGACAAACAAACTTATTAAAAAGTCTATTGCATTGATCGGAGGTGTGATGATGCTAGCAAATGTAGCTTTGCCTAGCTTTACTTATGCTGATGAACCTTCACAACCTGCTTGAACACCTGCAGCTCCAAATTTGAAACAGATCGTTGCAGTTTCTCCAGCAGCATATACTGTAAAAAGAGGTCAGGATCAAGCTGCTTTGACAACTTTGCCAAACACTGTTACTCTTAAAGATGATGCTGATGCTGAGTATACTGCTAATGTTACTTGGAATTTTGATGCCGTAAGGTTTAATGAGGTGGGAACTTATGATCTCAATGGAACTGTTATATTACCATCTGATATGACAAATACAAATAGTGTTTCATTGCAGGTTGCTGTTAGAGTAACAGTTGAAAAGAATGATGTAGATATCAAAACAGAAAAGGTAAACAAAGCAATTTTACAAGTAACAACTCCAGTACAACCAGAAGGTGGGTCACTTAATGACGAGGGGGCAGACAATACCGTTTACTATGAAACATGAGTAAATGCTAGTAATAGACTTGATTGGAAAGACAAAAATTTTGCTGTTCCTATGGTAAATTGTTCTTTTAAGGGAGCTGATGGTAACAATTATAATCATCTAGGAGAAGAAGTGATTACTGAAAATCAAGCTTGTAATTCGTTTATTCATGGTGCTAATATTGCCTCAGATAAACTTGCAGAAAAAAACCAAAAGTATACTTTAACAGTTGATTTTGGAGATAACGTTAAGAAAGTTTATAATCTTACTTTCATCAGAAGAACAGTAAAACTTACTCTCAAGGATGGAGATAAAGATCTAGAAAATAAGGTAATTCCTTACAAAGGAGAAAAACTTCCAAAGCTAGAAGATCCAACAAAGACAGGATATAAGTTTCTTTACTGGACTAGCGATAAAGCAGGAAATACAAAATATAATTTAGAGGCGACAGTAAATGAGAATCTTACTCTTTATGCTCAGTGGAAAAAGAGAACTCATAATAATCCTTCAACAAGTGGTGGAGGTTCTTCATCATCTGCTTCTGACACAACTACAGCTACTGGAGCACAAGCTCAAAGTGGAGCTCAATTGTCTGGTGTAGTTGATCAAACTGGTACTCAATTGTCTGGTGTAGTAGCTACAGGTACAAATGAATCAAAAGTTGTAAAGACTCTTGAATCACTCCGATCTGGTGCAGTAGATCAAGCTGCTTCTACTCCTGAAAAGGCAAAGCAACTTGAAGCACTCAAAGCTTCATTGCAATCAGAATCAAATACTGAACTTAGAGATGCTTATACTTATGCCTATCTTAGAGGAATGACTACTCAGCCAACTATCCAGCAGGCAGATCTTCATAGAGGTCTCACTAGAGCTGAAATGGCAAAAATGATGTCTGTATTTGCAGTAAAAGTGCTTGGAAAATCACCAGTACTTACTGGAACTGTTGATTATAAAGATCTTAATGAAGTAAATGGAGATTTGACAGGATATATCCAGCAAGCATATCAGCTTCAGATCATGGGTATCGATGCAAAAGGAAATCCAATAGCAAACTTCAATCCAAATGCACAAGTAACTAGAGCTGAATTTGCTACTGTACTTTCTAGAGTGCTTTATGGAGACAAAAATAATCAAGAAGGAGCAAATTTTGCTGAAAAACATCTTGAAGCACTTAAAGCTGCAGGTATCTTGAAAGATACTACTCCTACAATGAAAGAATTGAGAGGATGGGTAATGCTTATGCTTATGAGAGCAGAAGGTGTGAAATAATCTTTCAATAAACAATAAAAGAAATCTGACTTTTGATGAGGTTTATCCTCTGGAGTCAGATTTTTCTTTTTTCAAAAAAAGTGGTAAGATTAAAAACTCTAAAAATAACTTAAAAAAGCTTGATTTCAGAGGGGATTCTTATATTATAATTGAGTAGTTTTATTTTTTATCATAAACTATGGAAAAGATCGTATTCAAACAGCCCTTATGGGCAAGGATTGTGGATATTATCATGTATTTGTTTGGATTGGCATTTGTGGTTGTTCTCTCGTATGTCGCATTGCAATATTTCTTTGGGCTTGAAGGTGTTTATGGCATACCAACAGTATATTTGACGGCAATTATTGGGGTAGTTGTTTTTCTTCTCATGGCAAAAGTGGTGATTTCAGATGCTAAACTTCGCGTAGAAGTTGAAAATAATCAGATTACTATTATTGAGGGAAAAACTCCTCAAACTTTCGATATTGAAAGTTCTGGATTTGAGTTTGAATCGCATATTTATTCTGGAGATAGTCAGCATTTCCTTACGATTTTAGATCCTAGTGATCAAAAGCATGTTTTTGATATATCAGGATTAGGACAGATCGAGGTTCAGGAACTCAAAGCTCTTATCTCTTCTATCCAAAAACCGGCTCCAAATAAAATTCAAACCCAAGAAGACTAATTCTTTACAATAAAACAAAAAATCTGACTTCATTCTTTTTTCTTACATAAGACGAAGTATTTATTTTTATTATCTTATTATCAAAATGACAGAAGTGGTAACAACAGGTGCAGAAGTAATTGCAACAGGAGCTCAATATGCTCAGCAAACAGGGGCTTCTCGATATTATCTTGTTTATGTTGGAGTAGCAATTTTAGCGATGATTGTTGGTCATCAAGCTTATGTTTATTTGCAAAATAAAAAAGCTCAGGAGCGACTTGAAAAAAATCCTGGTGCAGCTAAGGTGTATATTAAATCTACTAATTTGATTATTTATGAAGAGACTTTGCAAGTAGCAAGTGTTGATGGTAAAGCTCCAGTATTTTTTTATGAAAATCTCGGTTTGACTAAGGGGTTTTACCTCACTCCTGGAACTCATGTGATCAATTCTACTTTCACAAAGGTAAGGCCTGGAATTTTGCACAAGCAGGTTTCTACTACTTATGAAGCATCTGATAATGAAGTGGAAGTAAAAGCAAATGAAAGTTATAATTACTCATTTTCAACTTCCAAAGAAGTGTATACTTTGAAATTAAAGAAATAAAGTGAGATTTTCGCTGTAGAGACAAGGATTGCCTTGTCTTTTTTTATTGATTTTTTCTTGATTTCTCTCAGTAAAAAAATATACTCCATCGCATAGACAAATATCTCAAAAAAACAATATTCCTCATCCCAAGACTATCCAAGAACAACTTGGCGGAACTTACATCTCTCTTAGCAATCTTTATTTGAAAATTTTTCGGGGATTTGTTGATGAAGCCTCTTTTCTTAAGTTGGAAAAGCTTATAACTAAAAATCATTAAGAGATGAAGGTTTTTCTAGAGATATCATTGGATCAAAATATACTGATTCTCGTAGCTATTCGTTCTGATGTAGGAGATTATCGAAAGATTAATGAGTTTACGAAAGATGATAAACTAAATGAGTTTAAGCATTGAGTCAATGCTTTGACCGGCTCATATGTGAATAATGCAAGATATTCTCTTTATTCTAAGTTATTGAATTCGATGCTTGCAAAAGGAGCAGATGGAACCTATAATGCTATAGCAGTAGGACTTTGTTAAACTTACATTAAGGTGGATATCTATTCATATCCACCTTTCTAATTTTATTTATGTGATTCTATAATGAAACAAAAACTCCTTCTTTGAATTGTTTGCCTTTTTGGATTAGGGATGTGATTCTCTGCTGTGATCGTATATAAGGCAAGGTATTACAAGCCGAGTGAAATAAAACAAGACCAACCAAAAGAAGATCAACCAATCGTTCAGAATCAGACTTTTCAGACTCCTTTTGTAGAAAAGAAAGTTGATGAGTTTGTTTTGACTGGAGTAAGGTTTTATGTAGACGAGATAGGGAGAGAACAGCATTTAGGAGAAATTTTGCTCAATCAAGCAATTCGAAGCGATTATTATAAGAGCTATCGTGATCTGAAAATAAAAACAAAGTGTCGTTTTACCGCCAATGCAGATATTTGCCCTATTTATGCAGCAGAGGAACATAATCATTGTACAATTTGCTGACCATTGACAGGGTATCAATTTTCTTATCATATTCCTGAGTATGGGATAACTTTAGCTCAACCAAATATAAATGAAACTTCTTGGGATTATGCTCCTGGTTGGGAAGAAGGGCGGTCTTGGACAGGTAGGTGGGATGCTTTCTATTTTTCGTGAAATCAAATCTATCCGATAGGAGATGTGATGCAGCTTGTAGGTGAAAAATATTATCCTAAAAATAAAAGTATGCAAACCTTTGATCCTGATGCTATTATAAAAGATGGGTCCTATTTGCAGTATGCTCCCAATGATAATCTTTTGAGTTTTTCAGATTGGATGAAGTTGTATTTTCAAAACTTTATAGAGAGCTTGGTTGAGTATGATTGTACTCAAGCAGGTATTACAGGTGCAGATATCAAATGTTATTCGCTTTTGTTGGTAGGAGATAGACAGCCAGAGCTTCTTATTTACAATACTAAAGGATATAATAGTTTTATTTTCTATAATTTTTTGCAACAATCATTCTGAGGACATGCTTGTCCGTGTCAGTTTGGTAAAATAAACATAGAAACAAAAATAAAATAGTATTAATAATTAGCATTTATTTCTCTTTTTTGTGTGTCAATAGGATGAAAAAATACCTCATCATTACTTTTTCCTTGCTTCTCCTCTGAGTTTTAGAATTTTTTTGGATGGGAATGATGAGGCAAATCTATAGTTTTGAGGAATTGACAAATCTTCCAGAATCTTCTGAGGGAATTGAACTCAAAAGAGAGACTTACTGGTGTAGAATCGCTGATCGTTATCGCTTCTCGATCATTCCGCATCTTCCGATCCAAATACCTTCCAATCAGAAATCAGTCCAAACAGGAGATTTTTTCGCCTATCCTCTAGCTGAGCTATCAAGGGATCTTTTTGTGGACAAGATTATCGCAGAGTATGAAGGGCAGACTTGAGTCGTGATTGAGGGGAAACTTCAAGATCAGACCTGTCGATTCAATCGCTATCAGGCTAAAGTCCACAAAAGAAGTCAGATTTTGGACTTTTTATTTGCATTAGCTCATTTTGATACCCAAAAGGCAAAAAATCTGATCCAATCACATGGTAATCTCACACCATTTCGTATCTTAGATCGTTGCTATGCAGTCCAACTTTTTCCAGAGCAGGAGTCTCTCAAAGGAAAGGCGATTTGTGAAGACTCAGGAGGGCCAGGAATGGTTGATTTCGAGCTTTTTATTGCCGGAGAGGTGTTGTATTTGAGGTACAATCTTGATTATGAGAAGATGCTTTCCTGAGCAGAGACATGAACAACTTTCCTCCTTGAGTAAAAAAAATGACTTTCTCTTGATTTCTCACTCAATATCTATATACTCACAGATGATCGGCGAATCAAAAAGTATCTAACCCTTTTATTTATTATTTCGCAATTGTATGCAAAATTATGAATTGGTGCTTTTGCTTAATGCAAACACTTCAGAAGCAGATAGAAAAGCTTTCTTGGCAGATCTTGAAGCAAAATTCACTGTAAAAGAAAAAGATGAAATCTGAATTCAAAATCTTTCTTTCAAACTTAGAGACAAGAATACAAAAGCTTATTTTGTATCATATCTTCTTAATCTTGATCCTCAACAAGTAAAGGAAGTAAAGGCTGCACTTTTGTATAATCAGATTGTTGTAAGATACGAAATCTACAAGATGTCTGCTGGACAAAAGTTCTACCACTTTGAAGCACTTCAGTCTGAATTTGACAAGGCTATCGAAGATATCAAGGACAAGAGATTTGGTCAAAAGATTACCTTCTTTGCAGATGCGAGAAATGCAAAATATATCAACTGGAAGGCAATCCCAATCTTGAAATATTATCTTACAAGATTTGGAGATATCAAGCCTAGACTCTATACTGGAAATTCAGTAAAGACTCAAAAAGCTGTAAGACAAGAGATTATCAGAGCAAGAACTCTCGGACTCTTGAATTTCATCAGCAGATAGTTTATATTCTTATTAACATATTCTCATGGCATCTAAATTAAGAAGAATTAGAAAATACCAGTGGACAAAAAGAATGAGAACTCATGGTTTCAGAGAGAGAATGAAGTCATGGACTGGTAGAAGAGTGCTCGCTAGAAGAAGAGCAAAAGGTAGACATCAGCTTACCGTTCAGAGACAGAAGTAATTTCTGTCTTTTGACTTATTTATACGATTTTTTGTGTTTGAGAGATTGGTTATCGATATTTCAAAGGCAAAAGATAAAAAAAGGAAGAAATCAGACTTTTTTGTCTGTTTTCACTTTATTGAGCGAGTTGTTGAATCCTGAGCATACAATGGATGTGGTCTTTGAAAATCGTGTTCTCTTCAATAATAATAGCTTTGCGGGATGGGAAACTGTCCACTTATTACCGTTTATTTCTCTATAACATACTTGATGGTAAATAAAAAACAACCCGCAGCAGAAAAGGCTTCTAA
>CAUQDZ010000027.1:0-10938 GCA_963517005.1 uncultured bacterium
TTTGCTGATATCATAAATCTTTCCATTATGTTCTGCACAGATCTCACAACAGTCCTCATGCTCAACAACTTCAAACTTACTGACTCCTGATTCCAAGGCTCTATTGATGGTTCCTTGGGTATTAGCTATCTTAGTCTCAGTTCTTGTAAGCATATCGACATAACGATTCATATCTCGCATCCTACCAGCTCTATCCTGAAATTTAACCACTCCATTGTTTTCAAAAATCTTAGTCAGATTTTTCTTCATTTTTTCCAATCAATCTCAGCTCAAGACTCATTCAGCAAGTTTAATCTTTGCTTGTGATTGTTGATGCTTAGTTAGCATTGTCAGAGCATATTTCTCCATACCATCGATGCTTGCACTTACGAGCATTTTACTATTCTCCATTAAAGCTTTGACCGCCTCGGTATGCACAGGACCTAATTGAGCGACTCTACTCATTATAAGTTTGTTATCTCATTGGTTTTTTAGCCTTGAAAGACTCGAAGCATTATTGAGATAATCATCTATATAGATTCCACCTTTAAGATATTCCTGAGGAATACGAAGTTCTGCTCGCTCTCCATATTCTGCTTTAAGTGCAGTGCTGATTGCTTGCATTTTTCTCAGATGAAGCAGTGCTTTTGTTCTATCTCACTCCTGCAAAGCAGCCTGAAAAAGCTGATTGATCTTCTGCATTTGTTTTTGAAAGAGTGCAATCAACTTTTTATCTTCTGAGGTATATTCTGCATTCAGGTAGTCTTTCCTTAGCATAACCGATATAATGCAAGTAAAACACTAGATACCAGTAGAAATACTGCTAGACATAACTGCAATCGAAAAAGCCAAAAAATCAGACTCAATTTTCGTGGGTTATATGCTACCTCTGAGAGCGACTCTCTCAATTTGTCTTGGATGCTCATTTCAGATCCAAAAATATCTGATCGACTATTCATTTTCTTCCTGCGTAGTATCTAAAAATCCTCCATCTCTTGCATAAGCGTCTTTGGTTTCTTCATTGATTCTCTTGATCTCCTCCTTAGCTTCAATTTCATCATATCCCATAGCAAATTGCATAGCAGAAATCTTGGACATAATCCCCATATTCATTTGTGATACTGCGATATCCGTTCTTTGCCCTACATCCCAAGTTTGGACTTTCTTAAATTTTATAGTAGGGAGTTTTTTTACTTCTTTCCCTGATGCTCTCATGATAGCAACAAAGATTTTTTGCAAAGAAGTGTAGAGAATCTCCTGTTTGCTTGATACTCTTGCATAAAATCTTTCAAATTCTTTTTCGGTTGTACCTACTGGATTATTTCCACCAAAGAGTGCTTCTCCTCCGAGCATTGAAGTCGGTATTGTCGTTGTGAGGGAAATGAAATTCAACAGCATTGGGATATAATGCTGGATAGAAATGCTAAGATAGCTTCCATCTTTGGTGATATATTGTGCTGGTTGTTCTCCGTGTCCATGGAGAATATAGTCAGGATTTGGCTTTTTTGGTATGTTTTCATCTACTACCTTTCTTAGCCCTTGTGCTTTCTCTGATGCCTTGAAAGAAGAGGGGAGCGACATCTTAGATGTCAAATTTTTTACAAATTCAATAGAAATCTGACTCCCTCTATCGTTCAATTCTTGAAGAATATCCGCAATATCTACATAATCGGACTGGGCAAAATATCTTGGGATATTTCCCAAAGTATCCTTAAATACATCCTCACTCGTTGTATGCGAATTTTTCAAATCATTATTAACAAGGAAGATAGGAAGGTACTCAAGATTTTCCTCTGTTGTTGCTTCCTCAAGCTTTTTACTTAAAATAAAATTTTCATTGTAATCCCAAATCTCCCCATAATATCCATTCCATCCTCATTGGTTTTTTTCATATCTATCCACATAAAAAACCTTTCTATCATTCTGCTTGATTACTGAGAATACAAAATGTTCTTTGATATCTTCAAATCCATCTCAGATTGTTAACCCTTCCATGTTGGCCAGATAGTTCGCAACTGGGATTATCTCAACCCTTGGGGTGTTATCTTTACTCCTTACTCTGATGATTGAATAACCGATACACGACTGATTATCAACTGCCTCATTCAAAAGCGTTTGAAGCTTGAGATTGTCAGCAATATCTACAAATAACTTATTCAATTCATCATCTCCAAAATCTACACTAAATCCTTTACCGATCACATAATTAGTGAAAGTCCTCGTTACCGCTCTTGCAATATTGATGGGGATATAGAGCTGTTCGTCTTGGAAGTCGTTGTTTCCTAGGTTTGATTTGATGGAAAAAACCTTTTTCCTAAAGTTATTTTCTCCAAATTTACTGAGTTGGTTTGCATACATTTGAGCAAAACGATATTTACTCTTAATATAATCTCTAAAAGCCGAGAGGTTTTTTTTCTCCATGTTCTCAAAACAAAATAAAACATCATGTTTTTATAGAAAAAACAAAAAATCTGACTCAGAGTATAGTCAGATTTCTAAAAGTGTGATATTTTTGTTTTAGTTGAAAATTAAATACTGAGAGCCTACATTTCCAACTTAAAAATGGTAAGTAAGTTTTGATTTGAGAGCCGCAAGCATATCATCTATCGTAGCAAAAGGCCCAAAATGAGCATCTCCCATATTGAGATTATAGCTTTGAGTGTTGGTCGTATTGACTACACTATGATTGCTTACTGCGTTCCTTGGCTGTACATAGCTTGAGGCTCTTGCGATAATCTGTTCTGGACCATTCTCTCCTACGAGTGCAACTCTTCCATTAGTAAGTTCTCCACCGTAGGCACGATGTGCGGATGGAACACTAGATAAGATTCTTCTCACATCCTCTACATATTTTTGCACATCAGCCTTTCTCTTCTCGAGTTCTGCTCTGTATGCTCTAGAGTCAGTTTGCCATTGCTGGTATACCTTAGCAGAGTGTGATTTTACGAGTTCTAGTTGTTTTGCATAGTTCTCTTGTGCTTCTGCATATTCTGTTTTTAGCTTCTCTTGCTGATTAAGGAGATCACGAGCATATTCTTGGTTTTTGAAATCGGTTATTTCTATGTACTGTTTTTTCTCTGCATCTCGGTACCCAAGCTTGTCAGTCTTGTCTCCATGCTCATCTCTGATATAATCCACTCCTTTTAGTCCAAGGCTTTCACTTGAGGTGTAAGCTTTAAGAAGATTACGATATTCCTCCTTTTTTGCTAGTTCTTCTTTATGTTTTGCCATTATTTTTTGAGTTTCGCTTTGTTGAGAGAGTGTCTTTGCTTGCTCCTGCTGTTCTTTAGTGGTTGATTTTTCGATCAAGAGGAGTTCTTCTTTTAGTTTGATTTGCTCTAAGAGTTTATCCAGATCCACTCATTCTACTTCTTTTGTCCCAGCTTCTCTCCATCTTTCTAGTTCCTCTCTGTTATACCTTTCAGTCATATGCTCCAATCCTGGAGTATCCCTCTGATTGTCTATGATTTGTTTTCTTACTTCTACCCACCTTGCTCACAGATCTTTACTATAATCCTTATTGAGCTCTTCTATCTCGTGATTGATTGATCTAAGCGTATCTGTAGCCTTGTTTTTGAGATCCTCCCAAGCTTTCTCTGATTTTTTTATAGTTTTTTGATATTCTTCTGCTTTTTTGATTGCATCATTGGTAAGCTTCTGTTCCTCTTGTGAGGCCTTAAGCTTTTTTTCGTAAGACTCTTTCATATATTGTTCAGCTGTTTTTAGGAGAACATCATTGGTTTTACCCTCTAGACCTTCAATTTTCTTTTTGTATGCTCTATCGATATCATACAATTTCGCCATCTTCTCAAATTCTGTTGCACTTGATTCTTGTACCGCTTTGATCTCCAAGTCTCTAAGCTTAAGGAGTTCTTCTTTCTTCTTTTCAATTGTTGACTTTCCCTTACTTCATCAACCACTACCTCCTCATGAAGGTTTTTTTCTACCAGTTCAGGTATATTTTGCATTCTTAATTCATTCAATAGCCTGGTCGAGATTTTTTCCTTCAGCTTCTAGTGCTGCAATAAGTTTAGCATTATTTGCATAATCTTTACTTCACTTATCAAGTCAAGCATTTACTCATCTTGTAAATGCTAACTTTGCCTTTAATGCTTGGCGGAATCCTTCTGCTGTTGCAAGAGCTTGTTTCCTTGATGCCTCAAACTCTTCTCTTGTCGCACTATCATCTACCTTAATTTTATTAAAGGTGTTGAGTGCTGTGTTGAGCTTTTGAGCCGTATCTACATATTTTTTATTAACTTCTGTTGATTGTTTTACGAGATTCTTCTGTCTCTCCATTTCGTATCCTTTTTCCGTCATGGCAAGTGTCCAATCCCTTTCTCACCTAGCAAGCTGTCAAATCAGCGTAAAAAGTTCTCCAAATTTATCCAACCATCGTTCAATGTACCTCTTGTAGGCCATCAGCATTTCCCCAACCTGAGAAAAACCATCGTTTACATCTGCAACAAAGGATCCCCAAATTCAACTCCAAATCCTACTACTCCATTCTCCAAAAGTCTCCATATTTTTGTGCGTTTCATTGACAGTTCCTTTCGCATTATTCAGACTTTTACTAAATTCTTCAATACTTAAAGTCCCACTTCTGATTGCG
The DNA here is from genome assembly GCA_963517005.1 of uncultured bacterium. GTDB lineage: Bacteria > Patescibacteriota > Gracilibacteria > Absconditabacterales > Absconditicoccaceae > HOT-345. The sequence goes on from CAUQDZ010000027.1 coordinate 4,592, forward strand.
TTATACATCGCAAGCCCTCCTCTTTGTCAGAAGGTCTCTACGGCAATATGCATTCATTCTGTTTCTGTTTTTGCATTTTTAATGCTTTCTACAAGAGTATTAATTGCCTCAGTTGGACTCTTACCCTCTTTTACAAGCTTTGCAATCCCAATCTTCATTGCTGCAAGAGCCTGATCAGCATTAACCCCCTCTTTTTCAAAATTTGATAGCAGTGCAATTGACTCAGTTAATCAAAGTCCCATTTGCTTGAGAGCTACTTGGTTATCTGTCAAATTTTTTGTTAGTGTCCCTACATTCACACCAGTAGCCTGTCCCGCAAATGCTAACTGGTCAAGATACAAAGCCTGATCCTGTGCAGATACTCCCCAAATATTAAAAAGCCTGATGTTGTCTGCAATAGCTTCTTTCCCATTCTGTCCTGTTACGGTCGCAAATTTCAGGTAGTTCTCTGTTGTTTTTTCGAGCTCCTCTCAAGTAAGGCCTAATCTTGTATTAATCTCTCCTACGGCTTCCGCAATCTCACTTTGTCCTTGGTTGACGGAACTCTGCAAGTGTAATACATTTTCTGACATTTTTTTTAAGGCTTCTCCACTAGCACCAGTTGCCTGCACAAGAATTTTTTGACTTTCTTGGAAGTCGTTAAATGTTTTTATTACGAATTGTACTGCTTGAGCTAACCCAAACCATATTCCTAATTTTGAGGCCAATCATATCAACATTTCTCCTACAGACTGTCAAGATTTTCCAAGCCCATTAAGTGCTGATGTAGTTTGATTCAGTTTCCCTTTTGTTTCGTCAATTTTAAGTCTAATCTCATATTCTAATTCATGTTGATTTGCCTTTTTTGCCTGTTTGAGTTGTCTGTTGAGCTCATCAAGTTGGTGTTGCAGGTGGACTTTATTCAATTTAAGGTCTGCTACTAAATCTTTATCTAGTTCTTTTTTTCCTGCTTGTCAAAATTTTTTGATCTGATCTAAGAATGATTCCTTTTTCTTTTGTAGCCCCTGTACCATTCCCTCTCCTGCACTTTCTCCTGTTTTCTCGAGGCCTTTTTTTACTTCATTTTGGTCTATCTGAGTATCTACCTCTATTCAGACCTTTAGCTTGTAATCTGTTTCTGCCATCACATTTTTATAAAAAATAAAAAAAATCTGACCCAGAGTATAGTCAGATTTCTAAAAGTGTGACATTTTACTTGCCAGCCATTTTTCAAATGATCACAAGGAGCATTACTATTGCCAAGACAATCCCAATAACTTTAAAGATAGTATAGGTTATTTTATCAATCTTTTGATTGTTTTTTTCTATTTCTTCTTGTGTTTGTGCAGCTTTTTTCTTTTTATCTTCTGCGATATTTATACGCTCCTTTATCTCCTTAACTTTTCTCTGATATTCCTCCTCAGAAATCAGATTTTTTTCTCTCAGCTGATTAAATTTTAAGAGATCATCATAATGATCCTTACCATCTGATGACTTTCATTCATTATACTTCATATTAAACTCCTCATCACTCATCTTAAAATAATGTATTGCTTCAAATAATGCTGCAATCGCAGGGATAAAAGTACAAGAGAATAAAAGATAGAATATCCCTGCACTACCTTCTCCTAGGTAGAACCTATGAATACCTATCCCTCACAATAAAAGTGCTAAAATTCCTGCAGTGTTTTTATTTTTCATACTACTATAATAAGAAAATAAAATCAGATATTAACTGATATATTGATTTTATTTTCAAAATCAATTCTAAAAAGAGAAATACTGCTATCTAAAATTCAATGAGAGGGAATTTCCTCATCTGTAAACAGATTCCCTCAGTCATCACACCATCATCATGATGCCCCTGTTGTGCGACCTCTTTCATCTTTGCATCATAGATAAAGCTGAAAAATTCCTTGTGGACTCTAGGATCTATCTGAGTGATATATCTCTTATTAATCGCCTCCTTGAGTCAGGCCATCAATATTGGTCTTGTTTTCCCATTTGTTTCTCGTCCTATTTTTTGAGTTTCGTAGTCGGTCTTGTTGTCAACGGTAGTAGTGGTGTAAAGCATATCATACCAATCGTACTCTTTTGCTTTTTCGTAGAATGCGTATCAGGTATTATTCTTTTCTACTCCAATTCTTCCCCAATAACCAAGCTCTATTAGCCTTTGAATTACTTCACAAAGATATCATGGCTCGCAAATTCCATAATAACATGCTAAGAGATCCATTGACTCCGAATCCCTTACTACGATACAGCAATTATCGCCTCCATCAACTCACGCTGCGGTGTCTCCGCCATAGACGCACTGTCCAGACCTTGCTGGAGCATAAATGTATAATCCAGGTATAACTTCATCTTCAGTATATTCAGGAGTTTTCAAAAGCTTCAAAAGTCTGGATGGGAAGACAGGTTTACCTGTATGCAAGAACGCTTCTTCAGGAGTGCTAGGGTATTCCTGAAAGGTCAGCAGAGGATTGGTGTTGGACTCGTAAACATTTAGATATCGCTTTTTCTGTGATGGAGTCAGTATTGTTCAGTCAATCATAGGCTCATTGAGATGCTCCAACTCTTTTGGGAGAATGATCTTCTCTCATTGTGTTACCGGCAATGCATATTCAGGCATCAGCCACCAACCAAGAAACAAACAAGTCCATTCAGGATTATCGCCTTTTTTAGAAAATTTATTCCACATTTTTTCAAATTCATTACCGAATCAGTTCGCTGTTGACTCAATAATAATCTCTCCATTCTTTGGAACTGATGGTAATGTTCCTGCGAGGAGATTGTTCGCATCTTTAATAAAAGCAAATTCTGAAATATGGAGCTTGGTCCAAGTTCCACCTCTAGAGTTCCTTACAACCGCAATCTTGGAATGGTTGTTAGCAAAGGAGAGAAGATATTTCGTGTCGTATTTGCTCGTTGGTTTCCTGAAAATTTTCCCATCTTTGAGCCTGATTCCTGATGGATAATTCTCGAACGCAAATTTTACTTTATCAAAAATTTCTGTCCTTGTGTTATCGTCATGAGCAAGCACACCAATATTCTGATTACTCCTCATGATCGCAGTATCTAGTCCATTGATCACTTCGTTCGTAGTAATCCCCATTTGTCTTCATTTGAGGACAATCATTCTGATCCTTCAGAATTTTTCTTTCAGAGATTTTTTCTTTGCCTCCAAGATCTCTTGTGCAGAATTTCTCTTAAATCCTCTTGTTTGCTCGTCCTTACCGACGATTTTATAGATCTTAAGTCTTTTACTTTTTATGTAGAAATCGCTCTTCATGGATCTTTATTTTTTTATAAATTCTTGATAATAATTGTCTCATGGCATCTTCATTAACTCAAAGAATCTTCGCAAGAGTTGTAGCATTGATCTCCTCTCCACTCCACTCAAAATCGAAAAAACAATCCAAGAAAAAGTCTTGCATCTGACCTATTATTTCGTTTCTATCCCCCTGTAATGTTTTAGAAATGTTGATTTGCCTTTTTTGCCTGTTTGAGTTGTCTGTTGAGTTCATCAAGTTGGTGTTGCAGGTGGGCTTTATTCAATTTTAGGTCTGCTACTAAATCTTTATCTAGTTCTTTTTTTCCTGCTTGTCAAAATTTTTTGATCTGATCTAAGAATGATTCCTTTTTCTTTTGTAGCCCCTGTACCATTCCCTCTCCTGCACTTTCTCCTGTTTTCTCGAGGCCTTTTTTTACTTCATTTTGGTCTATCTGAGTATCTACCTCTATTCAGACCTTTAGCTTGTAATCTGTTTCTGCCATCACATTTTTATAAAAAATAAAAAAAATCTGACCCAGAGTATAGTCAGATTTCTAAAAGTGTGACATTTTACTTGCCAGCCATTTTTCAAATGATCACAAGGAGCATTACTATTGCCAAGACAATCCCAATAACTTTAAAGATAGTATAGGTTATTTTATCAATCTTTTGATTGTTTTTTTCTATTTCTTCTTGTGTTTGTGCAGCTTTTTTCTTTTTATCTTCTGCGATATTTATACGCTCCTTTATCTCCTTAACTTTTCTCTGATATTCCTCCTCAGAAATCAGATTTTTTTCTCTCAGCTGATTAAATTTTAAGAGATCATCATAATGATCCTTACCATCTGATGACTTTCATTCATTATACTTCATATTAAACTCCTCATCACTCATCTTAAAATAATGTATTGCTTCAAATAATGCTGCAATCGCAGGGATAAAAGTACAAGAGAATAAAAGATAGAATATCCCTGCACTACCTTCTCCTAGGTAGAACCTATGAATACCTATCCCTCACAATAAAAGTGCTAAAATTCCTGCAGTGTTTTTATTTTTCATACTACTATAATAAGAAAATAAAATCAGATATTAACTGATATATTGATTTTATTTTCAAAATCAATTCTAAAAAGAGAAATACTGCTATCTAAAATTCAATGAGAGGGAATTTCCTCATCTGTAAACAGATTCCCTCAGTCATCACACCATCATCATGATGCCCCTGTTGTGCGACCTCTTTCATCTTTGCATCATAGATAAAGCTGAAAAATTCCTTGTGGACTCTAGGATCTATCTGAGTGATATATCTCTTATTAATCGCCTCCTTGAGTCAGGCCATCAATATTGGTCTTGTTTTCCCATTTGTTTCTCGTCCTATTTTTTGAGTTTCGTAGTCGGTCTTGTTGTCAACGGTAGTAGTGGTGTAAAGCATATCATACCAATCGTACTCTTTTGCTTTTTCGTAGAATGCGTATCAGGTATTATTCTTTTCTACTCCAATTCTTCCCCAATAACCAAGCTCTATTAGCCTTTGAATTACTTCACAAAGATATCATGGCTCGCAAATTCCATAATAACATGCTAAGAGATCCATTGACTCCGAATCCCTTACTACGATACAGCAATTATCGCCTCCATCAACTCACGCTGCGGTGTCTCCGCCATAGACGCACTGTCCAGACCTTGCTGGAGCATAAATGTATAATCCAGGTATAACTTCATCTTCAGTATATTCAGGAGTTTTCAAAAGCTTCAAAAGTCTGGATGGGAAGACAGGTTTACCTGTATGCAAGAACGCTTCTTCAGGAGTGCTAGGGTATTCCTGAAAGGTCAGCAGAGGATTGGTGTTGGACTCGTAAACATTTAGATATCGCTTTTTCTGTGATGGAGTCAGTATTGTTCAGTCAATCATAGGCTCATTGAGATGCTCCAACTCTTTTGGGAGAATGATCTTCTCTCATTGTGTTACCGGCAATGCATATTCAGGCATCAGCCACCAACCAAGAAACAAACAAGTCCATTCAGGATTATCGCCTTTTTTAGAAAATTTATTCCACATTTTTTCAAATTCATTACCGAATCAGTTCGCTGTTGACTCAATAATAATCTCTCCATTCTTTGGAACTGATGGTAATGTTCCTGCGAGGAGATTGTTCGCATCTTTAATAAAAGCAAATTCTGAAATATGGAGCTTGGTCCAAGTTCCACCTCTAGAGTTCCTTACAACCGCAATCTTGGAATGGTTGTTAGCAAAGGAGAGAAGATATTTCGTGTCGTATTTGCTCGTTGGTTTCCTGAAAATTTTCCCATCTTTGAGCCTGATTCCTGATGGATAATTCTCGAACGCAAATTTTACTTTATCAAAAATTTCTGTCCTTGTGTTATCGTCATGAGCAAGCACACCAATATTCTGATTACTCCTCATGATCGCAGTATCTAGTCCATTGATCACTTCGTTCGTAGTAATCCCCATTTGTCTTCATTTGAGGACAATCATTCTGATCCTTCAGAATTTTTCTTTCAGAGATTTTTTCTTTGCCTCCAAGATCTCTTGTGCAGAATTTCTCTTAAATCCTCTTGTTTGCTCGTCCTTACCGACGATTTTATAGATCTTAAGTCTTTTACTTTTTATGTAGAAATCGCTCTTCATGGATCTTTATTTTTTTATAAATTCTTGATAATAATTGTCTCATGGCATCTTCATTAACTCAAAGAATCTTCGCAAGAGTTGTAGCATTGATCTCCTCTCCACTCCACTCAAAATCGAAAAAACAATCCAAGAAAAAGTCTTGCATCTGACCTATTATTTCGTTTCTATCCCCCTGTAATGTTTTAGAAATGTTGATTGGGTTTTGATTGTGATGATAGGAGATTGTCATTATCCCATCACAAGAAGAAAATCTCATCTTCCCATTGCAAAAAACACTCTTACTTCTCTCTATGTAGTTCATTACCGTTGCTATAACTCTACCATTCATTTTTTTGTTTAATCATCAATTAAATCTTCTTCAGAAATCATTGTCTCAGAATCTTCCTGTATCACCTGCTTTGGATTCCTTCCGTAGCTCGTATTGAGTACAAACTGTACCATCTG
>CAUQDZ010000028.1:0-9645 GCA_963517005.1 uncultured bacterium
CTATAACATACTTGATGGTAAATAAAAAACAACCCGCAGCAGAAAAGGCTTCTAAAAATAGTAAGCCTGTTTCTTCTGTTAAAAAAGAAAATAATCAGCTTAGTCCAAAGGCTCAAGAGTTTTTTGCTGGATATTATCAGGATCCAAAGACATGAAGAATCTTCCTTTCTCAGCCAAGAACTTATGGAGAAATCCCAGACCTTCTTGATTTGCAAAAGAAAGGGTATGATGACTTTATCAATATCTATCTCAATAGACTCTTTACCAATGAAGAAAAAATTTGGGATATTGCAGGAGATAAGCTTTATATCACGATTTCAGATTTGAAGGTGTCAGAGCCTATGGAATCAGTAGAAATCTGTAAGAAAAAGGAATTGACTTACGGAGGGATTATCACTGCACAAGTAAAACTTGTAGAAGTCGATAAAGATGAAGAGAATCCAAAGAAAAAACCTACTGAAAAGGTACTTTTTAATAAGCGTGCAAATGTAGGTATCTTACCACTTATGACACCATCAGCTTCATATATTATCAATGGAGTTGAGAGAGTTGTGATTTCTCAGATTATTAGATCATATGGTATTTTTTACGGACCAAAAGATTTTTGGTACTCTTTCAAGCTCGTTCCTGAAAACGGTCCATGGCTTGAGGTAAGCGTAGAAAAAAACGGAAATGTTGTTGCTAGAATCAATAAATCAAGAAAATTCTCAATAACCTCTCTCCTTAGAGCTTTTGGACTTGAGACCGATGAATCTATTAGAGAAATCTTCAAAGATATAGTTGAATCAGAAGATGATAGAGATTTTATCGATATCACGCTCAAAAAAGATCCAACCGTTGATGCACTTTCAGCAGCAGAACATATCTATGGAAAACTCAGACCAGGAGAATTGATTGATCCTCAGTCAGCTTTGGATTATATCAAAGGGCAATTTTTGCTTGAGGAAAGAATTACCGTAGGAGCAATCGCTAGAAGAAAAATTAATGCAAAACTTGGGCTTAAAAAGAATCTCAAGAGTCCTGAAGCAAATATTTTTGATGGTGAAGATCTTATCGCAGCGATTAAATATCTTCTTAATCTTTGTAATCATAAAAAGGGATTCTACGAAGATGATGCAGATCATCTTTCCAATAAGAGAGTGAGAACTATGGGAGAAATCCTCTATGCTCATGTACAGCCAGTAATGAGAAAGTTTGTAAAATCTGTAAAAGGAAAACTCTCAGTACTTAAAATGGATGAAGGAGATCATCAGCACAAAATCACTGATCTTGTAAACTTCAAGATGATTGATAATTCAATCAAGTCATTTTTTGCAACTTCGCAACTTTCTCAGTTTTTGGATCAAATCAATCCACTTGCTGAAATTGAACACAAGAGAAGAATTACAGCTCTTGGACCTGGAGGGTTGAAAAAGGAAACAGCAAAATTTGAAGTGAGAGATGTGCATCCATCGCACTATGGTAGAATTTGTCCTATTGAAACACCAGAAGGTCAAAATATCGGACTTGTAATCTATCAATCATTGTATTCTAGGATCAATGAAGAAGGGTTTCTTGAGACTCCAGCTTTGAAAATTTTCCGTGAAGTAGAACCAAAATCTGAATTGCTCATTGGTCGTATTGCACATCGTGATATCTTTAATCTCGATGCCAAGGGAAATCCCACTTCTGAGGTGTTGGCAAAAGAAGACACTCAGATCGATCAAAAAGCCGCAGATGCTATTCAAAAAGCCTATGGAAAGCTCAATAAGCCTGTAAAGGTAAAACCATATTTTACTGGAGAAGTAGAGTATATCTCTCCTGAAATGGATGAAAAATATGTAATTGCTGATGCAACAACAGCACTTGATGAATATAATAATATTCTCAATACAAGAATTGCGGCGAGAAAGTATGGAGAAATGTCGACTTTCCATGTGAATGAAATCACCCATATGGATGTGAATTTGAGTCAGATTTTTTCACCTAATACTTGATTGATTCCATTTGTAGATCATAACGATGCGGTGCGTGCTTCAGTAGCTTCAAACCAGCAAAGACAGGCACTTCCATTGCTCAAAAATGATGCTCCATTGGTAGGAACAGGTATTGAAGGAGATATTATGAAGATGTCTCATGCCACTATCAAGGCTGAAGATGAGGGAGAAGTGATTGCAGTAGATGGTAGTCATGTAAAAGTGAAATACAAGCATGGAACAAAAGAATATAAGCTGACTACTTTCCAAAGATCAAACTCAAAATCTGCAATCAATCAAGTTCCTTGTGTTGATCTCGGACAAAAAGTTGAAAAAGGAACTATTCTTGCTGAAGGACCATGTTCTGTTAATGGAGAAATGGCTCTTGGTAAGTCTTTGAGAGTAGCATTTATGCCTTGGAAAGGATATAACTACGAGGATGCGATTGTACTTTCTCAGAGACTTGTAAAAGATGATGAACTTACGTCAGTGATTATCTCAGAATATGAAATAGAAGTGGCTGAAACAAAGCTTGGACCTGAAGAAACTACTAATGATATCCCTGGAGTAGCAATGTCAAAGCTTACTAATCTTGATGAAGATGGTATCATTAGAATCGGTGCAACCGTAAAAGGATGAGATCTTCTTATTGGAAAGATTACTCCAAAGGGTGAAGGGGAGCTTACACCAGAAGAAAAACTGATTCAAGCCATCTTTGGTGACAAGTCAAAGAATGTAAAGGATACTTCACTCTATATGCCATCTGGATCAGAAGGTAAGGTGATCGAAGTAGTAATCCTTGATGCTAAGAAAGGTGATAATCTTATGGCAGGAGTTAAGAAAAAGATTAAAGTATATGTTGCTACAACCAGAAAAATTGAAATCTGAGATAAACTCGCGGGTAAGCATGGAAACAAAGGTATCGTTGCAACTGTAGTTCCAGAAGAAAATATGCCATACTCAGCAGATGGAAAACCAGTAGATGTAGTACTTAATTCGCTTGGTGTAATTTCTCGTATGAACCTTGGACAGCTATTTGAATCTCAGCTTGGTTTGCTAGCAAAGGAGCTTGGAGTAAAATTTGCCGTGCCAACATTTGGAGGAATTGGAGTAGAAGATATTGTAAAACTTGCACAAAAGGCTGGTCTAGAAGATAAGCTCAGAACTACACTTTATGATGGAGAAACAGGAGAGCCATATGCTCAGCAGGTAACTGTTGGATATATGCACCTTCTCAAGCTCGGACATATGGTAGAGGATAAGATTCATGCAAGATCTGTAGGTCCTTACTCTCTCATTACTCAGCAGCCTCTTGGTGGTAAATCTAGACAAGGAGGACAGAGATTCGGAGAGATGGAAGTTTGGGCTTTGGAGGCATACTCTGCAGTATATACTTTGCAAGAAATGCTTACAGTGAAGTCTGATGATGTGATCGGTAGAAATAAACTTTATGAATCAATCATCAAGTCTCAAAAACCAAAGATTTGAGGACTTCCTGAATCATTCAATCTTTTGACTTATCTTTTCAAAGGATTGGGACAAAATATCGTGCCTTTGACGGCTGATGAAATAGACAAAATTTACGAAGAAAGAATTGAAAAAATCAAAAGTCTTGGACTTTCTGGAATTATGACGGCTTCTCTTGAACAAGAACTTGCTACAGCACATCTTGACTCAGACACTGAGGAAGATGAGAACGATAGTAAGGGTGAAATGATGGGAAAGATCGCAGAAGATCTAGAAGATTTTGGACAAATAGAGTAAAAATCTGATCTTTATCTGGGGAGAATTTTCTCCTTGGATAAGCGATTAACAATTCTAAGAAATGGACAAAAACTGCGAAGCAGATATTTATATCTTATGTTGCACTTTTGATGAATAATACAAAATTTGATGGGTTGATGGTTACGCTCGCATCCATGGAGGAGATCGAAAAATGGTCTCGTGGTGTCGTAGATAGCTCTGAGACTGTAAACTATAGATCTGGGAAACCAAAGCAATGAGGACTTTTTTGTGAATCAATCTTTGGACCAGTTAAAAATTATGAATGTAGCTGTGGAAAATATAAAGGACCAAGATATAAGGGAATCGTATGTGAAAAGTGTGGAGTAGAGGTTGCTTCTTCTCGTGAAAGAAGAGTGAGAATGGGACATATTGATCTTGCATCTCCTATTGTACACGAATGGTATAAAAAATCTCCATCTGGAGGAATTCACCAACTTCTTCAGATTTCAGCTACTGAAATTGAAAAAATCTTAACTTATGTAAAATATGTCGTAGTAAAAGATATTTCTGATCAGCTCAAAGATGAAATTATCAAAAAAGTTGATGCAGATTATCAAAATACTCTCAAAGAACTTGATGCACTTTTTGAAAGAGAGCAAGCAGACAAGGAGGGGAAGAAAATGGAAACAGTAAAAAAACTTTATGATGAAAACAAACAAGCTCTTGAAGTAGAATATCACAGAATGAGAGGTATTATCGCTGAGCTCAAGTTTGGAACAACGATTTTGGAGTCAGATTATAGAAACTTTTTCTATCAATATGCCAATAAAATTCCATTTGCATCAGGTCCTGAGGGAATTCTCCTTATGCTCAAATCTATTGATGTAGAAAAGGAAATCAAAAAAAGAGTTAAAGAGTTCCCAACTATTAAATCAGTAGAACAAAAGAAAAAGGTAATGAGTCTGATTAAATTACTCATTAATCTGTATGTCTCTGGGGTAAAACCTGAGAATATGATTATCAGAAAACTCCCTGTGATTCCACCTGATATTAGACCTGTGGTTCAGCTTGATGGAGGAAGATTTGCTTCTTCTGATGTGAATCTTTTCTACAGAAGAGTACTTATGAGAAACTCAAGACTCAAAAAGATGATTCAGGTTGGGATGCCGGATATTGTAAAAAAGAATGAAATCAGACTTCTTCAAGAGTCTATCAATAATCTTTTGGTTGGAGAAAAAAATCCAGCTGGAAAGGGTGGTTCCGGAGTAAAAGTCTTCAAATCTATCTCAGATATGCTCTCAGGAAAGGAAGGAGTATTTAGAAAGAACTTGCTCGGAAAGAGAGTGGATTATTCTGGAAGATCAATTATTACTGTAGGTCCAGACCTAAATCTTAACGAATGTGGTTTGCCAATCTATATTGCAGTAAAGATGTTTACTCCATTTATCATCGGGAAGCTTATCGAAAAAAAGATCGTTTATACACCAAAACAGGCTGAAAAACTGATCAAAGATGGAAATCCAATGGCACTCAAGTTCCTTGAGGAAGTAATCAAGGATAAATATGTTTTGCTTAACCGTGCACCAACACTTCATAGACTTTCAATTGAAGCCTTCAAAATTAAGTTGATGCCTGGAAAAACAATCAGACTTCATCCTCTTGTTTGTCCTGCATTTAATGCCGACTTTGACGGTGATCAGATGGCGGTACATCTTCCTATCTCAGATGAAGCACAAAAAGAAGCACGCGAACTTATCGCAGCTGACAAAAATATTATCAAACCAGGTTCTGGAGACCCAACTATTACCCATTCACAGGATATGGTGCTTGGAATTTACTTCCTTACTGATACTTTCAGTGAGAAATATCCTGATTACAATACCGAAGAAGAATGGGAATCTAAAGTTTTACCAGTTGCTAGATATGCTTCATTTCAAGAGGCAATTGATGCATTCAACAATAAACAAGTAACTTTGAAAGACAAGATCGTAGTTCTTGAGGGCAATCAACCTATTCAAACAACAATTGGTAGAGTAATTTTCAATTCTATCTTGCCTGAGGACTATCCTTATGTAAACAAGAAGATGGGAAATAAGGATCTCAAGAGACTTCTTTCAGATGTTTTTGATAAGTACGATATGCAGACAACCGTAAAAGTTGCCGATGCAATCAAAAACTATGGATTCAAATATTCAACTATTGCTGCTACCTCTATCAATATCCTTGACATGAAGGTGCCAAAGGAAAAGGAGGATATTCTTAAGGCTGGTGATATTGACAACAACGAAGTGCTCAAGTATTATTACAAAGGATTCTTCTCAGAAGAAGAGAAACATAGACTTGTAGTAAAGATCTGGACTGATGTAAAAAAATCAGTAGAAAAAAATCTGAAATCAATCATCGGTGCTGGTAATAACCTCTATACTATGATTGACTCTGGAGCGAGAGGTTCTCAGACCCACCTTACTCAGATTTCAGGTATGAAGGGACTCGTGGTAAATCCAAAGGGAGAAATTATCGAACTTCCTATCAAATCATCATTTGTAGAAGGACTTAAACCAATTGAATACTTTATTTCAGCCCATTCTGGTCGTAAAGGTAAGGCCGATACTGCACTTAGAACTGCTGAATCTGGATATCTTACTAGGAAACTCTGTGATGCTTCTCAGGAAATTATCGTTAGAGAAGTAGATTGTGGATCAAGTGAATATATTATTTACTCTAGAGAGGAAGCAGAACTCAAAGGAGAAAAATTCTCATCACTTATCTATGGTAGAACAGTAGCAGAAGATGTTATTGATGATAATGGAGTAAATATTCTTCACGCAGGAGAAATGATCAATAAATCAGCTTTAAGCCTGATTGAGACTTCTAAAATCTCAAATATCAAGGTAAGAAGTCCACTTACATGTCATTGTATCTCAGGAGTATGTCAAAAATGTTATGGAATGGATCTTTCAACTAGAAATATGGTAGAAATTGGAGTTCCTGTAGGAGTAATTGCTGCTCAGTCTATTGGAGAACCATCAACTCAGCTTACGCTTGATACTTTCCATGATGGAGGAGTTGCAGGTGCTGCTGAAGCATCAGGTATCGATAGAGTGAAACAACTTTTTGAAGTGAGAGCTCCAAAAAATCCAGCAATCGTTGCACCATTTGATTGAGTAATCTCATTTGAAGAGACTCCAGAAGGAGGAAAATTTGGAAAGATTAGAATTACTGGAGAGGTACAAAAAAGATCATATCTTGTAAAAGACGGATATACTGTTACTGCTAAGGTTGGAGAATTCCTTGCAAAAGGTGCTGCTTATGCTGCAAAAGGTTCTTCAAAACTTAAGATCAAAGAAGCAGGAAAGGTTCTTGAGGTAAATGAAGACTTTATTACTATTGGAGTAGAGGAAATCTTTACAAAATCACTTGTTGGTCTTACACCAAAAAAGACAAAAGTTGGAGCAAGAGTTTACAAGGGTGAAATCTTGACAACTGGAGCACTTGATGTGATGGAATATAAGAATATCGTAGGAGATCTTCAAGCGCAAAGATATATTATCAGTGAGTCTAAGAGAGTATATGCATCTCAGGGACAAGATCTTAATGATAAGCATATCGAAGTCGTAGTAAAACAGCTGTTCTCAAAAGTCTTTATCGAAGATGGTGGAGAGTCAAGCTTTATTCCTGGAACTTATGTTAAATATGAAGAGTTTATCAAGGTTAATGCACAACTCGAAGCTCAAGGAAAGAGGCCTGCTCAAGGAAAGAGAGTAGCACTTGGATTGACTACAGTAGCAAAAGAAACTGATTCATGGCTTTCTGCAGCATCATTCCAGGAGACTATTAGAGTGATGGTAGGTGCTTCACTTAGAGGATCTATTGATAATCTCTCAGATCTCAAGGCAAATGTGATTATCGGTAGACTCTTGCCAGTAGGAGAAAACTATAGAACTATGCATGGATTCAATAATCCTGAACAAACAAATAACTAATTTTAAAAAATAAAAATTCTGACTTCAGACTTGGTTTGACATTTGGAGTCAGTTTTTTTATTTTTTGGGGAAATTTTTTTATTGACTTTTGTCATACGAATATATACTATGTGATCGTATTTATTTTTTTATTCCTCATCAAAATATGGAGAGCATAAGTCCTAACAGAAATGAAGGAACTAAAAGAGGTAAACAAAAAAATATCTTTAAACTGTTCTTTTTTGACACTGAAACCACAGGTATCGACTCACGAAAAGATTATATTATCCAGTTTGGTGGGATTTTTGGAGAGTATAATCTCGATACGCAAGAATTTAGAGAACTTGTTGTGATTAACCAATATATCAATATCCCAGATAGTGTCCAGATTCCGATCTGAGCGAGTAAAGTACATGGAATTTATAAAGAGGATTTGGTCGGTTATCGTCAGATGAGTTATTATATCGAGGATTTTTTGGAATATATGTTAAAAGCTGACTTTGTCATCAGTCATAATGTAGAGTTTGACAAAAATATGATCATCTGAGAGGCAAGGAGAAACTATTGTCCTTTTGATCCATCTAAGATAAAATGGATTGATACGATGCTGCCTTGCACCTGACTCATTCCTACTATCAAAAGCAATAAACGACCAAAACTACAAGAACTTCACACCTATTTGTTTGGTATTCCTTTTGACTGAGCTCATGATGCGATGGCAGATATCAGAGCTACCAAGGATTGTTTTCTCAAGCTTATTGAAACAACAAATATTTATGATGCAACATTAGGGCTAAGCGAGAGTGGAAAAATGTGAGGAGATGACAAACTTGTCTCTAATTCTACATCAAAAATACCTGATCTCAAAAACTCAGAACCTAACAATGAAGTCAGTTTTGAGGATTTTGCTCAAGATCAGCAACTATGAAAAATACATCAAAATACTCAATTTCAACAATCTGAGGAGCAGTGGGAAGATGATCAAGAATTTGAGCGATCAGAAGAAAAAGCAGCAGAGATTAACTTTATCCGTTCTTCTTGGAAAAAACAAAAAGAGAGAAAAGCGGTACAAGAATTTCTAAGAGACTGGAGAGAGGATAATCAAGAAGATGAAATAGATAGTGTTCCTTTTATGCCACTTGAGATGGGGGATTTGGGTAGGGATTTTCCCCAAGATGGAGAGCTATATAAAAGATGGAGGCAAAAAGAAGAAAAAAAACTGATCAATATCGTAGTGATCAATCTTGCCACTTAGATTCTTCAAATAGACCCTCTGTGATAAGAAACGAGGAATTACTCACTGAACAGCCAGTCTCAGAACTTAAGTTGGCAAATAGATGGATGAGATTTTGGGCATCAAATTTGGATTATTTTTTCTTACTAACAATTATTTGAGCTGTAGTAAATGTTATCTTGATGTTTGTCGAGGGAACGACGCTCTGATATCTGATCACAGGAATTGAGCTTCAAGATGAACAAGGGAAAAAGCTAGCTCCATGTTCAAGTAAAAGTTTATGGAGACTATTTGTATATCAACCGATATTTTATTCTTTCTGCTTGGTGTCTCTTTGACTGATTACTTTGATATGGGGATTCGGAGGAGATATTGAGAAACTACTAGCATGACCATGAGTTGTTTTGATTATAATTGGAGGGCTCATTGGGCTATGATTTCGAAATCTTTGGGAACTCTTTGGGCCAACTCCAAATGCTCGAGAAATGACTCTAGGTACAAGAAGAGTACAAAAAAATAATCCTATTATTTGGTTGATTGTTGGCTTGATAGGGCTACTTTTTTTGCGATTACGATTTCTTCTTCAAATGCTTCCTATGATCAATTTTCTCATCCGGATTTTTATGAGATAAGATTTAATGATGTTCTAGAGATTATTGAGGTTATGGTACAATTGACCAAGTAGGTATCAAAGGAAACTAATGAGAAGATCAGAGATTGGGATATTAATTCTTTAAATATGGCAAATTCAAATGATGTTAAAAAGATG
>CAUQDZ010000029.1:0-9131 GCA_963517005.1 uncultured bacterium
TTCTTCAAAAAAGAAGCTTTCTTGAGCTTTTTCATTGCCCAATCGTAATGACTGGATGTTGCGGAAATACAGTAAGAACCAAGACTTGATGTTCCTGTCCGAGAAAAATAAGCTTTTGTAAAGAGTTCTTGATCTGAAAAACTATCTATGAGCTTCATTACCTCAGAATGACTCTTGTTTAGAAACTGTTTTGTGGTTTGAAGCGAAGTTGTTTGATGCTTTTTTCGCAATGCACTATTCATTTCTCCATATGTTTTCCAAGTATAAGGAGCGGGGAGAAATGAGGTTTTGACTCCTTTTTGGTTTTCTCCAATCTAATGAAGCAAGAGTTGATGCCATTCATAAAGATGGATAAGAACATCTCTCAGATTTTTATCTCTTTGCCAATGTGCTTCCTTCTGATGAGCTAGAAATTTAGGATCAAAAGAAAAATCTGATTCTTGATCCTGTTCTGAAAGGAATAGAATCAAGTTTTGGAGTTTTTGAAACTGAGTTTCTGATAATTGAAGGAGATCAGTTTTATTTATCGGTCTTGGCATAGCTCTCTCAATTAGTAATATAATAAAGTCCTAAGCTCGTAAATGCTTTGGATAGACTCCTTGAGCGATAAGCTGATCAATATTACTACTTGTTGCTGCTTTGTCTTCCTGATAGGTTATCCCAAATCGTTTCGCGGTAGTTGACAAAACCGGAACAGATTCTCCCTCCTCTTTAATCATTTTCGAGATAACTGTTGGCATATAAAATTCGGTTTTTGGATCATTTAAATGTTGTTCCAAAAATTCAATGAAATATTTTTCATAAAACTTTAGACTTTCTTTGGTAAATCCCATCAAATTCATAGAGCAAAGGTCTTGAGGATTGATTTCATAACTTGTTCAATCAGGATTTGCCTCGAGTATTTTGTCTTCAGATTTAAAGATTTTTGTTTCATGGATAGCTTTGAGATTACCGTTTGTATCAAGCTCACATATTCCTCTAGATACTGTTCCAAAGTCTGAAAGCACTTCTGAAAGCTTGTAGCCTACGATACAGTTTTGTTCGTGAGATTTTAAGAAATCAGCTAATACCGCATAACTTTCTCTACCATAAAAATCATCAGCATTGATTACTGCGAAGGCGCCATCAATCAACTCTTTTGCAGCAAGCACTGCATGTCCTGTTCCCCAAGGTTTTTCTCTTGATGTTGGGCAGCTGAATCCTTCTGGAAGGTCTTGTATATCTTGGAAGCAATATCCAATCTCTATTTCTTTTTCAATTCTTGAACCGATTCTGTCTTTAAATTCTTTTTCAAAATCTTTTCTGATTACGAAAACGACCTTGCTAAAACCAGCCTTCTTTGCATCAAAAATGGAGTATTCCATTAGAGCGTGATCTCATGTGCCAAAGGTATCAAGCTGTTTTAATCCTCCATAGCGGCTTCCCAATCCTGCTGCGAGGACTACAAGTGTTAGTTTCATTGCCTATTTTTTACGGATAAAAGTTCCTCCTAAAATGAATGTAAGGATCATAATAACTATGATAACAAGTCCAAGAGAGAAAGCCGTTCTATTTAAGGTAAAAAGCTAAAAACTTACTTAGATTCCCTTCGAAAATTCTTTTATTTTAGCTTTTGCTTTTTCATTGCTTGGTTCGTACTCAAGGACATTGAAATAGTACTTTCTTGCGTTAGTAATATCATCAAATTCTTCGTAAAGTTCTGCTGTTGCTAGAAGATATTTTGGATTGGTAGGTCTGAGTTTGATGATTTTTTCCATATAAGCAAGTGCTTCTGGATATCTCTGAGTGTTGTAAAATATTTCAACCATTGTAAGATAATATTTTGGATTATCATTTTTGAGGTTGATTGCTTTTTCGATGAGTTGTTCTGCTGTTTGATGAAATCCTGTAATGAAGTAAATTTCTCAAATTTGCCAAAAAGCTTTATGATCTCAAGGATCTTTTTCAGTTACTTTTTTGAGTAAAGAGATTGCTTTCTTGTAGTTTCCAAGGGTAAAGTAGAGCTCAGAAAGAGGTTTTAAGACTTCAAGAGCTTCTGAGTCAATACTAAGTCCTTCAATGAGTTTTTGTTCGTATTCTTCAATTTTTCCATTTCTTTTGAGGTGTAGAGCTTCCAAAAGCAAGGTTTCTAGTTTCTTTTTGTCTTGATCTGAAAGAGGAGCTTCTTCTTCATTTTGAGGGAGATCAAGGGGAGCTTCAGACTTTTCTTCTTTTTCTATTTCTTGAATTTCTGGGCTGCTAAAGCTTCCATATTCATTACTTGTGATGAATTCTGATTGCTTTTCCTCGAGGGTTTCTTTGACTTCAGCAATTTCTTTTTGAGTTTGAAGCTGTGAAGCTCTTTTGTTTAAAAGATTTTTGATTATCTTGCTGGCATGAAAAATCAAGATTCCAACAGGAATTATAATAACTAAGATAGTAATTCAGATCCATAATTTTGCGATTATTGGATGCATTTTGGTGTATAAAAGTTAAAAAAAGTAGTTCAAGTGTATGATCTTATTGTGAATTGTCAAGTCTTTTTTAGGAATCGATGGATTTGATAGAAGAGAGTGGTACTCTGAGAATCATCCCTTCAGGAGTTTTTAAGACAACTTCTCTGGTCATGATATTGAAGCTACTCACGATTCCATTTTGATTGGTTCATGGACATGGGAGTTTTGTTCATTTCTGAGGAAAGTTTTTACATTCCTTTTGATAGATTTCAAGTTCATACATCAGTGAGCATTTGAGTTTCCCACATCTACCTTTGAGTCTTTCTAGATCTCTTCAGTCTAGACCTTGTAATGATACACATTCTACTTCAACACTTGGCATAAGTCCATAACTCAGGCAGGCTTGGTGCATTCAGCAGTCGGAACCTATGGCATAGTCTTTGGCACAAGGATCTAATCTCATCATATCTCTGGCTCCTACTTGAAAAAGAAAGATGTTTTTTCCTACAATATTTCTGAAGTTTTTGACAAAATCTCCAAATACATATCTATCCTCTGAATAAAAATAGAAATAAATCTGATCTCCGAGAGGGTTATATCTTGCTGTGATGGGTTTGGATCCACTAAATTCAGACTTAAACTTTTTTTTGAAAAGAGGAAAGAAATCGAGTGCGATTTTTTGATCTTCGCAGAATTTTTGCTGTTCCTCTTGGCTCATAGCTCTAACAAATTCAGCTTTTCTCTCAATCGGAAGAGAATATCCTACGACAATCCCTATAGAATCTTTCATATTTCCTTTGTCTTCACAGCGATAGATGATTTTTTCTCCGTGTTTGAGGTTTTTTTTGATTTCTTCTGGGCAATCTAAGATTTTGAAGTTTTTATTCATAAAGAAATCTAGTACATACAAGGCTTCCATAGAGATATTTGAGAATATAAATTATTGATAAGTAAAGAGGGGAGAAGCTTAATAAACAAGATCTTCTCCATTCATTATTTTTTCAAATTCTTCACTTGAGAGATATTCCTTTTGCAAAAGAATTTTACACATTTTTTCAATGAGATCACGGTTTTCAGTCAGGATTTTTTTACTTTTTGTATATGCAGTATCAAGGTAGTTTTTGATTTTTTGATCGAGAAGTTCTGCCATTTTTTCACTATAAGGGCGAATAAATTCTGTATCTTCGCTGTCATTGAAGTAGTTTACGGTTCCGATTTCCTCATCCATTCCATATTTAAGAATCATGTTTTTGACAATATTAGTTGCTCTTTCAAAATCATTAGAAGCACCAGTAGTGATCTGATCTTTTCCGATAAAAAGCTCTTCAGCAGCTCTTCCTCAGAGCAAGGTTACGAGTTCATCGAGAAATTTTGCTTTAGAATAGAGGTTTCTGTCTTCTTCTGGAGTAGTCCAAGTAAGTCCTAAAGCTTGACCTCTTCTCACGATCGAGATTTTTTCGATTGGATCAGCATTATCCAAGAGATGACCTGTTACCGCATGCCCAAGTTCATGATAAGCAATGATTTTTTTCTCTTGTTCTTTGATACCTTTAACTTTTTTCTCAGGTCACATAACGACTTTTTCAAGTGCATATTCAAAATCTTCTTTTTCGAGAATTTCTCTATTGTTTTTTGCCACTTGAAGTGTGGCTTCATTTACGATATTTTCGATATCTGCACCAACAAGCCCACTTGTTCTTTTTGCTAAAGATTCAATGCTGACTTCACCACTAATTGTCTTTTTTTGGAGGTAGTAGTTAAAGATTGCGATTCTTTCCTCAAAGGTTGGGGCAGTTACCATTACTTTTCTATCAAATCTTCCAGCTCTCAAAAGTGCTGGATCAAGCGTATCTGGTCTATTCGTTGCTGCGATAACGATTATATTGGTATTTTTGTCAAATCCATCCATTTCTGTTAAGATTTGATTCAAGGTTTGTTCTTGCTCTTGATGTCCTCCTGTGTATCCAGAACCTCTTTTTTTCCCGATAGCATCGATTTCATCGATGAAGATAATAGCTTTTCCTGCTGATTTTGCTTGTTCAAAGAGCTTTCTTACTTTACTAGCTCCCATTCCTACGAGCATTTCCATAAATTCAGATCCTGAAGCTGAAAAGAATGCTACTCCTGCTTCTCCAGCAACTGCTCTTGCGAGAAGAGTTTTTCCTCATCCAGGCACTCCGTAGAGGAGTACTCATTTAGGAGGTCTTGCTCAGATTCTGGTGTATTTCTCAGGGTCTTTGAGAAAATCTACGATTTCTATTAGTTCATTTTTGACTTCTTCCATACCAGCAATATCGGAAAATTTGGTGTTAGATTCGTTTTGTTTATTTTCTTTTCCGATTTTGATACCGAGCATATTTCCAGGGCCTTTTGGCATGATAAATCTCATTCCAAAGACCAAAATTAGCAAAAATCCTACAAGATAAGCTGCATTTCCTAGGATTTTCATCCAGATGCTTTCTGTCTTGTAGCTGATGGCAACGGTATTTTCTCCTGTGAGACTAATTCCAAGCTCAGAAAGAGAAGTTAAAGCTGACTTTGTTGTTTGGTTTACTTGGTAGTATTCGATATTGTGTTCTCTCCCAAAGAATTTTTGTTTTTCGCCACTGAGGAGAGTATATCCTTTGAGGTCGGTTTCGTTTGTAAGTTCGATTTTTTTATATTGGTTATTGGTATATCAGCTAAGCCAGTCATTGAGAGGGACTTCTTCTGTTTTTTGAATAACTTCGATAGCTCATGTTGATCCGGTTATGAGTCAGATTTTTGAACTTTTTTGTATGATATTGAGACCAAAGGTCATAACTATAATAAACCCGATTGCATAAGCAACTCGTTGATATTTTTTTCGAGATGCTTTTTTTGCTTGTTTTATGTTTTGTTCTTGCATGGTATGTGATGATAATAAAACGCCTAATTTATATAAAAGAGAGTAGAAAATGCAAGGAGAAAAGAGCTTGACTTTTATATTAAAAATGATGTATTGTGTATGCAATAATGCAGAAAATAAAAATATAAACCTTTATGCTTCATCTTAGTGTACCAGAATCTGTGAAAAAGAGTTTTACTCTTACAACTAGACTCAATCATTTGGAGCTAGTAATGATGTATCGCTCCTTTGAGCCAGACGGATCCTGTTCTGAACAGCTTTATGCTGCAATAGAAAAGGATTTCGTTGCTGATTTGACCAGTTTACAAGGACCACGATCTGTCATACAGGCACTCAAAGTGCTTGAAGATCTTGTTAAACCGCTTGATAAACGAACCCAAGAGCTAATTAAGGAACATTATTCTAAAGATATCAAGGATTTTCCTAAATATCTCTCTGTTTATGGGGAAGCAGCCTGGTCAAAAGCCTTCGATGAATTGAGATTCTTCGAAAAAGATTACAAACAGATTTACAAAACTTGTATTGATTACATCTTGCTTGGGCTAGATGAAGGTCATCCTGAACTCACTACCTTGCCAGCTTGTGTGTTTCTCAAATTGGCATCTACTCCAATGTTGGAGCTAGAATCTTGTGCTCGTCTCTTTGCGGTATGGCGGGATATGAGAGGAGTCTAGCTTTATCTTAATCAAAAGTGTCCTAGAGTATTTCTCTAGGGCATTTTTCAATTGATCTTTGGTATTCAAAAAATAAAAAAACCTGAATTGATATGATCGCATCAGGTTTGGAGTCAGATTTTTTGTTTTTGTTTTCTTTCTTACTTTTTGTTGAAAGATAGTTACTGACTTTTTTTTGAGTTTGTTTTCATTATTTTGTAAGACATGCTGAGAACTGAGCTTTGTCAAGACCGATAGAAGTAGCGATTTCAGTTACATTATCGTTATTGAAAGTTGAGTAAGAGAAAGCTTTTGCAATAAAGTTGTAGAAAGCTTGACTTCCTCCGATCTGACCTGCACATTCAGCTCCTTTAGCTCCGATAGGTGCAGTTGGGTGAAGTTGTGCAATTGGATTGTTTTTGAATACCAATGCTACTCCTTTGTCAGCATCTACGATATTTTCAAGAGTTTTTGCATTGAAGTGTCTTTGACAGAAAGGACAAAGAAGATCTGAATACTCTACGATAACGATTTCTGCACCTTCATTTTTATAGTAGTGAACTCCTTTAAGCAAAGCAGCAATTTGTTCTTGAGTAAGAGTTCCAGCTTGACCAGCTTCATCAGTCTTTGCTTCTCCTGCTTTGATAGTTGCAACAGCAGCTTCAAATTGAGACTGAGGATAAGCTCCTCCAATTGCTTTGTAGTGTCCTGTTTTTGTATTGAGAACTACGTTTCCAGGAGTTCCTTGAAGTCCAAAGTAGTTAAGTGCTTCTTGAGCATTTGCAGCCCATTTAGCTTCTCCATTAGCAACTTGAGTATTTACTACTTCTGTATTTTGTTCAGTTTTTGTATCTCCAGTTTCTTCTGTTTGAGTTTCTGTGTGTTTTGTATCTGCTTCGTTTGTGAGTCCTACTTGAGCTTTCATGCTATCAATTCCGTGTTTTACATTATCGATAAATCCAGTAGTTTGAGTGATTTTCAAGTATTCATTCATGTTAGCTTCGTTTCCGTATTGAGCTATTTGTGCAGAATAAATTTTGTTGATTTTTACCGTGTTCCATGAGGTTAATACGAAGAGAACAAGGATCAAAAGTCCATAAACTACTTTGTGGATTGGAAGTCCAGTGATAGGACATTTGCAAGCTGAACTAGAGCAGCAAGTTGCGTTTTCTTTTGTCATTTCGTGTTTCATAAAATGATGAATAAAGATAAAAGAGATCAGAAGTCAGATTTTTGTCTTTTTTTAATCTTAAAAGTTAAGGTTTTCTCTTAATTTTTAGATCAAAATTGAGTAATCTTTTCTTCTAATTGAGCAATTTCGCCACTAAAATAGGATTGATATTCGGCTTTTTGATAGAGCTTTTCGAGACGAGAGAAGTTGTGAGGTCCTCCGTTACCGAGTATTGTTCGCTCCATCAGTGCATCAACCTTGATCATAATTCCCAGCATGATAATCAAATTTCCTAGCAAGAAAAGTAAGATTGCTCCCTGCATAAGAATCTGAGGTGATAACTGGATTTTTGATAGGTTGCTGAGCTTCATCAGCACTATTTTAAGAGGTAAAATTATCTTGTAGATTAAATATTTTTATAAGGATTGCAAGAGGATTGCCTGGATAGCTTTGAAAATCGCTTGACAAAAAAACAAAAATAAGTTTATATATCTTTGTATTGATATGTAAAAAATGAGGTGATGATGAATACTTTTTGATAGCAAAAAGAGAAAGATTGAACTTGTTTTTGAGGAGGGAAATGATAATTTTGGTAGGTAAAATGATTATTTTTTATTTTCAAGGGAGAAAAAAATGAAAATCAGATTTTTGTGTCTTTTGATATTTGGGATTTTGATGTGGTGATATGGGGATAGCGTGGAGGCCTCTTGTCACAAAATTGATATGGGTGAGGGAAGAAGTTTTTGCTGGGATGTGCGTAAATCTGCTGAGGGATTTTATCATGCAGAAACGAGTGATATGAGAGGTGATCTTAGTAAACTTAGTTGTACTTTGGAGCTGGGAAATGCTGGTACGGTAAATCTTGATCAATGTCGTGGAGATTTTCGTTATGAATGAGGAAATCAGAGATATGAACTTACTGCAAATTTGCCGGATCATTATTTTGTTTTGGTAAATACCTTTGATTTTGTAGATATGAACAAGAGTAATGTTACTCTTCAATATGCTAATTATCAACCTGAGTTTATGGATGTCTCCACTTCTCGTGTGAAGAAAAATGAATATGTGGATTTTTCAATCAGAGTGAGAAGTACTTGACTAGAGAAAGAGTATTTTGATGGTACGATTGGTTTATCAGTAGAGGAGTGGAGAAATGGGAAATGGAGAATTGCTGATACGAGTGATTACCGTTTGGAGAGATCAGATTTTAGTTTTTCTCGTTATGAAAGAGGAGAAAAAAATCTGAATGGAGTAGTGCGTTTTTATCAGGAGGGAGAATTTAGAATCGTTGCAAAGATAAAGGGGACTGATGCTTGGGCTTGGCAGCGTTTTTATGTAAATGATGACTATACAAGAGATCATTATTCGCATAGGAGAGATCGTAGTGATCGCACCGAATATACTACTAATGAACGAAGAAAACTTAGAGCTGTGTATTCGATCTGGCCTGAGGTAATTAGAAAACTGGAAGATGACTATCCGAGACTTAGAAATTCATGAACTCGAAAATCAGAATCTAATGCTTTTTATCGTAATATGGAGAAGGTTTTGGATGGGGAGAGGTATCCTGTTTTTAGTTCGTGGAGTGTGTTTTATCGTAGTTTTTGAGATTGGCTCAGTATGACTATTCGTTTGAGATAAGAGAATGCCTAAGTTTTTGCTTAGGTTTTTTTGTTTTTTTTGGGATTTTTTGCTTTTTTTGAAAAAATGATTAAACTTACTTGGTGTAAGTTTTTTAATTTTTGTATAAATAAAATGAAAAAATTTCCAAAGCTGATTTTTACTTTGATGATCAGCTGTATCTTGATCGGTTCTGTGTTTGCTAGAGTAGAGGTAAATTCAGAGACTTTTGATTTGGGAGCGGTAAAAGCTGTATGGAATAAAGATGATCAAACCCTCTATATCAATGGAAATGGTAAAGTTGATAAAGCTAAGTGGGAAAAATTGAAGGAAACCTTAAGCTTGAGGGAAGATGTTGCTAGTGC
>CAUQDZ010000030.1:0-8747 GCA_963517005.1 uncultured bacterium
GATTCGCTTTGCCTGAGTAGCAGGAAGCAAGTTGATTTTAAGTGAACACATAATTCAACAGTTTTAATTGTGAATAATTTTGTTTTACATTTTTCTTATATGTATTTTCTAGCAAATGTCAAGAGAAAATATTTTTTACGAAGTAAATAATGCAAAGCGATATTATTTACGAAGTAAACAACGCAAAGCGAAAAGTTCACAAAAATCAGTATTTTAGATTCATTTGAATAGTAGGAGTTTTTGATTAAAATCATTTTATAAACAGCTATTTTACTTAATGTCTTTGAAAACAATATCGCTCAAACTTGTCAATATTCTTTCCGAACTTCGGTTTTTTTTCAAACTTTTGGGTTCCTTTTTTTCATCTAAAGTCCTAAATCCTTCAAATTCTCCTTTTTCATCAATGATAACATTTGGGAATATTTCAGTCCAGATTTTATATTTCGCCAAGAGTTTTGCTGGCGGCGAGATTCTTTCTGAATGACAACGATATCGTAGTCCTTTATCAGGAGTATGAGAAACGTAAGAATCTCGAGCAATATTAGGATTACCTTTGATAATGCAATTTTCTCAAATCTTCATTATCTTTAAATCATCATCATTATACCAAGTTAGAGAAACATTATCTCAAATTACAGACTTCTTTCCGATAATTGTTTCTGGTCCTTGGATCTTTACATAATTTCAGAGTGTTACATTCTCTTCGATGACTACGCTATCGTCAACAATCGAATGCATTCAGATATTAGAACCCTTTCAAACAGTTGTTTTGTGAAAAATCCGACATCGCTCCTTGATAGTACTATGATCTCAAATAGTGACTTGATCTGCCAAAAGAACATTCTCCTCGATAGTACTATGATCTCAAATAGTGACTTGATGTCACAAAAAAACATCCTCCTTGATAGTACTATGATCTCAAATAGTGACTTGAGGGTTCAATGTAGCTCCTTTCTCAATAACCACTCCTTCTCCTATTTCACATCCCTCTGGGATCTCAACTGAAGGATGAATCTTGGCAGTAGGGTGAATATTGCTAGTTATAGGCTTTTCACCCTCAAAAGTATCCATAATGGCCCCTGAAGTAGCCTCTTTCACTCATTCTATTTTCTGTTGAATTTCGAGATCTCTTGGAGATTCTGAAGCGGTATTCCATAGATCGGCTATAATATCTCTTGCCATCTTTATTATACACAAAATTAAAAACAATACATTTAATATACATATTTGAAGGAAGTTGTCAAGATGTAATTATATTACTATGATCGTTTTGATTTTATCTTGCTTTTGGGGTGAATATCCCTACAATCTGAGTCAGATTTATTTATTTTTTTGGCTTATGAGCTCTTCGATTTTCTTCTTTACTGGAGAAAATACGATACTCAAAAAAGAGGACCTTTATCCTCTTTTTATGATCTCAAGATTGTGTATGTCCTTAAAAGCTATTATTATGCCGGATCGTTGCTTTAATTTTTGATCAAAAATCGCAAAAATAGTCGATAATCAAAATATATTCTCTAACGTTCTCTCTTGGATAGAATTCTATCTAAATCCCAGTAAAAGTCTTCTGGATAATGTTCTTCGTGTTGATTATCTCCAATCGTCCTATCGCAAATATCTTCTCAGTATCAAAAGAAATTATGATCTCAAATCTTTGAATCTATAACTAGTGTTTTCCCTAAAAAATCATTATGATGTCAAATTATTGCATTATAAATTATCGTCCCGCTTCAAATCTCAGTAAAGTCTCAGATTTTTACTCATTCCCCAACCCAACACACGCTAAAAAGTCTGACTCACTCTCATAGTTCTGCTCATTCATTAATAACTGTTCAAATTCAAAGAGAAACTCCAGGACCTAATTTAACTCCTTTCTTAATAGTAACATTTCTACCAATCGTGCATCCCTCTGGGATCTCAACTGAAGGATCAATCTTGGCAGTAGGGTGAATGCTAGTTATAGGCTTTTCATCCTCAAAAGTATCCATAATCGCCCCTGAAGTAGCCTCTTTCACTCATTCTATTTTCTGTTGAATTTCGATATCTCTTGGAGATTCTGAAGCGGTATTCCATAGATCGGCTATAATATCTCTTGCCATCTTTATTATACACAAAATTAAAAACAATACATTTAATATACATATTTGAAGGAAGTTGTCAAGATGTAATTATATTACTATGATCGTTTTGATTTTATCTTGCTTTTGGGGTGAATATCCCTACAATCTGAGTCAGATTTATTTTTTCTTTTTGAAAAAAAAGTATGAGCTCCACGATTTATCTTTTTACAGGAGAAAATAGCTATATTTTGAGTACAGAATTGACCAAGCGAAAAACACAGTTTAAGGAAAAATTTGGATCAGATTCTCTATTTGAATTCACTAGTCAAAATTGGGATTTTGCTCAAATCAAACAGGCACTTTATGCTTCAGGACTTTTTGTAAGCAAAAAAATGGTTGTCCTCTATGGAATTCCAAAAGATACTGATGAAGTCAATGCTCTGCCAGCGGATAAAATTGATCAGTTTTTTGATGATTTTTTGAAAAATAAGGATTTGATCTCAGAAGATATACTTTTATTGCTTGTTTCTCGTAAACCAGACAAGAGAACGAAACCTTACAAATGGTTTTTGGAAAATACTCAGCTTAAGGAATTTACTCCTTACAAAGAAATTCAACTCAAGAACTTTGTCAAAGAGCAAATTGCTCCACTTAGTGTTTCAGATGTAGAACTTTCGTATTTTTTGCTCAAAGTGGGGAATGATATGTTTCGCCTACATCATGAAGCTGAAAAACTTAAACTCTGACTCCAATCTAGAGGTCAAACTTCAGTAAGCAAGTGAGCAATTGATGAATTCTGTTTTGGAAAATTAGAGCAAGATAGTTTTGAGATTTTTGATCAGCTTTTTTTTGATCCTCTGAAAACCGTCAAGATCTTTGAAAAACTTCAAGATGAAGGTAGGAATCGAAATGAAGTAATGGGACTTTTAACTTGGTGACTTAAGCTTTATCTTACCTTACTTGATTTTGATCAAAGAGGCATTAGTTCTGGGAAGGAGATTATCGCAGAGACCAAGCTTCACTCCTTTGTGGTTAATAAGAATCTCAAGCTTATCCCTACCCTTTCCAAGCATCGTGATTTTTTGATTAGATTTTTTAGCTCACTGATCGAACTAGAATCCGAAATCAAAGCAGGGAAAAAATCTGATCTTTACTTTTGGTTATTCCTCAAATCGCAAATTTTATCTTTAAAATCATAATTGATGACACGCTTTGGTGCAAAATCTTTTTGAAGTAGAAGTATCGGAATCAAAATCCTTGTTTGAAGTCTGATTTTTATTCCTTTTTTGATCAATCCAAGTTATGCAAGATCACAATTCTCAAATCGTCTTTACTGCCTTGTGCAAGGAGATTCTGCGAGAGTATATCTTATGCAAGAACCTTCAACCTACAAGTGTATTGATTATCTTTCAACGTTTAATTATGAACTAAGGAAGCGTCTTATCGAACTCCAGCAAGTAGAAAAAAATCTACAAAGAGGAGATGATATAGAATATCGAACTACACTTTATGAAAACAAAAGAATAAAGATTTTCAATTTATATCAGCAAATTCAGACTTTGAAAAAAACGATTGATGAATTTGAGAATAGCTTCTTGTTGCGTGCTCAAGAGTATGTGGCAGTGCGTATTCAAACGTTGAGAGACAATCTTTCTCATCAGCAACTTCGTTTACAAGAGGAATTGCTTGCTCAATATTCACCACAAAAGCAATCTAGGTTATTATTAATAGAAAGAATATTGGAGCATCTAAGGATTGTTCAAACAACTAATGATATCGATCATTTTTACGAGTCTCTAACTCAGTATTTATCTCTTTTAAATACGCTAGATCTATGAAAATAGCAGTTATTTCCAGCGGAATAGATTCGCTTGCTTTGTTTAAATTTTTGCATCGCTATGATCATCACTTTTTGATCTATTTTGATTCTCTTAATGCACCTTATGGAGAAAAAAGCTTAAAAGCCTGACTTTCTTTTGCGAAAACCTGAGTTGCACGAGCAAAAGATCAGGGGGCAGAAGCAATCATTTTACCTCCGGTATTGGAATTAGCATATTTGAATGAGCAATGAGTGAGTAAGGAAGATAAAAATCTGATTCTACCTCTTTTTTCTCAGTATTTACTGGAAGAGGTTTTCCCTTATTCACTAGTTGGAAAAATCGGAATTTTTGGAGAAGGAGAAACTTTACCTGAGGCTCAAAAATTGATCAATCAGGTATCAACAAGTTTTTCTCTCACAGACAATCAAAAAAATATCAAAAAATTCGCATTTCCATTCCATTTTTGGGGTAAAGATACGAGAATTTTTTCTCATCTCTTAGAAAAACTAGCTCGGAAAAGTTTACTTGTCAATACTGTGATTAAGCAAGATTTACGTTATTTTAAGGATTCTGCGGTGGATAGCGTGATTCCACTCAATTATAGTTATTTTCTCTCCGAAAGGACAATAAAAAAGTTTTTCAATTTTAGAAAAATTAGATTTCATGGGTTGGATAAACTAGAAAAAAGCTTCAAAAATCTGACTCAAAATATTCAATCCTCACCTTATCAAGTTAAAATACATACGACAGATTCTGCCTTAACGCTAACTTCAAGCAAGAAAATGCTACGATTGATTCAAAGAGGACAATCCATTGAGATTGAACGATGTTAAAAATCAGGATTTTATTTTTTTCAGATTTATTTTTTAGATTGTGATGATGTCGCTTTTTTGATTTACTCAAGAGCAAAATCAGCCTCGAGCTGCGAAATACCGCCCAAAAACTTTTGAGCAATTTTTTGGGCAGAAGCATTTGCTCGGAGAAAATGGGGTGCTCAAAAAACTTATTGAGAAAGGGACAATGATGAATGCGATTTTCCGAGGGCAGCCTTGAAGCTGAAAAACGACCCTTGCTGAGCTTATTGCAAAAAAGATGAATTATCATTATGTCTATCTTAATGCTACCAAAGCTTCTACCTCTGATATTAAGCAACTATCTCAGCAATCTGAGCAAAGGAGAACATTAGAAGCTAGACCTACCCTCCTCTTTCTCGATGAGATTCATAGATTCAATAAATTACAACAAGATTCTCTCCTTCCAGACCTAGAAAATGGGAACATTATTTTGATTGGTGCAACTACGGAAAATCCTTATTATAATCTCAATAATGCACTACTTTCTAGATGCCTAGCTTTTGAATTTAAGAAAATCGATGTCGAAAGTCTGATTTCAATCCTTTCTTTTATTAAAAAAAAAGAAGGTCTAAAAATTTGAATTGAAATCTTGGAATTCCTTGCGTCCTCAGTCGAATGAGATGCTCGTTCAGCAATTAATTTGTTGCAAATGCTGGGGAATTTAGATGATAATCTGACTTTAGAAGAAGTAAAAAGTCTGATTCCAACTCAAAAATCCTATCACCAGACCGAAGACAAATACAATACTATTTCTGCAATGATCAAGAGTATTCGTGGTTCAGATCCTGATGCTGCAATCTACCGAATGGCGAAAATGCTTGCTGGAGGAGAAGATCCTGAATATATTGCTCGTAGGCTTGTAATTCTTGCTGCAGAAGATATTGGATTGGCTAATCCTCAAGCACTTCCTATTGCAACAGCAGCAATGCAGGCGGCAAAAGAGCTTGGAATGCCTGAAATTCGTATTCCTCTCGCAGAAGTTGCGATTTACCTTGCTCTTTCTCCAAAGAGTAATTCTGCATACAATGCAATTAATCTTACTTTGCAAGAAGTTGAGCATAATACAATTCAAAAGATCCCTGCTCATTTGACAAAACTTGGTGCAAGTCAATATCAATATCCTCATAATTTTCCAAATCATCGGGTAGATCAAAAATATCTAAGTGATAAAGCCAAGTTTTATAATCCTGATGACAATAAATTTGAAAATGCTGCTCAGGACTGGTTGAAAAAGATTAAGAAAAAATAATCTAGTGCAAAACTAGTATTTATCACTCTTTTGTACTGTTGTGAGCAAAAACAAGGAGAATCTTGTCGGTATAAGGAGATGGGAAAAAGTCAACATAAAGAAAATAAGATGAAAGCTGATTTTTGAGTATCTTCCATTTTTGAAGATCAAGATCTGAAAGCAAATGAATCTCTGCAATCAGATTTTTGATCTTTTTTCGATTATACGGGGAGATATTAGAAAGTACCTCATATTCCATTCATTCAATATCTATTTTTAGAAAATCAATTTGGGTTATGGCGTGAGTATCTAGATAGGTGTTGAGATTTTTACAAGAGATTTTTTGTATTTCTCACCTAGGATTTAAGAATGAGGAACACTGGGAAGATTGCATCGTTTTCTCTTTATTGAAAAGAAAATTGAGTTCTCAATCCTCTTTTGCTACTCAAAAAGAATTAAAAACAATCTGCTCTGAAAAAGCCTGCAAATTAGCCTTTGCTTGCTCGATGAGCTGAGGGAAGGGTTCAAAAAAATGAATTTGTAAATGAGGATTATACTTCAATGCCCAAAGTGAAAAGTATCCGATATGTCCTCAGATATCAAATAGTGTTTTACACGATGAAAGATAAGGTTTGAGCATTGCATATTCCTCTGTGATGAAAATCTCATGATACAAAGCCTGATGATAATCTTTCATTAGAAGAAAAAAAGATAAAAGTCTGACTTTTAAGTTTGTGATTTTGACCTATAATTTCAAGTTTTTTTCTTTTTTAGAAAAAAGACCTGTGAACACACAGGTCATTTGGTTTAGAGAGAAAACTTCGCCCAAATTTCATTGGATACCCATTGCATAAAGACTCCATCGATATATAAACCGACTTTTTGTTCTTTTTTGTCGTAGTCAAAGATAATATCCTCTGCCTTTCTGTTATAGCAGAACGAGGGATAATCAATGGATTGAAGGAACTCATCTAAAAGTTCAGGATTTACATGTCCCATAATAATTTATTTTTTTGTTTGCCTTTTTATTATAGGATTTAGAAATAAAAGTTCAAATCTTTTTTCATCCTTGGAGATTTAAAAAAGAGATGGGGATATCCCATCTCTAGAGAAAATAACTTTTATTAGGTTATTCCAACACAGTAATACATTCGATATGATGTGTTTGAGGAAACATATCAACAGAAGTTCTAGAAATTAATATAAACTTCTGATAACGATGAAATTATAAATAAATCAAATAAAAATACAAGTCTTTTTTAAGAAAAAAGAAAAGCTAGGTCTAAACCTAGCTTATTGTTTTATCCTAGTTTATCAAATTCTCCTCTAAGTCGGTCATTGTTTAAGTGGTAGTATCTTTCAGTAGTCTTAGGATCACGGTGTCTCATAAGTTTTGTGGTAGCTTGCTGACTGATCCCAGCAAATACGCAGTTCGTAGCAAAGGCGTGTCTCTCCATATGAGGTTTAAGAGGTCTCATTATTTTTCATGCTTCCATGAGTTTTTTAGAGTATTTAGAGAAAAGGAGATTAACATATTTGGGAGTAAGTGGTTTTCCTCGATTCTTGTTATCTAAACCAACAAAGAGGAAATCGTTATTGAGAGGTCTGTATCTTGTGAATTCTGCTAATTTCTGTTTATAATAAGCTACTTTTTGTCTCAATTCCTCAGTAAAAAAGACTGCATCAATATATCCTCCTTTTCCTAGGATATTGAATTGTCTATTTGGTGATTCAAAACCTTCAAAGGTGCATCTGAGAACTTCACTCCTACGCAATCAAGTAATATAAGGAATCTCTATTAAGAGCTGATTACGGAGTTGGATGATTTCTTGCTCCTCATAAAATAAAGGAGCTTGGATAAAAGTTGTATACTCCACTGCTTTCATCATATCAATAGTATCTCTTGTTTTTTTGAGTTTAGGTATAGCTTGTCGATTGAGTGTAGAGAGACCAACAACATTAAGGTATTCAAAGAAAACTCTCAGACTTTTAACCTTTTCACAAAGAGTATTTTGAGAAGGAAGCTTCCCTTTATTTGGTCAGCTTTGGATCGGAGTCGTACGATAATAAGCAATGAAATCTAAACAATCTTTAACTTCAATAGTATCTAGACTTAGAGCAAATCCCTTACGGAGTGATACGTACTCATAAAATTGATTGAGATTGTAATAGTGGTGAACAACTACATCTTCACTTCTTCAAAGAGTGTTTTTTGCATAATTGCAATAGTCTTTAATTAGGTTTTTCATCTTTTTTTGCATTACAAAAGGTAAAAAAACGATTTGTAATACTTATATCTGCTTGTAAAAATTATACTTTTAAAAGAAAAAAAAGTCAAAAAATCAGGATTTTTTCTTTTTTCCCCTTGAAATATAGGATAAAACTGATATAATTTCACTGCAGATATAAGTTATAGAAGACAAACCTCTATTTTAAATAGAGGTATTTTCCGTTATGAAAAAAACTCCAATAAAGAAAATCTGAAGAAAGAGAAGAGAAAGGATCGCTAATGGTGGATCTGAATCTTCTCTTTTTTTGCAAATATTGCAAAAAAGAGGGAAAACTGACCTAACAGGTCGTCCAATCACAGTTGAGGACGCTAGAAGTTATCAGTTTGCCCATATCTTACCCAAGGGAATGTTCCCTGAATACAGACTTAATCCAGACAATATTATTCTCGTGGACTCTATCGAGCAACACGAGTGGGTAGATAAAACAGTAGCAGGGAGCAAGGAATTTTTCCGCTCTTGCGTTGAAAAAGGAACAGCAAGGAAAATTCTTGCTC
>CAUQDZ010000031.1:0-8639 GCA_963517005.1 uncultured bacterium
AATTATGTGTTCACTTAAAATCAACTTGCTTCCTGCTACTCAGGCAAAGCGAATCAGAGTTGGTCAGTTACCAAACTCTGTGGATGTGGTCAAAGTATTCCACACCGAGTCTATCCATCAACTTTCCTTATATCTCAAGGAATCTGACTCCCAGACCAAGACTACACTCAATAAGGCATTTGCCTACTGGGTTCATTGCAATATCAATCAAAAGGGTATTGACAATCAACGCTTCTTGGATCTCATGATGGAGATGGACAAGTCTCATCCAGGACTAACTGCTAGCTTGCTCACTCAAGCAAGATGCATCGCAAAACAAATCAAGCGACATCTAGCCTATTTGGGCTAGTATTTAGTCTCTGAGAGTAATTCTCTCAGCCTCCTCTTCACTTGTACGAAGAGGGGGTTTTTCTTATTTTGTGTGTCGGATGATTTTTTGACTTGAAAAATGAGAGGATTTAACTAGGATAGAATCAGACTTTTTTGTCTTTTTTTTGAATATTTTATTCTTTTTATCATAGTATATATGACCGCTAGGGCTTTGATTTTTGATTCGGTTTTTGACCCCTACAAATGAGTGCTTGCCTATGTGAAAGTCGTAGATGGGAGTTTTAGTGCTGGAGATGAGGTATATTTGATCCATTCTGAAAAAAGTTTTCAACCAACTGAAGTTGGACATTTTTCTCCAGAATATATCGCAGATAAATCACTAAATGAGGGTCAAATCTGATATATTGTAACTGGGCAAAAGTCTGTTCGTGATGTTCAAATTGGAGACACAATGATCAAAGCAAAAGTAGGGAAAAATGAAAATACCAGCAACTATCACAATTTTCTCATCCCTGGATTTAAGAAAGTGACACCATTTGTTTATGCAGGAGTGTACCCTATTGATTCAACAGACTATGATAAACTCAAAGATAGTCTAGAAAAACTCTCTCTCAATGATAGTGCTGTGGTATATGAAATGGAGGATAGCAAGGCACTTGGACTAGGATTTAGATGTGGATTCTTGGGTATGCTCCATATGGATATCATCAAAGAAAGACTTTTCCGTGAATATGGACTTGATACGATTTTCACCATTCCAACCGTGATGTATCTCGTCAAATCCAAAAATCATTCCATTCCTCTTATCAAAACAGGAATGAACATCAAAACACTTATCCAAACAGGACTCTATCGTGAAATTTTAAAAGAAGAAAAAAGTCTGAACTTATCCGAAAATGAAATCGAACATCTCGAATATTCAGAAGGAATTTTTGGAACTATGCTTGAAAATCCAAACTACAAAAAACTTCTCGAAATTCTTAAACCTCGAATCGTTGTAAAATCAGGTTCTGATATGATTGATCAAGGAATGATTGAAGAAATTCTAGAACCTATCGCAAATGTAGAAGTCGTAGGTCCAGAGGAATTTGCTGGAAATATCATGGCACTTGCTCAAGAATATAGAGGTAAACTAAAAAATATGGATTATATCGACGCGACGAGAGTAGTTTGGCATTATGAATTACCGATGGGGGAGATCATTATTGACTTTTACGATCGTCTCAAGTCTGCAACCAAAGGTTATGCTACAATGAACTATGAATTTAAGGGATATCAAGCAGATAATCTTGTAAAACTGGATATCTTTATAAATAATGAAAAAGTTGAGGCACTTACTTGGGTAGTGCATTATGACAAAGCCTACTATCTCGGTCGTGATGCTGTAGAAAAGCTCAAAACGCTGATTCCAAAACATTTGTTTGCTATCCCTCTCCAAGCGGGTCTTGGGAATAAAATCATTGCTCGTGAAAATATTTCTGCGATCAAAAAAGATGTGCTTGCAAAGTGTTATGGTGGAGATGTTAGTAGAAAAAGAAAACTTCTTCAAAAACAAAAAGAAGGGAAAAAGAGGATGAAAGCTATTGGAAATGTAGAAATTCCTACCGATACCTTCGTTAAAATGATCACAAGAGATTAGTTCTTATCTCATAAAACACTTATAGAAAAAACAGAAGCAGGGAAGTCCCTACCTCTGTTTTTTTTCAAGTACTCTTGAATAAAACAGATCAAAACTCTGATCTGTTAAGACATCTACCTTGAGAAAAAAAGTTTTTCCCAAACTGAAGTCAGACTTTTAGTCTTTTTTGGCGGATAAAAACGGCCCACCAATAGCAATACCGAACATTGCCAAAGGAATGAGCAACATCCATTCTCTCTGCCCTGTGATCTTACTCAGACAAATCACGAGAAAAATCACGAAAAATGAGAGGATAGCTACAATTTTTGCAAAAGAGAGCTTGAATCTCTTGAGCAAAGTTTTCATTTCCAAAGCAAGATGCTTTGCATTCTGATTCTTAGTTTTCATAGAAATATTTATTTTACACGATGGGAAAAGATACTAAAATAAGAGAAAATATCAAGAGAAAAACTCTTTTCTTTGAAAAAATAAAAAAAATCTGATTTGGATATTGACTTTTGCTGATTTTTAAGTAAAATAATATAAATTTTTATTTTTTACCTCATTACTATGAATAAAATAAATATCACTTCTAATCGCCTCGATCAAGCGCCTAAAACCACAAATGCAGGTTATCAAAAACGCCTCGATGCGATAAAAGATGAATTTTACAAAGCATTCGATCAATTTGTAGATATTGATGGTGATGAGTCAATTACCAACTGGCTTGATACCTATCA
This sequence comes from uncultured bacterium, assembly GCA_963517005.1. GTDB lineage: Bacteria > Patescibacteriota > Gracilibacteria > Absconditabacterales > Absconditicoccaceae > HOT-345. The sequence goes on from CAUQDZ010000031.1 coordinate 2,689, forward strand.
AACACTGCTTCCTCTTGATGATATCCATTTGCTTAAAAATGGTGAAGCTCTTGCTATCCAGCTCAAAAGAGAACCTGCAGGGGAAGAACGTGGAGGACGAAATGAGGCACCAAGTATGCCAAAAGATAAGAGAGAGAGTCTTTTCGCCAAAACAAAATATAAACTTCCAAAAAATAAAACACCACCTCAACCGGGAGAAAAAACTGTACAACTCATCATTTCTAGAGCAACGGATCCAAGATTTCCAGAAAATAGAAATTTCAAAATTAGAGCTGTAGAATTTCAAATCCCTGGAAAAAATACCTTACTTCCTGCTGGAGTTGTTTTTGAAAAAGAATTGACAGGAAAGGAATTTGAAAATGCAGTCCAAAATTTAAATCTTGATTAGGATAATTCTTACAAAATAAAAAGCAGAAAATAGTTATTTTCTGTCTTTTTTTATTCCGCTTTTCTTCGTGATAAAAATCAAAATCTCACACCCAAAAAAACAAAAAAGCAAAAAAGTCTGATTTTAGCTTGTTTTTTTGCTTCATATTATTATTGTATAAGGAGAAAAGCTCATTTTTTAATTGAGAAGAAAAAAAATACAATGACTACACCTGAAACAACTCATGAATATGATGCCTCACAGATTAGAGTCTTGGAGTGATTGGAACCAGTAAGACAAAGACCTGGAATGTATATTGGAAGTACAGATAGTAGAGGACTGCATCATATGATTCAGGAAATCGTTGATAATGCTGTTGATGAGGCACTTGCTGGATATTGTAAAGATGTGTGTACTATCTTAAATCCCGATGGCTCTGTAACCGTACATGACAATGGTCGTGGGATACCGGTTGATATCCATCCAAAAACTGGAAAATCTGCTCTTGAAACCGTATATACGGTCCTCCATGCTGGTGGAAAATTTGACAAAGGAGCTTATAAAATTTCTGGTGGACTTCATGGAGTAGGAGCTTCTGTTGTAAATGCGCTTTCTACTTGGCTTGAAGTTACCGTCTACAAAAATGGAAAGATTCACTTTATGAGATTTGAAAAAGGAGTTCCACAAGGCGACTTACAAATCCTCGGAGATACTGACAAGACAGGAACTAGTGTTACTTTTATGCCTGATGGAACCATCTTTGAAACTCTAGAATTCAATGAAACTTCTGAGACAGCAAGAATGAAGCAAGCTGCTTATCTTACTCCAGGAGTATCTTTTACTTTCAAAAATCTCAAAACCTGACTTACCAATAGATTCCTTTATCAAGGAGGAATCAAAACTTGGCTCAAAAACCTTGTTTGAAATCAACAAGCACTCTCCTCAGCTCATTATTTCAAAGCTGATGCTGAGAACTGTCAAGCAGAAATTTCTTTTCAGTTTCTCAATAGCAACAATGACCATACGCTTTCATTTGTAAACAATATCCCAACCAAAGATGGAGGAACTCATGTGCTTGGGTTCAAATCTGCACTTTTGAGAATTATGAATGAAATCGGTAAAGAAAGAGAAAAAATAGACAAAAAAATCTGAGAATTTCAGTATTCTGATGTAACCGATGGTCTCTATGGAATCATCACAGTAAAAATTCCTGAACCTCAATTTGAAGGACAAACCAAAGGAAGACTTGGAAATAGCTATGTAAGAGGAGCAGTAGAGGAACTTACTTATGATTATCTCAAAAATTATTTTGCTGAGAATCCAGAAGAATTTGACAAAATCTTTGCAAAAATAGATCTAGCTGCTAGAGCAAGACTTGCGGCAAAATTTGCAAAGGAAACTGTCCTTAGAAAAAACGTTCTCGCTGGAGGGGTATTGCCAGGTAAACTTGCCGACTGTAGCAAAAGAGGAAAGCATGGAACAGAACTATTTATCGTAGAGGGAGACTCTGCGGGAGGAAGTGCAAAATCTGGTCGTGATAGTAAATTTCAAGCGATCCTTCCACTAAGAGGTAAAATCCTCAATACCGAACAAGCAGTAATGCAAAAAATGATGGCAAATAATGAAGTAAAAGCTCTCATCACTGCTATTGGTTGTGGAATCAAAGACAGTATCGATCTCGACGGTCTTAGATATGAAAAAATCATTATCATGACCGATGCCGATGTAGATGGAGCACATATTAGAACATTGCTTTTGACATTTTTCTTTAGATTTATGAGACCACTCGTGGAGTGAGGTCATGTTTACGCTGCTTGTCCTCCAATCTATAAGTTTTCAAAGGGCTCAAAATCACTCTATGTCTATAATGAAGACCACACTCCAAGTATGTATGGATTCAGCGAAGATGAAAATGTAGAAATCCAAAGATATAAAGGTCTCGGAGAAATGAATGCAGAACAGCTCTGGGAAACCACTATGGATCCTAGCACTCGTCAGCTCAATCAAATTACCGTAGATGATGCTGAAGAAGCAGATAGACTCTTTAGAATCCTTATGGGAGAAGATGTGCAATCAAGAAAACACTTCATCCTTACCAATGCAAAATCTGTAAAAGGACTCGATGTCTAAACTCAAAATCAAAAGACAGAAAAAAGATCAAAAATCTGACTTCTGTCTTTTTTATAATGAGAAAAACTTGATTTCCACTGGTAGATAAGTAAGTTTTTATTGTTTTTTAATTTATTTATTCATTGATATTAATGAACAACTTATTGAGAAAAACTATTTCATCTCTACTAACATTAGAACTCGTACTGGGAAACTTACTGCTTCCGATATCGACGACTAGTGCAGAATCTCTTTCATCTTCAGATATTAACAATCAATATCAACAAGTATGAAATTTTTGGGTCAAAAAAGATTGAGAAATTATCAAGAATCCAACATTTACAAATCTGACTCATCGAAGCCAAAATTCTGATGCTTTTACATACAATAATGGATTACTCTACCAAAAAGATAAGCCTGGAACATATCCTATATCTCAGACTATAATAATGCCAGCAGACTTTTCGACATCTGATAGATATAATTTTGCTTATACTATCAAAGGAACAAATCCTGGTTCCTATACAAGTGCTCTAAAAGTACAAATAGGATCAACGATAGCGGTTGATGGTCGAAATCAAGACACAATACACTACGGTACAAATCGCTTTGATAATGCCCATATTGGTCCAGAAACTACCACAGATCATATTATAGAAGGGAATACATTGACAGCATCTTCAAAAATCGAATTAATATGAGGATCAACAAATTGTACTCGAGGAGTATGTTGGGGAGGGGTAACTGATTTTTTGATTAAAAAAGTTTCACTCAAAAAGGTTTATCAGAAAGTAACTTTCGAAAAACAGTCAGATGAGACCTTCCCTACACCATTACAAGACCAAATAGTTGCATATGGATCTACTGCAGATCGCCCAACCCCTCAGCCTACGAAAGATCTACACCGCTTTGAATGCTGGACAAAAGACAACAATACCTGCTTTGACTTCAATACTCCGATCACAGAAGATACCACACTCCATGCAAAACGAATAAAACAACATACAGTTACTTTCCAAAAAGAAATAAATGGAAATCTGACTCAAATTGCTCAAAAAATTGTAGACAAGGGATCTAAACTCAGTTTTGATAATATCTCTACTCCTAGTGAATCAAATTATACTTTTCTAGGACGATTTTTGGACAACCAAAAACTTGATCTTACAAACCTTCCAGTCGTATCCTCAGATATAACTATCACTGCAAAATTTCAACCTCAGGATACCACAGCACCTCAAGTGGATAATCAGGATCTTTATCTTTTTGAATCTCAACCAATATCTAATATTAAACTCCAAGCTTCAGATCAAGATAATATATGAACTCCCTGAACATATACTTTTGTTCCTGCAAATTTTTGAGGAATAACGTTAGATGAAAATGGGAATATATGAGGAACTAGCCCAAAAAATAATCAACTAAACAAAATAATTACTGTAAGAGATAATCAATGAAATGCAACATCTGCAAAGCTTAATATCTATATTGTAAAACCAATAAGTAAACCGGTTGCTAATTATTTTTGAGATAACATCACAGAACAACAAATCAAAGATTCAATCTCTCCAGGAGTAAATGGACTCGTAGGAAATCAAATTCCAGCTAATTATATCAGAGATATAGCTATTTTAGACCCTATTCCTACAGGCTGAGATCAACAACAAAATGTTCATGTAGAACTGACCAATATCTATGGACAAAAAACAACAATTACAACATCTGTAAGCTATATTTATAAAAAAGTAAAAACTCTTAAACAAACAATATATAGCGGAGATAGTATTGAAATTGCAAATTCTAGTGATCAAACCAAATTTGAAGATGATAGTTCAGCTGAAAATAAAATAACAAATATAGCTTGGAAAAAGACCCCATCGCCTACCAAAATTGCTAATAATCTTTCTAATAATCAGTCTGGAGAAACTAATGAAACTTTACTGGTAACCTATGCAGACAACACTCAAAAAAAACAATCAGTAAAAATAATTTGGAATCCTCAATCTTGGAGGAACTATCCACAAGCAAAACAAAATATTACAAAAGAAATAAATGCTGACATTAGCAATCTTTCTCAATTTATTGAATGAATAAACAATTCTAAAGATACACCAACTTACTCACGAGTAGGGGATATTCCTGATACTGCTACTTATGGTATCAAAACAGGAACAATCAAAATTACCTATTCTGATGGTAGTCGAGATGAAGTTCAAATTAATTTTGAAGTACTGACTGATATTATTGAAAATCCAACTACAACTCCTCCATCAAAATATTATGCAAAAGTTGAATTCTTGCCTAGTACAAACGGAACACTCAATGGAACAACAGTATTCTATGTCCTCAAAAATAAGGAGATAAATCGTCTAACTGTACCTACTGTTACTCCAAACTTCGGATATACTTTTAATGGACGAAAACCTCAGGTTGCAACAAACTTCACTACTGATGTGACTTATACTGCTCAGTATACTTCTAGTAAAGTTACACTTACGCATTCACATGCATCACTTACTGCTGGCAAAAATTTACCAACTTCAATGCCAACTATCCAAAACATCGAAACTACTTACTTTACACCGACAAGCCCTGTTAATGCAACACTTGCTGATGTCTCTGATGCTGATCTTGATGGTGTTTGGAAGTTTCAGTCTTGGTCTCCAGCTACTATCACAGTAAATACAGATTCTGACGCTAAAAATTTCACAGCTCAGTGGGCATTTACACCAAATCAGCATAACATTACTTATACTTTTAAGGCTGAAGATCAAAATCTAACATTACCTGATGCAGTAAATAACCTTAAACCACAGAATGCAACTGCTATTATGGGAGATGTAATAAATCCATCTACTAACTTTAATCCAATTGAAATCACAGATACTACCAATCCTCTCAAAACAGGAACATGGACTTTTGTTGCTCGAGATCAAGCTTCAAAAACAGTAAAAAAATCTGATGTAGAGTTCATTGGAACTTGGAAGTTTACTCCAAAACCTGCAACCATAAAGTATGAATTCCAAAGTGCAGATACAACTGCATTGCTAGAGAGTCTTAATGCTTATAAACCAGCTGATGAAAATACCACTTATGGTCAAACTATTACTCCAACTTCTCCAAAGAAAACATCAGAAAAAACTTCTGAAGGAACATGGAACTGGAAAGGTTGGACGGAGACATCCAAACAAGTAACTGAAGATGTGATGACTTTTGTTGGAAAGTGGCTCTTTGATCCAAAACCTACAGGATCAATCACAGGACAACCTACACAATGGACCAAGAATACCATTACTTTGACGCTTACTACCAATGAAGATGTTCTCCCTCCACAAGGATGGACTCCAGTAAATAACTCAAAAAGAGAATTTACAAAAGATATCGAAGGAAATTCAACTATCTCTGTTGTAGTAACTGATCTAAGAGGAAATGACTCAGTACAGATCACTGCTACAGTGGACAAAATTGATAAAGTAAA
>CAUQDZ010000032.1:0-6743 GCA_963517005.1 uncultured bacterium
CTCTTCTTATTTTTAGATTGAATTTTTTTGCTAGAGAAAAAAGTGCTTTAGCTAAGATAAGTATAGGATTATAAAGAGTAATTTTCATTCTTTTTGTGTAGTTTATTAAAATTTATACTGTGGGTTAATACAAAACTCTATGGATTTCTTTCAAATCAGTTATTCCTTCCAGTACTTTCAATATTCAATCTTCCTTCATATTGATAAATCCAAAAGATTCTGCGAGAGGAAGAAGATTTTCTCCTTGCATTCCATTTATTAGTTTTTTCCTTAGTTCATCGTTGATTTCTAGTATTTCGATGATCGCGATTCTTCCGAGGTATCAAGATCCATTGCAGTGAGAACAACCAACTGCAGTTGGAACTTGACCGTTATAGTTGAGTCAGATTTTTGGATCTTTTTTTTGTAAATGTGAGAGGGTAGTGCGAATCTCGCTGTCTTGTTCAGGACTAGCTTGTTGGAGCTTGGAGCAGTGCGGGCAGAGTTTACGAACAAGTCTTTGACCAATGATGAGTTGAAGTGCGGGTGCAAGGAGGAATGGCTCGACCTGCATATTCATCAGTCTCGAAAGTGAATCGAGTGCAGAATTGGTATGAAGTGTCGTGAATACAAGATGTCAGGTAAGTGCCGCATTTATGGCGATGGAGGCAGTCTCTTTTGATCTGGTTTCTCAGATGAGGATGATGTCGGGATCTTGTCTGAGAATAGCTTTGAGGCCGAGTTCGTAGGTGTAGCCTTTTTCATAATTGATTTGAGACTGTTGGAGACCTGAGATTTTGTATTCAATTGGATCTTCAAGAGTGATGATTTTTTTTGAGCCATCGTTGAGTTTTTTGAGGGTCGTATAGAGGGTTGTTGTTTTTCATGATCAGGTAGGACCTGTGATAATGATGATCCCTGTTGTTTTACGGATACTGGATTCCAAAAGAGATATTTGATTTGGGGAAAATCAGATTTCCTCAAAACTCTCTACACTTTTTTGAGCATCGAGAAATCTGATAACGATACTTTCAGTTTTGATGCCGGGCATAAAGCTGATTCTGGCATCGATAGTTCTGAGATTTCCATCTTTATCCGAGGCTTGAAAGGAGAATCTTCCATCTTGTGGGATATAGTCGATATTCATCTTAACCCCAGATATGAACTTGATTTTTTGCATATATTTCCAAAACTCTTGATGAGAAAAAGACAAAACTTGAATAAGAACTCCATCAAGTCTAAGTCTGAGTAAAATTCCATCTTCTTGTGGCTGAAAGTGAAGGTCCGATGCACCAGCCTGAAAGGAAAGTCTGATGATTTCTTTGATAAATTCTCAAGGTTCCATACTCTCTCTTTTTTCATAAAGTTCAGAGAGGAAGGAGATTGCTGATTTTCAGTCAGCTTTTTTTTCTTTTTCAGATTGAAGAAAAGCAAGATGTTCTTGTTGATCGACTTCTTGATATCGAGAAAGTGCTTGGGTAAATCCTTCACTGGTGGTATAAAAGATTTGAGTACTAAAGCCTTTTGCGTGAAGTTGTTCTGTGAGGTGTTGTGTTTTTTCTGGAAAGTTGTTGGTGGTGAGAAGTTGGAGAGTGTGTTTGTCAGGAGAGGAGAAAATAAGTGTCTGTGATTGTTCTGCGATGTCTTTTGGAATAATTTTTAAAACAGACAAATCTGGTTTTAGATTTGGTATTTCTGCTGTTTCAATGATTGTTTTTATGAGTGTTGACATTTCTATTTCCCTCAGGGTAAAAACTAAGATAATTATAATTAAAAGTTGAGAAAAAGCAAAAAATAGGTTTGCAACTAGAGGGAAAAATAATAAACTGAAGTCAGATTTTTTTACCTTTTGTTTATCGTTGTAATGGTGGCATTTTCTCTTTTTGGATGGTCAATTTATCGATATGGGATTTTCTATGCTTTAGCGTTTATTTTGGGATATGGAATTTTATGATGGATTGGGAAAAAGGGATTTTTTTCTACAATGCCAAAAATTCAACGATTTTTGACCGAAGGACTTGAAGATTTACTTTTAAGTATTGCGATTGGTGTGATTGTTGGAGGAAGGTTAGGTCATGTACTGATTTATGGAGATGGCTATTATTTTGAGCATTGGCAGGAGATTTTCAAGATTTGGGAAGGTGGAATGTCTTTTATTGGAGGAATTTTATGAGTAGTAAGTAGTGTTGGGATCATTCTTTGGAGAAAAAAGATGAGCCGAAAAGAATTTTTGGTCTTGTTTGATGTGATTTTAATAGTGGTGCCATTAGGTATTTTCTTTGGAAGATTTGGAAATTTTCTCAATCAAGAACTCTATGGTATTGCGATTTCTCAGTTGCCTACTCGATTAAGTCAGATTTTTAGTACTTTTTGACTTGTGCATATGTATTCAAAAGTGGATCAGGTTTTGAGGGTCAATACCAATTTTTTATCAATGATCTTTGAGGGACTGTTGATTTTTTGTGTTCAAGGGGCTATCTTTTTGAGACAAATAAGAAAAAAACAGCGAAAAGTCTGACTTTTGGCGACTAATTTTTTGCTGATGTATTCGGGAATAAGATTTGTGCTTGAATATCTTAGGGCTGATTCACAGATGGAAATCATAGGTTTTTTGAGTAAAAGTCAGCGATTTTTTGTTGTGTTTATGGTGATTGGGCTTTTGGTGAGATGGAGCTTGAACAGTAGTGAAACCTTGAAAGATTAATGAACAAATGAATGAAAATCAGATTTATTTAACTATTTTTTTCTTATGTTTGCGATTACTTTAAAATTTTTGGAAGCAGTGCAGAGAAACAATAATACAGAACGATTCCATGCAAATTATGATCTCTATCAGCAAGAGAAAAAAAGATTTTGAAAAGTGGTTCAACAACTTTTAGATTATGGAAAGTCTCTTAATCCAAATTGGGTAGATGTTCAGTTGAAAAACTGTCTTTTTAGATTTAATAGAGATATTCGTTATAGAACAGATAAACGTCCTTATAAAGATCATTTTTGATGTGAATTTTCTGCACAGGGAAAGAGGAGTGGGCGACCGTGTTTTTATTTTGAATTAAGGCCTGGAGGAAGTTTTGTCGGGGTGGGGACTTGGAGAGCAGGGGAGCCTTTTGAATCGAAAATGAGAAAACATGCTATTCTCAATTTTGATCAATGGAAAAAACTTCAGACTTCTAAAACTTTTTTGAGTTATTATGGTAAAATGTTGAGGTCAGATCCAGATCAGCCCTATGTTTTACAAGAGTATAAATCAATGTATTGTCTCAAAAAAGCATTTCCTAACTGAGATCAAACAATACAATCTTTGTCAGATGAGCGAAAAAACTTAAGAACGAGTAAATGTAGCTATCAAAAAGCTTGGGAATTGCTTCGTCTGATGCCAAAAAAAGAACAAGAATACTATCGTCAATTATGTTTTCAAAAAGATTGGCTTTGGGAGGTCAAGATTGAAGATGATCTTTTAGTTTCAGAGGTTATTGTAGAGGAGTTAAAAAAAGCTATGGATATCGCGATGCCAATGATTACTTTTTTGGAACAGGGGATTGAATAATAAAGATAAAATCTGATCTTTGAGAATCTTTTCTTTGATCAGATTTTTTAAATTGTTTTTTGTAAAATAAAGAAAATAGCCTCAGACTGAATAATAATTCAGCTGAGGCTATCACTAACCAACAAACACATCTGTGTTATTAATACGTGGGTGATCGAACACGATCAAAAGTTAAACAGTATATCATAGTAGAACGAAGAAGTTAGTAGTATTTGTTTACGTCGGAGATATTATATATTTCCTTTTGAATGTCAAGAGAAAATACAAAAAAAGAAAAAGAACAGAAGTTGAGTATTACTTTGCTTCTGTTCTGTGTTTTTCAAGGAATCCTTGGTGGGTTAAGAGAATCGTTCGTCTAGTTCAGCATTTACTTCTGCTTGGTGCAAACTTTCTAGTGAGTTTATTAAAAGCTCTCTGTTTTTTTTGATTTGTCTTACTGCAGGAGCGATTTGTCTAAGTAAAGGAATGATTTCTTTTACTTTTTTTGTGATCTGTAATGCTGCTTCTCCTCGAAGATGGCTTTTATCAGCTATATCATAGGTACTTCGAGCATTCTCTTTTATTTTCTCATCTTTATAGTTGGAGATGATTTCTCGCATATCAAAAGTGGTATGGCAAGATTTTTTTTTCAGAGATGATGCTTCTTTTTCGAGAAGATCGGTTTGAGAACTGATAATCTCAATAGCTTCTGCTAGAGTAAGCAGGTTAAATTCGTTGGTGTTCATAAGGAATATTTATTTAGTTACCTTTTGGGTATATAGAAAAAATAAAAAATGTCAAGAGAAAGTGGTTAAAAATATTCATAATATTTACAATTATAAAAAAATAAAAAATCTGATTTTAGATAAGGATCTTTAATCAGATTTTAATTTTTTAGTGTAAATTTCTTAGTGCGTTTTTTTCAATTCTAGTGATTGAGGTTCAGAAAGAAGAGTTTACCAGTTGAGTTTCTAGCCATTTAAATCCTCAAGAGATGATGAGTATTCAGGTAAGTATTAGGATTACTCAAATTGTTTTTTTGAAGATTCCATTGGGATTAGCATATCGACGGAGGTATTGAAGTGCTTCTTTGCCAAAATAAATAATGATAAAGATAACTAATCCAAATCCAATGATATACATCATGATGCTCAAAATTCCCATAGCTAAACTTGTTGGCAAAATACTTGAAATGATGAGTGCATAGGTAGGAGAGCAAGATGCGAATATTGGACCTAATGATGCTCCCAAAAGAACATCTGATCGAAATCAGCTTTTTTGTTCTTTTTTTATAGTTTGAGTTTTTTTTGAAGGGAAAAGTGATTTGCAATAATCCCAAATCTGCGGCCAGATGAGAATGATACCATATCCTGAGATAATGATCGCAGAAATGAGGGTAAAGATTTCTTGATTAATGGGCAAGAAACTGGTTCCAATTTTGACCAATAAGGTAAAGGTAAAGATAAAGAGAAGTGAGGAAATAAGAATAATATAAGGGGAATATTTATTTCCTTTTGCGAGTCCTCCTCAGAGGAGTACGGGTAAAATAGGTAATACACAAGGAGCGAGTACCGACAGAACCCCAGCAAAAAATGCAAATAATAAGATCATTATTTAATAAACAAAGAAGTAAATTATTGAAGTAAGTTGATGAGATTTTGATATTCTCCAGATTCATCTTTGGTAATCAGATTTAGATGGTGATCGATAAGGACGATGGTATGGAGATTTTTGACTCAGTATTTTTTTCTCAAATCTGTTGCTTGATCAAAGTCAGCGATGAGAAGTGTTGCTCCTGCTGGAATTCCTTTGACGAGGAGATCTTCTTTGAGAAGTTTGCAGTTGGCACATCGAGGTGCTTCAAAGAGAAAAGCTACTTTATCTCCTTTGGAAATCGCATTTTTTAACTCAGTTTCACTATAAGATACAATGCTTCATGTCTGAGTAAATTGTTTTTGAGAGCAGCTCATATCGTCAATACAATATGCTTGATTATTGATAAAGATAAATGATATAGCACCTACGATCAAACTAAAAGTTAAGAGCAGCATTCAGATTTTTTTCATTTTTATAATTTTATTGATAAAAAAACTATACCGATACAGTATAGTGGTTTTTTAGAAAAATGCAAGTTATTTTTATGTTAGTTTATATGTACATATGTATATTTTATTTAAACTGTTTGATTTCTCTATCCATCTGCTTTTTGATGTCTTTTTCTTTGAGGATTTGTTTTTTTTCTATTTTTTTATAAAGTTTTCAAAGTCAGATTTTGAGTTTGATAAATCCTCATTTTGCGATATATACTTCGAGGGGGAGGAGTACCATCCCCGGTTTATCCAGAGCTGCTGCAATTTTAGTAATTTCTCTTTTGGTCAGAAGGAGTTTGCGAGGTGCTTTGGGGAGATAAGATGGTGCTAGAATTGGTGCAGTTTTTGAGTAAAGAGGTATATCCATATTATAAAGCCATACTTCTTGTTTATTGAGTTTGACAATACCATCTTGAATATTGATATGAGCACTTTTGACTGCTTTTACTTCAAATCATTTGAGAATGATCCCAGCCTGATATTCTTTTTCAAATTGGTAATCAAAATAGGCTCTTTTATTTTTTGTGATAAGTTTCATAGTGATCTCTTGGAGTAAATATTTTGAGAGTAAGAAAAAGGGGCGAAAATGCAAGATATTTTGTAGGTATGAGGTGGAAGAAAATATCTTATTAATGTTAAAAATCACTTGATAAAAACTTTTAAAAATATATCTTTTGAAGGTATTTTATTTATTTAGGAGTGATATTATGATGAAGATCAAAAAGTATCTGATGGTAGGTGGATTTATCCTGATGTCTATTGGGCTTTGGATGAGTAGAATTTTTGCTACGGAGGTGACTGTTGGATCAAAAAATTTTGATTTGGGTGCTGTACAAGGTGTGTGGGATCAAAATTCACAGTCTCTCACCTTACAGGGAAATGGTAAGATCGATCGTAATAAATGGTTTCAATTGGTAAATGAATTGCAGTTGAGGCAATTTTCTGTGAGTAAGATTGAATTCATGCAAGGAGTACAATTTCCAGATGATGCTTCTTCATTTTTTCAGGATTTTAAAACAGAGAATATTATCTTTCCAAATGGTATGGATACGAGTAATGTGACAAATATGGGTAGTATGTTTGCAAATGCCAGAAATTTCAATGGATGAAATATTTCAGATTGGGATGTAAGTAAAGTAAAGAATTTT
>CAUQDZ010000033.1:0-6395 GCA_963517005.1 uncultured bacterium
TTGCATATCACTATCATCTTCAGGATAGAGGTAAAAACTCATATCTCGCTTAGCATGAAGCCCCATAACATCCCTAGTCCAAAGCATATCAATATAGCTCGGATACGATTGAGTATAATATGCCTTACCCAAAAGTCACGAAACATTAAAATTTGGAACTTTAAATTCCCAATACGAAGGAGCTATATGTGATTTATAATCAGAAAGCAAAGCAGTATAATGAGTATCTACCTCTTTGATGTATTGTCTGAGTTGAGAAGTCAAAAGTTTATCGTTATATTCTGCATCTGGCAAATTCAAAAGATCCTTAACCTGCTGAGTAAATTGAGGATTAGCTTTCGTATCTAGTGGATTTTCTTGAGTTTGAAGAGGAACATCTGACTTTTTATCTTCTTTTTTTTCACTTGGTGGCAAAAGTCCGAGAGTAGCCAAAATCTTATCCATAAAGGACTGATTTTTAACTGATTTTTGTAGTTGGGACTCTTCCAAAGAAGGAATAAATACTTCTTGATTTTGATTTTCAAGGAAAACATAGCCACCACCTGGAATTTGTGCGGTATAATTGGTATCATAGACGATGTTTTGAAGCCTATCGAGCATGGATTCCGCAAAATATAAATCAACACAATTGTACTCAAAACTACAAAAAAAGTCAAAAAAATCAGACTTTTTTCCTCTTTTTCCTTTATTTCTCATTCCTGATTTTTTAAGGAGAAAATACTTGACATTCTTTCCCGCATTCTTATACTATCAAAAAGTTGTATGTGTAAAGCAACGAGACATTCCAATTTAGATCCTGATTTTCTGATTACGATGAATTTCAACACCAAAATGGACGACAAAAAAATCAAAGTAGACCTAGAATCTACTCAACTCAAGGATGTACTCCTCTACTGCAAACCCAAAGAGAGACTCATTTTGATGAGAAAATTTGGACTCGATGGAAACAAGGAGACTCCATTGCAAAAAATCGGAAAGGAGTATTCACTCACCAGAGAAAGAGTAAGACAAATCGAAACTCAAGCTTTGATGAGATTTAGAAGACTCATCGTAGGAAATGAAGTCTATATGAATGTACTCCAAGAAAGCAAAAACATCCTTGAATCTCACGGAGGGATTCTCGGAGAAGATGCTTTGATTTCAAAAATCATCAACAAAAACCTCTTCAAATTCTCAAAACAGGAACTCAAATTGATTCTCGTTTCTGATTTTGACATCACTTATCTCAAAAGGAATAAGGAGATCAATAAAGCATTCTACATCGAACCGCTTTACGAAGATCTTTTGACCAAAATTGTACTCTTCACACTCCAACACTTCAAGGAGAGAAATCACTCTCAAGATTTATATGAATTTATCTCAGAGCTCAAAGATTACTTTGCTGAAGATACCAAAGATATTCCATCACTCAAAAATGATCTTTTCTATGTTAATTTCTTCAGCATAGTAAAAAATATCACAATATTAGACTGAAAAATCTGACTTTTGGAGTTTGATGACATCAATCCAAAGACAGTAAAACTCAAAATGCTCTACACCATGAGAAGACTCAACAAACCAATCCATTACCAAGAGCTCCCTGCAAAGATTTTGGAACGATTCCCCGGAGAAGTCACAAAGATTAATACTATCCACAACGAATTAGTAAAAAATAACGACCTTTTTGTCAATCAAGGACTCGGACTATATGGGCTCAAGGAACGAGGCTTCCAAGGAGGAAGTGTAAAAGATATTCTCATCAGAATCTTCAAAAAAAACAACCATCCAATGACTGCGAAGGAGCTCACAAGAGAAGTCCTCAGAGAAAAAATGGTAAGTCCAAATACCGTAATTCTCAATCTCCAAAAATTCAAAGACGATTTTCAGAGAGTTGACAAGGGAACTTATGCCTATATTGGACAATAATCTTAAAAAATACATAAATCTGACTTTTAATAAGGAGTTCATCCACAGAAGTCAGATTTTTTTATCCAATTTAAATGAAGTTCAAAAACTACATACCTTAAAACCTACTAGAAAAATCCTTCTCAATTTAGAAAAACCTGGGGAAATTCCCCAGGCTCTAAAGTTAAACATACCTTTCCAAGCAACGCTTGTTTAGAGAATCTCTGCTGCAAGTGTTGCAATCTTACTACGTTCTCCTTGCTTCAAGTGGATATGAAAGAACTCTTTATGTCCCTTGAATGCATCGATCAAATGAGCTAGACCATTACTCCGCTCTCCCAAATAGGGATTATCAATCTGCGAAATATCACCGATCACAATCACTTTCGATCCTTCACCCAAACGAGTTAGGATCGTTTTCATCTCTTGAGGAGTGGTATTCTGTGCCTCATCAATGATGATCAAACTCTTTGGCAAGCTCCGACCTCGCAAAAAGTTGAGAGCAAAACATTCGAGATTCTGTTCCTTCATCCAGCCTTTCAAAGCTCTCTGATTAGCAGATTCATGACTCTCTGTTGTCTCAGCATTTTTATCTTTTTTTCCTGACTTCTCTGGCTTGAGAGACCTCAAGAATTCCAAATTGTCATAGATCGGACCGAAATAAGGATCAATCTTTTCCTCAACCGTACCTGGCAAAAATCCCATTGTTTTATCTGAGAGTTCAACCATAGGACGGGCAATCTTAGCTTTTTCATACTGACGAGATTTAAGCATCTTGAGAACTGACGCCAAACAAATAAGAGTCTTTCCTGTTCCAGCAGCACCTGTAAGTGCCACAATAGGAATCTCAGGATCTAGTAAAGCATGTAGAGCAAATTTCTGCTCTATATTACGTGCACTGATACTAAAGACATCATCATTTTTTCGGATTTCCTCCAGGCCATTTGCCGTCTTGAGACAAAGAATTTCTGATTTCTGATTCGAGTTACTAGACCAGTACAGCAAACGAACAGGAGTGTTAAGAGATAAAGCTTCAAGAGAAGGAATATTAAGATTACCTGCCTCATAAAAGCAGGCAAGTTCCTGCTCTGAAAGCATGATTTCCTCTATCTCTCCATAGAGCTTTTCCACATCTGCGACTTGAGCATTCTTGTAAGATTCTACAGGAAGTTCTAAAATCTCCGCCTTGATCTGTAAAGCCTCATCATTAGTCACAAAGACAACATTCCTGTCTGACTTAGTTTGAGATTCTTTCATTGAAAGAACCAGATCCAAAAGCTGATGATCAACCGTCTTCGCCTCAAAAATTTTAAGTCTTGCTTCTTGAGGAGAGGTAGGCTTAAAGATCAGATTCCCCCCTATTTTCAAGGGATACCCAGACTTGGGCATCTGAGGATTTTCCTCTTTGAGAGCCTTAAGCTCTCTAAGGAAAGCACGGGCCTGATGATTGCGTTCAGCTTGTCCTTTCTTGAAGGACTCAACCTCTTCCAGTACAGGAATAGGAATGATCACATTGTGCTCTGCAAAAGCATAGATAGCACGAGGATCAGACAACACCACATTGGTGTCAAGAACATAGTTCTTAATTGTTTTCTTATTCATAACTATTTGTTATTAGGGTGATTATTTTTGTTTATGCCTTTTATATATCGTTTTCAAATCAAAAATCAATAGTTTTTTAATATTTTATACAAAATGTCAAGAGGTGCTTATAACGTTTAGAGTTGAAAAAAAATCTGAAATAACTACACTATAATCATATGAAAATCAGCTTTTTATCTTTTTTTTCTCTAGATATGCAACTTACCCTTTCTCAATATCTCGATTGAGTTGCCTCTTGAAATCTCAATCCACAAGACGTCTATTCCCAGTATCTCAAAAATGCACAAAAGCTCAATCCAAATCTCAATGCACTCGTTCGTTTTTTCAAACAGGAAGAAAAAACTGACTTCTCTTCACTTTCACAACTCCCCCTTGCATGATTACCCATAGTCATCAAAGATAACATCCTTTTCAAAGATCAGATCTCAAGCTGTGGATCTCATATGCTTGAAAATTTCAAAGCCCCCTATACCGCAACCTGCCTCCAAAATCTCCTCAATGCAGGAGTCATTCCTCTTGGATCTGCTAACATGGATGAATTTGCTATGGGAGGATCAAACGAGACATCTGCCTTCTGACCAGTAAAAAACCCCCATGGAATTGACCGTATTCCTGGAGGAAGTAGCTGAGGATCTGCCGTTGCTGTGGCTGCAGATATGACAATTGCCGCATTAGGAACCGACACCGGTGGAAGTGTCCGCCAACCTGCTGCAATGTGTGGAATTGTAGGATTCAAACCAACTTATTGAGCTGTTTCCCGTTATGGAGTTGTTGCTATGGCATCGTCCCTTGATCAAGTCGGAATTTTTAGCAAAACCGCAGAAGATGCTCAGATTTTATTTTCTTTTCTTGCATCTCATGACCAAAAAGATGCAACAAGTTCTCCTAAAGCTGATGAAGTAAAAAAAATACAAAAACCTGACACAAGCTCCAGAAAGTTCTTTGTTCCTCAAGAGGCATTAGATCAGGGGCTTGACCCACAAATCAAATCCCTTTTCCTCAAGAAAATCGATCAACTCCGTACCCTCGGACATACTGTCGATATTAACGCCCTCCCTATGCTCAAAAACTCACTTGCCATCTACTATACCTTGATGCCATCTGAGGTAAGTACAAACCTTTCTCGCTTTGACGGTATCAGATTTGGACAGCAAGGCAATACCCATGATTTTCCAAACCTAGATGAGTATTATTCAGCAATGAGATCTCAAGGATTTTGAGATGAAGTCAAAAGAAGAATCCTCTTATGAACATATATTCTCAGTTCTGCAAACTACGAAAGCTACTACCTCAAAGCACTTGAAGCACAAAAACAGTTGAAAGCTGACTTTGCTGAGCTTTTCTCTCAATATGACGCAATTTTAACTCCGACCTCACCTGAAGCTGCTCGAAAACTAGGAGAAAAATCAGACAATCCTCTCAAAGCATATCTTGCAGATCTCTATACCGTTCCTGCAAACCTCGCTGGACTTCCAGCAATTTCAGTTCCTATGGGATTTATCACAGACGGAGATAAACAATTGCCAACAGGGCTTCAGATCATGGGACCAATGCGATCAGACCAATCTGTACTCAATATCGCACAACTCATCGAAAAGCTATAAAAAACTATTACAAACAAGAACTAGGATCAGAACTAGTTCTTTTCATTTATTCAAAATAAAAAACACTGACTTTATTCAGTGTTCTCTATTTCCTCCCAAAATCTGCTGGATTCTCTCCTCGTTCACTCGTCTTTCGTTTCAAAAGATTCCTTTCCCCTGAATGCTGAGCTAGCCAATTCTCAGCTCTTTTAATCAGTGAAAATAACTCCTTATTCTCATCATTTGAAACAAAGTTAGTTTTACACTTCCCTTGTAAAACTCGATTCATCGCAATTTTTGAATCTGAATACACAAAAAAATCAGATTTCTTTTCTTTTTCCAAATAAGAAAGTGCGTGTACTATCGCCAAGAATTCCCCAATATTATTAGTCCCCGTCTTTGACTTAAATGAAAAAACAACTTTTTGTGTCTCCAAATCGATTCCCTGATATTCCATTTCCCCTGTTGCAGAAGAACAAGCAGCATCCACGGCAATACTCTTTTTAACAAAAGGCAAATCTCTTTCAAATCGTTTTTTCTCAGCTTGATAATAGTCCTCTCGTCCATTTTGCAAAGCCACTTCCGCATCTACCTTTGACTTAAAGGATTTATACTTTGCTCCAGCAAATCCAGATACCAAAGGTTGTACCTGAGATCGTTCTGTAAAGATTCCTGTCTCCTTTCCAATTCGCACCACATATCGCTTCTTCTCTGCCATCTTGTAAAACTAAATAAAAAAGATCAAAACCTGACTTACTATAAAGGTTTGATCTTTTTTTGCAAGGAAAAAGATTTTAAGTTTTTGCTATTCAATAGTGATCTTTGAGTTTTGAACTGCTGGATTAGGACGTACAACAACAGTCCGCTTTTTTAAATTCCCTACAAAGATACAATCTTGCTCCAAACCTAACAACTGACAAGCAGTAGGTTCAAAATCATTTCTTATCAATCATTGAGGATGAGGATCAAGCGTAAAATAATAGTGCTTAGTCTGTTGAAGAAAAAGATCATCAACATAATGCAAATAAAATCTTTGTCCAAAAATATTTTGATATTCTGCTATAGGTATCACATCTCATCCTGTAAAATTAAATCCTGAAAATCCAGTCAGCATATAGCTTTTACCATCATTTTTGAGAGAAAAAATCATTCTTTCATTTTCTGGATTTTCATCAATATCAACATGAAAATCTTCGAGATTATAACTCTTTCATCTCTCCAAAACAATTGTTTTATCAAAATAAGGATCTTCCACCTCTGCTCCAATAAAAAAACACGAAACAATTCCCAAAATCAAGATAAATAACAAAGAAAAAAATCAGACTA
>CAUQDZ010000034.1:0-6141 GCA_963517005.1 uncultured bacterium
TCTCCTTCTGAAAGTTGTTTTTTAAGTCCCGCTAGCTCCAAACGCTTCAAAGCAGCATTATTCTCATCAAAAAGAGTTCAAATCCCCTTATCTACAAGATTTTTTCTCTCAAAATTCTCAAATCCTTTATCTTGACTTATCAACCACAGATAAAGTATTTTTCCTAAGTCTTTACCTGAAAGTTTGAGCGTTTTTTTGTCATCACTTATTTCCTCAGCAAAGATTTTTTCTAAACTTGCACGATTTTCCACAGAAAACTCTGCCTTATCTAGCTCTTTAATCTCAAACTCCAAAGGCAATTCCATCTGAGTAAACGCTTCGAGATTTTGCAAACTATAAGGCTGATTACTAACAACCTTTTTACTAATAGGCAAATCTACTCCTCAAATACTAAGTGTATTTTTCTGAAAATCAAAAAGATCTCTAAAAAAAGCTTCAAAGCCAGATCCTCCCATCTGTTCAAAAACTTGAGTCAGATTTTTGTCTTTGTATTTTTCCAAAGTCAAACCTACAAATTCTTGCATCATAAAGGCTAAATCTCCCTCACTCAAAACTCCAAAATTCCCATTTGCACTAACTAATTGTTGCAAAATTTGAGCAAGTTTTGGATTTTGCTCGCTCAAATACTGCAAGTAAAGTGAAAATTCCAAGCTCTGAATTTGATGATTGATCTGCTCCAAACTCACATCATCCTGAGCCTCTCCGGCTTGTTGTTGGAGTTGTTCGATTTGTTGCCAAGTTTCAGGATATTTTTGCTGCAAAATCTGATAATCAAACGGATACTTTTCAAAGAAAATCGAAAAACTCGGTAATGCTTTATCAAACACCCCCATACTCTGTTCAATCAGAGAATTCAAATTTTCAACACGATCTTGAAATCTTCCAATTACCAATTGTGAAAAAACTCAATCCCAAAGTACCTTGTGCTCCTCACTCCACTGAGAATAAGGATTGTTCAAACTCGAGATATCTACCCCTTTTTTTTCAAGTCTTTGACTAATCGTAGAAAAAGAAATTTTATACTCTTTGATTAGCTTTTCAAATTCTCTTTTTTGATCTGAATTATTGAGATTTTCCGCATATCCTTTAATCATTTCCATCAAAGGAACAAAACCATTTACACCATCAATATGAGCTAAAAAATCTGACTTTAGTGATTTGATCTTTGGATTTTGATCAATCAAAAACCTGAATTCTTTCCTAACTTCCTCTACCAACACAGCTTCAAATTCACCCCAAAGTGTACTAGCATTTGGCATTTGAAGACCATTTTGAACAATATCCTCAAGCTCATCTAGATAGATCACTTCATTTTTAAGCTCTTGAAAATTCAAATCCTGAACGATATGATTACTAGGATTGGACATAGTGAAGAGAATTCCCTTCCCATTCCTCCAATCAAGCTCATTTTCCAAATTTCCCGTAAACTCAAAAGCAGACCTATCATTATTCTGATGTAGGACTTTTAAGGCATTAGAAATCATCTGCTGGAGTCTTGGACTATTTGCCAAGTTTCTAGGAACTTTTTGAGCGTTCTGCATTTGATTCGGAGTATGTTTCGCCATCGCAATCTACCCAATATAAAACTTACCTCAATTATAGTTAAAAAAGTTCTAAAAGTCAGATTTTTAACCTCTTTTTATTTAAAAAACTCTTGCCATTTTATCAAAAAGTGATATAAGATCAACTCAATATCCTATTTTTCATATACAAAATAGTATCCAATAATGAAATCAAAAAAATAATAAAAATCTGAATCTAGTGAAAAAGTTTCAATATAATTCAGATTTTTACTTGTATAATTAAAACAATAAAAACTAATCTGCATTTTTGAGAATAAATTCTCTAGTCTTATTAAGCAAAAGTTCAACTTTATCCACATCTGCAAGTTCATCTTTACTCAAATTAAGCTTAACACTAAAAGGACGAGAAAAACCAGATTTCATCAACCTTCTAATAAAATTTGGAAGTTGTAAAATTCCATCTCCTGGCACTAGATGCGTATCTCCTTTTCTTGATTTATCAGAAAGGTACACCATCGACAAGTACTGAGCAAAATCATCAAGCTTATTACTAAAATTTCCTTCTAACTCCTGACTATCCATATTCGCTACATCCAAAGCCAATGCACAATTATACTTTTTGATAATATCCATAATATTGCTAAAACGATATGCAGGAATCGGCAATGCAAAAATATTATTATCTTCTGGATTGATAATTGCAAAATTGAGTGCTGGATTTTGAGCTTGATATTCTCCAATATTATTTGCAATAAACGCATATGATCTAAAATCAAAAAACTTTGGTGCATTAATCGTAATCAAATCACAATCCGTAGCCTCACACAAATCCAACACCTTGTTCATTTCTTTACTATTCAAAGAAGCTGAAGTCTGAATTGAATAAATCGGTAATTGATGTTTTTTGACAAGCGACTTTACATAGTTTTCATTCCAAGCATCAAAGCCCTTTGACACCGCTAAATCGATCCCATCATATTCGCATCTTTTTGCCATTTCAAAGATCATATCTAGCCCATATCCGACCATCGTATCCGTACTTAGCAATATTTTATTATTCATATTTTTTTGTGAAAATTAAAAGATAACTATTATTGTTTGAAATCGAAATATCAAAATAAGTATAATCAAAAATCTGATTCCTGTCAATTTTTATTCTCCAAATCTAAGTAATAATTAACCAGTTCGCCAAAAGGTATGCTGATCCTATCAAAAGCAATCCCAAAAATGCATACATAATTGTACTTCTAAGGGTTTTGAAAGTAGAAGCATCATCTGGTTTTGTGAGCATCTGATACGTCTGCCAAATAATCATCACCAAAAGAATCAAAGAGATCAATCCTAATGCCCAATTCATAACTTGAAATACAATTGGAATACTCTTTGGATTGAGAATTTGCGAACCAATTTGTGTCAGTGAAGTTGGTTTATTAGCAAGTACGTGTTCTTGTTTTCCATAAATTGCTTCTACAATTTGCTTTGCCCCAGTGATGATGAGCATTCCTACTACCGACCACGTAATAACTCCCGTTGCCTTAGTTCTAACTTTATCATCCTGTGAAGTAATATAAGTAAAGACACGAGACATCATCACTAGTACCAAAATTGCGAGTGAAAAATAAATCGCAATTTTAAGAAACGGATATACCATCATCGAATAAATATTTGTCAAAAGCTCAGAAACTGAAACTCCAGCATTTCCCAAGCTTCCACTTTTCCATATACTCGCAAAAATCGTCGTACTCAAATAATTTGCACTAAAAAGCAAGACAATTCAGATTACACCATACATGATCGTCATCATTCCTTCTTTAACTTTTGCAGGATCAGAAAGTACCGTATACAATCCAAACATTGCAACCATAACTCCTACAACGACCAATACAGGAAACAACACATCAACAATCTTTGCTATTGCCCAAGATACCCATCCAGCCTTCATATTTACATCGGTAGGAGCAGTATCCAAATGCTTACTAATTGACTCAGTTGACTTATCCAAAACTGCAGAAAAATTATTCGTCACAGGCTTAGACTCATCTGCGCTAACCTGCAGTGCAAAACTCGGAATCAGTAATGCCATTCCCATCAAAAAAGCTTTTACTAACCACTTTTTCATCATATTATCTCATAAAATAAATTACAATTGTTCTTTACTCATCAAGATCATTCCTCTCGCTAGTCGATACATCAAGACGAGCAATTTCCACAACGCTCAACCTAAAATACCTCGAGACACAATTATCATTCACACAAAAAGGAATAAAAACCAGATTCCCAAAGACATTTTCCCCTTTTCGAGAAGTTTTTTCTGCTCAATTTGATACGATAAAGCAAAAGACTCTTCAGTACTTCACTTCCACATTGCAAGAGGCAACAAAAAGAGCTCCTCTCCTCGTTTAACTATTCGACTATTGATACCAAGTTTTCGATCTTGAGGAATAATATCTTTACCAAACATTATTCCACAAAGCCTAATTAGCAATAACAAAATTCACCCACCTCGCAAATATCCACTTGGATCAAGAACACCAATGAGCATAATCACAAATCGCCAAATCTCAGCCTCTTTCATTCGCCGAACCAGCTTCCCCTCCTTAATACCATCAAACCACTTGATACTCACACGGCCAGGGACAAAAAAAGACAAAATCTGATTTCTTTCTTCTTTTTTGATATATTGTCCAGATCAAAGAATACTTTTCCCTTGAGCAATCATCAACATAGCAATAGCAACTATCCATAACAAAGTTCAAACCAATATTCCTATCCATCAACCAAGAAAGACAATGTCTCATCGATATTCCAAGGCTCGTAGCACAAAAATCAATACCGCAATTGCCAAGACTACATTTCCCAATCTAGCATATCCCAGCACAAAAGCTTCACCTTGCTCTGAAATATCCAAAGAATGATTTTGAATATGCCACTGAACCAAAGATCAAAAAAACAACAGTCCAGAATAAGCTGACCACTTTACTTGTAAGGAATAGTCCTGTTGTTCTCTCATCTTTTAAGAGAAAAGAAATAAAAATCTGATTTTATCTAAGGATCTCAATCAAGAATCTAAGAAGTTTTCTTGACATCAGTTGTAATAAACTGCTTTTCATATGGAGAAGCTAGGATTTGTACCCCAACATGCTGATTTCCTACAAACATCAATCATTCCCCAACTCCTACCGAAATCAACCTTTGCTGTTCAGATTCTGAAAGTCCAAGGAGTTGATTGAGAGACTTGATAGAAGTAACCGACTGTTTGAGCAAAAGTTGCATGGATGAGTTGGAAACAATAGGCTTCCCATACGGACTACGAATAAAATCCTCGATATCCTGAGAAATTGTCGTAATTCAAAGTCAGTATTTTCTTGCTCTTTTTATGAGTCCAAAAAGAAAATTTGCTGAAATATCATTTTGAAGCATAATCCAAGCTTCATCACACACAAGCAATCTCTGCTTTTTAACAGATCTTACCTTAGCCCAGATAAAATTGAGAACATTAAACATCGCTGGGGTTTTGAGAGCCTCTTCCACATCACGAATACTAAAAACTGTAATAGCATTATTAATATCTACATTCGTATAATTATTGAAGAGTTTTCCAAATGTTCCCGTCACATATTTACTAAGTTTTAAGGCAATTTGTTCCCCACCGTGCATTCCATCTAGTACATTCATCAAATCTTCCATCAATGGAGGTTTTTTTCCACTATAATCATCCATATCAAAGGTAAAACCTTTGAGTGCATAGGTATTTTGCAAAGCTTTATCAAGCAAAGCTTCCTCCTCAGCATTCAATTTTCAAATCAAAATCTGAATCAATCCCACCAAGTTCATTATTTGAGAACGAAGAAGATCTCCTTTTCCATATTCTACATCCTCAATCATAGGTGGCAAATCAAAAGGATTGAGAAATTGCTGAGATGAAGTCGCAATATTCACATAAGTTCCTCAAACTTTTTCACACAAAGCTTGATATTCATTTTCTGGATCTATAACGATCACATCAACTCCATTGAGCAAATATCTGAGAATTTCCAGCTTTACCGTAAAGGACTTTCCAGCTCCTGATGTCGCTAAAATCACACTATTCATATTTGGCAGTTTGGAATTAAAACGATCAAAAATTACCAAACCTCCTGTATGAGCATTAACTCCATACAAAATCCCAGTATCTGTAATTAAATCACTAGAAATAAACGGAAAACTAGCTGCTAAAGAGCTTGTTACTGCACTTCTTACAATCCCTAAATTATCCAAACAAATCGGCAAATTTGAAGTAAAACCTTCATCCATTCTATGAATAGCAGATTTTACCCCAATTCCATATCCTGAAACTTTTTGTTCAAATTTTTTCCCGGTTTCTCTAAGTTTTTCTTCATCTGTTTCATAAATTGTAGTATAATTTCACAGTTCAAAATATCTTTCTTCTTTAGTTGTTAATTTCTCTCTAATCATTTCCACATCACGATATTGCTGTTCTAATTCTTTATCTGTTGTTATTCATTTTTGCATTGCTTCTGAGAGTTCAGCTTTTATTTGAGTCGATCTATTTTTGAGCATCATTTGCATATCACTATCATCTTCAGGATAGAGGTAAAAACTCATATCTCGCTTAGCA
>CAUQDZ010000035.1:0-4304 GCA_963517005.1 uncultured bacterium
TCTCTGCGGTTTGCTTGGCTTGGTTTGCCGTATTCAATGCAGTTTGAGCCGTTTGAGCAACTCATTGCACGAAGCTTGAGTCAGCTTTTTTCTCTATTTTCGTGTTTTGTGATTGGATTGCTTGGTTGACTGCTGAGGAGGTAGCGTATCAGCTGAGGTCTACCTGAGGAGCAGGAGTCACTTGTGGTGCAGAAGATTTTCTAAGGTTTTTAATAATCGTATCTAGTACATTCACATCTTCTCTATAGTTTTGAGCAACCTTAATCTCAGATTTTAGCCCTCAAGCTCCAATTATGATCCTTCTTTCCTGGATAAGTCCAGTGTAGGAAAGCGATAGTCGCTCATACCCCGTAATGAGTCTAATAGACTTTCTATCTCCTACATTAAAATCCCACCAGTCGGTATCTCTTGATATTGTAATAACAGGAAGAGGAGTTGACTTTGGGAGTTGTGCTGGAATCTTATCTTCAAGAGCCCTTTCAAACAACAATCCTGTTTGTCTGAGATGCTCATCATTCCTCAATGTTCCCTGACTATTTCGGAACTCATCCATTGAGTCTTTCCATTCTCGATTTACGATGTTTGTTCTTCATGGGTCAGAAGTATCACACTCTCGAATCCCCTGCAAAACATCTCCGATTTTTTCTCCTACCTCTAGGAGATTCTCTCCGTTTTTAGTGATTATACGAAAAATAAGGTCAGGATTTTCTTCGTTTAATCGCCTTAACACATCAAAAAAACTTGTACCTTGTGGAAATTCCTTGGCAATAACCTTATCGCAGTTATTCTCTCCAAGAGAAAAAGGAAGCTGACCTTTCTCTTTGATTATTCCAAAAATTTCGGAAACAATTGTTTTTATAGGAGTTGATTGGTATTTTTTGCCGCGATCAAGGAGGCGGTATTGGAGATAATGAATCCAATTATATGCCTCAATATCTATACTCTCTGTTCTAAGGGTGAAGTCTGAGAGGTATCCATCAAAGAGCATCAGATTTCTTTTAAGATTTATGCCATAATTTACACTAATACGATATCACTTTTGGAGTGGTGTCTTTCTGAGCCAATCATTGAGGGGGATTCTCACTTTCAGATTCCCTCATTTATTGATTTCGTCTTGTACTTGCAAAGAAAAGAAATCATTGATTACACCAAGTACCATTCCCTCTCCATTTCTAATTTGTATCGTAATCATAGCTTTGTTTGAGAAGATAAATAGATCCAAAAACTACTTTATTTGTTTCGTGGTTAAATTCTGGAGCAAGGAATTGTTTAAATCCTACAGTCCCTTCTCGCTCATCACTCAATTCCCCATTAAACTTTCCCAACTCTTTTCTTATCAGTCATCTGAGGAGATATCCTGTTTTATAGTCTTCATAATCCACAACAACATCAATCAATATAGGGAAACTTTCTATTCCTTTCTCGTAACTTGTGTTTCCTTTACCTTCAGGAGTTCGATTTCCCTCATTAAAAACAATTGCTGGTCCATCTCCCTGCTCAACTTTAAGAAAAGCTATCCTTTGGGTTATTCCTCAGATATCTTTATTTTTTTGCAAAAAAGACTGGAGAGATTTGGGTCGATTAGGATTGTGCATGTTTCATATATTGACGATATAAAAGAATTAAGTCTGATCTTTCTCTTGCGAGTACCTTTTTAAAGGTTTGTTTTCCACTCTTTTCGTGGTTGTCGTTCCAATTTGTTCCATTTTCCTTAATGCTTCTAGCAATGATGAAGACGATCCCCTTGTCTTTGTAGTGAAGGTCATCATATTTGCTCGTGGCGCCTTGGATAATTCCTTTCCTACCAGCCCAAGCTGCCATTGCATCAAGGTTTGGAAACTTTCATGGCCTTCTTCCATGTTCTCTTGCAAGAGCGTATTCTAGGTTTGTTCCTACTTCTACCACTCAAGATCTAACGAGCTTGGTATTGACGCTAGATGCAAGATTTCCTGTATCATAACTATCAGATTCCAGCTCATATTTGATCGCCTCTTCAAGTACGAGTCCTACTTTTTTTAAGGCCTCATCACTCGTCATTGAGAGTTTTTTTACTACTCTTAAATGTGATTGTCCAAAGTCTGTTAGCTGATATTTTACCATTTTTTCACTTGTTAATTAAATTATTCCACCAGCTTGATCAAAAATTTTTTATGGTGAGTGGTTGTTGTATCTTGTGCGTTATATGCAGATATAACCTGATATTCTCTATCCTCTCGAATGATTCTATCCTTGATCTTGATTGGTGCGTCTGGAGCAGTAAAAAGTTTCCTGGTTTGCACACTGATTTCTGCAGTCTTGCTTAGTAGTTGTATATCTTTACTGTTGAGATGACCAACCCTACACGCAATCAGATTTTCTTTTTCTTTGTAGGTTTTTTTGGGAATTCCGTCTTGATAACTTACTACTTCTTCTCTGCTGAGGACTCTTATGGTATTTATGAAAAAATCACTAATCATTTTATTTTTTTCTAATGTAAATTAATTTCCCAATTTCCAAAAGGATAGTCAGGTGCTTGATAACGAGCGATAACCTCCATAGTTTCTTTGTCTACTGGAATTCCAAAGAGCGTATAGGGAGAGTAATGCTCGTAGCTCTCAGAGATACTATAATCGTCTATTTTCTCACTCTTGCTTGTCTTTCTTCCAGTCGCTACCGAGTTTTTACCAGCTATGGTAAAAATAAATAAATTCTGAATCAGATTAATGGTCGCCTCCTTAAAATCTTCAGGGTAGTCTTCGGCCAAAAATTGCTCCTTATCAACAATTGTCCAGAGTTTTTTTGCGACATAGTTTTCGTATTTTTTTACTTTCTCTGCATCATTGGTGCAGAGTTGGTAAAGCTCATCATTGATCGTTCCTTGTGCAATTTCCTCTACTGATACTATCATTGTTTTCATCTTGTTTTTTACATGAATTAAAATACTTCTTGTCGTGTCAGCTCTATATCTAACACCTTATCAATTCTTCCACAATCTACTGATACCATTACTGGCTCTACTGTAAGTATGGGCCACTGGGATCCAAGGGCAACCATTCCTGTGATATCAGTCTTTTCTCCTCATTTCCAAAGAAATGCATGCCTCTGTAATCAATCAATCTCTATCTTATCTCCGATCTGAAGATTTAATGCATTTATGTTGTGGAGTTGCCATACTAGATCTCCACATTTAATGGAGAGATAGTTCAGTGGGAAAGCTCCATCTTTAGTTATTGTACAAACGACGGAAAGTGCTGCATCAAGTACTCCATTATAAGCAATCTCTTCACGATAATACCTCCAAGGTGTTGGAGACTTTACTCCTAGTTTTACCCCTTGTCTTGTATTGTGAGTTCTTAGTGTGTTCTTTTCTGCACTTCTGATCTCTGAAGAGTCTGTTATTAGCTCAACACTGACACTTGCTCGCTTTTCATTCCCAAAGTCTGAGAGTTCTACTCACTTAAGTACTTGGCATTTACAACTTCGCTCCTTTCCCCCTTGATCCATAAAGGTTAACTCTTTCCATAGCTTAGGATTGAGCGGAGAGGGATTTTGTTCAGGGGAAAATGCTCTTTGTATTTTTCTTAACCAATACCATCTCTCATCTGCACTTTCACTCAAAATATCAAACAAAATTCTGATCCTCCTGTTCTTCTTTTCTGTTGGTGAAACATATTCTCCATGTCTCATTGCATATTTTTCTGTGCTGATACTCGTTGGCACCTCAAAAAAGCTAAACTCCTTTAAACATAAAAAACCACCAGGTAAATGCAAAGAAGGACTATTAACCAAGTCTAAACCATTATAACGGACACTATGTGCAAGAATTTTGCTATACATCATATTCCCTCAAAAATAAAAAATCTGACTTACAGTATAGTCAAATTTTCCAAAGTGTGATTTTTTTGTTTTTTATTGGTGAATTGGCTATTCTTTCTAATAACTGTTGATTCCGATCAGCCCTATTTTCTATATATAGTATCTCTAGTAACAATTAACACTATATATTGACACATACTAAAAAATATTTAAAAACTTGATTTTCTAAAGAAAATGTGTATTATGTAAACAAATATCGTTGCTAAAAAAATCTTCTTGCAAGAACGAGACCAGTAATGGTCTCTTTTTGTTTCTTTAAAAAAAGAAAAGTTGTAAAAAATAGTTAACTTTCTCTTGATTTTTTTATTAAATTGTCTATAATAGACAATGTTATGTATGAGAGTATAAGAAGAACTCTTATAGTAACGATATTTTATTTTCATAAGAGTCATGATTCAAGTAAACTTTGAAAAAAAAGACTTGAGACGCTTGTATGAAAATCCTGACCT
>CAUQDZ010000036.1:0-3582 GCA_963517005.1 uncultured bacterium
AGAGAATACATAAGAGAAAGAGTTCAGGAAATGGCACTTGCATAAAATATCTTGCCAAAATAAAAAAGAAATCTGACCACTTGAGTCAGATTTTTCTTTCTATTTAAATTTCCCCAATACTCGTTGATCAAATTCAAATTCTGATGAGAATTTTACTGTTTTATATTTCTCTAAGCCCTCTGGATTTTTTATGCAAGAAATCATTTCCAGGAGTGATGAGACCTGAGATTGACTAAGCTCCAAGACTCCTTGTTTATTATAGCAAGGGTAGTAATGCATTATGGCACAAATTGACCACGCAACCAAAGCTTCTGAATACCCTTTATCGTCAGAAGCCTCTAGGCTAAACCCAACTCTTTCAGTATTTCTTCTAGGAATTCTGCTTGTTTGCTTGCTGGCAATTCTTCTTCCAAAAAAGTCTCGAAAGCTGACCATTCTCACTCGATACAACCAATTTCAAGTATTTCCATAACCGGCTTATCCAAGTCTTTTAGCCTTGGCTCTCTAAATTTCCATCTGAGATCTCCATGGATTACCTCAGATGTTTTATACCCCTCAATAAAAGTTTTTAGATCGATCACCATTTGATAAAAAAATAAAATAAAAAGGGAAACTCCCTTGCACTAAGCAAGAGAGAATCCAAGATTTTCTTGTTTTACAATGGTACCAGTAATTTCTACTGGGAATCCTGCGGTTGTCCCATCGTTATTGGAGATCTGCTTCATCATTGACTTAGAGGCCTGACAATCTTCAACATAAATTTTGATCGATTTCTTCTTGCCTTCATATTCAAATTCATTTACAAGAACCATTACAAATCCCTTTGCCAAACTGTTTTCTTTGTGTTCTACAATTTTGACATCGTTTGCCGTAGCAGAGTAAGTAACGGTAAGTTTTACATTAACTGGTGCAGTATCAGTGAGTAGTGTCCCTTTTTTGAGTTTGATGGCTGTTGACCCAAGAGAGGTTACTACTACATCATAGTCAGTCTCCTTTACAAGAGTCTTTACAACTCCATTAATAAGAGCTTCCACTTTTGTTACTTCTGTTGCTGTTCCATCTTGATTAGAATATTTAAGCAAGATATCCTTATCAAAGGACCAAGCACCAGGCATAAAGGACTCAACCTCTCCAACAACAGTTCCTGATTTCATTGAGATCAATCCAAGTTGGAGGATTTCAAGTTTTTCATTGGTAAGTTCATGGAGAGAAAAGTTAACCTTCACTTTATTTCCATCTTTGATTTTTTTGAGTGATCCGTTAGAGTAAACGTCATCTGAACTTTCTCCAGCTGCAGCAATTTCTTGATCTTTATAGAAGCCTACTTGCATCAAAGGGTCACTCCATCTTTTTGCGACAAATATTTCCATCGCATTAGGGACCATATGCCCTGCATTGATTGGTGTTTTTAGGGTCATTATATTCTATCTAACAAATAAAATTAATCCTGACTTTCAGATTCAGGCTCTTCAGGAGTTTCTGCAACTTCTGGATCTGTTTTTTTAGACTTTTTAGCTGGAGTTTTTGCTTCTTTCTCTTCTGCTTCTTTCATTACAGAAGGAAACCATCCTCCAACTTCTTCTTTAGAAACAATTTGCCCTTTTTCATAGTCTTGATTAGCAATTCTACAATCTTGTGTGATTTCGTACATCATGATTTTTCTTTTTTCAAAATATAAAATCCTCATTAAAGAGGAGAGGGCAAAGCCCTCTTATTGTTAACAAGCATTACTGATATATGCATCCTGATAAGCATTTTGGAACTCTGAAGTAATAGTTGACTTCAATGTTTCATTGATTACAGATGAGTTAGATGGCTCTTTGCAGTTTTGGAATAATACATCAACCTTTTCTTCTACATCTTCCATTACATGGATAATTGGTTCTCCGACACCAATAAAGATATCTCCTGTCTGTACGCATTCATCGATTTCAAACTTGAGTTCATAT
This sequence comes from uncultured bacterium, assembly GCA_963517005.1. Classification (GTDB taxonomy): domain Bacteria; phylum Patescibacteriota; class Gracilibacteria; order Absconditabacterales; family Absconditicoccaceae; genus HOT-345. The sequence continues at coordinate 1,950 of CAUQDZ010000036.1, forward strand.
CCAAGAGCGTCAGAGAGGTAACCAGTAAGAATTCCTCCAGCTTTCATATTAGATTGTGAATCAGGAGTAGCGGTAACAGCATTTTTAAATTTCTTAAATGTTTTTGCCTTGGTAACTGCATTCAAGAAGATAGTAGTTGGCTTACCTTGCTTAGATGCAATTGATACCAATACATTTTCAAATTGTTCTTCTGTGAGATTTTTATCTGCCCCAAATACAATTCCTCCATCGGTTGTGATAGCTTCTTTCCATCCTCCCATAGTTCTTCTACCGTCCTCTGAGATTTTCTTTCTTCCGTAGTATAGAGTAGTATTCATTTCGATTCCTTCTTCATCGATCTTTCCTACTCTTTCTTCTTGGAGCATATCGATATAATTTTTCTTTTGCAAAGCAGCTGCATCTTTCGAAACATAAATTGACTTAGTAAAAGTCTGAGCAACATTAGTTGATCTTACTTTTTCCAACTTATGGAAATCTTCTGTAATTTTACCTTCAGCCTCAGCTTTAGAAAGAATTTTGATTACTGCATCATTTTTAATAAGTGCTGCTGGAGTATTTGCATACCCTCTCTCTACAGTCAGAGTTTTATTGCTTTTATCTACAGATTTTACCTTAATAAGTTCATCTGCATGCATAAGGATATATCCTTCAGTAAGTCTATTTGCGAGTTCCTCATTAACTACGATTGAGGTTCCTCCTATTTCTACTTGCCCCTTAACAACTCCAGTTCTTGGGATCTGTTTTGTAGTGTAAAAAGAGATTTCGTCGCTTTCAAGTTGAGATCCTTTTTGTGCTCTTGCAAGCAATGGAAGTCTTGAAGGGACAAGAAGGATTACTGATGAAATCCATTCTTTGAGATTAAAGTCTTTTGATAGGTGTAACATTTGTAAGGTATAAAAGGTTAAAAATGCTCATTGAGCAAGGGAGGCTATTTATTTTCGAGTTCATTGAGAAGTCTAAAGAATTCTCTCTGTTCTCAGGTGCTTAGCCTTTCACCTTTGGAGAGTCTCTCTTTAAACTCTGCAAGCTTTCCTTGACTATTCCCATCAGGAACCCCTCCACCTCCTTTAGGTGTGGTGTTGGTTTTCCCTACGAGTTTTTCTAGGTCATCTAATGCCTTGTCGAGTTCAAAAGGATCTGTTTTTCCGGTGATTAACGACTCCGCAGTCGCAAAATCCTCTCCGAGCTTCTCCTTGAGTGTAGCAATTCTACTATTATTTTTAGCAGTCAATGCTTCTTCTCTTTTTGTCCAAGCTTCTTGTTTTGTTTTATAGTCAGCAAGTTCTTGGTCTTTTTTATCGATAAGTTTTTGATATTCGCCATTTTTCTTGGCTTTCTCTTCCTCATCCTTCTTTTTCTTCTCATTTTCTTCAGCTTCTTTTTGTTTATAGGCTGCAAGTTGAGCTTCTAGATCTTTTTTCTGTCCATTTACCTCTGCAAATCTTTCATAAGGGACTGTTTCAGGAGTTTTTTTTTCTTCTCCTCCTTTTGCATCATCTTTAGGAGACTGATCTGGAGCACCTCCACCACCAGTACCTTCGTTTCCATCATTAGGAGCTAATACCCTGTGTCTCATTGGTAGCCATCGTTTCATGTTTTTATAGAAAAAAATAAAATCGATATGCAGTATAAC